>JARKOL010000205.1 GCA_029975745.1 Myxococcota bacterium | reverse complement strand
CCGCCGATCCTGCCTCGTGCCCCCCCCCGTCCCGGGGAGTCCCGGTCCGCGCCCAGGGGGCCCGGGGCCAGCAGGGCTCCGAAACCGACCAGCGCCGCGGCCGGGGCGTGCCCGAAGAACATGCCTCCGTATGCCAGCCAGGGCGTCGCGACAATCAGTGCGGGCGCGACCCACCCCGGGGCGGCCGTGGTCGCCGGATCGCGCCGCAGCCGTCCGGCCAGGAACGCCCCGAACAGGGCGGTCGGCAGGGCGCACAGCAGCAGGGACAGCAGCCAGGTCAGGTCCGCGAATCCGGGGTTCAGCCCCAGCACCCGCAGCGCCGCGACCACCGGTATCGCCGCCAGCGTCAGGCCCGGCGCCTTGTCCAGCAGGTGCCGTTCCCCGCGCACGGCCACGTCGCGGTTGGGGGGTCTGCCCGTCTGCCGCCATCCCGGAGCCACCTGATCGAACACCGGGTCCAGCGCGACCGTGCCGTGATCCACGATCGCCATCGCGGCATAGACCCGTGCCGACTCGTTGGCCGGATGGATGTCGTCCCGATAGTGACGGACCGAGCCCAGCGCCAGGACCAGACCTGCGCAAAGCAGCGTCGCGCGCGTTCGGGACAGGCGTGACGGCGTTCGAGGCATCCGGGAGTTCCCGCCTGACGTGTCCGGATTGTAACCGAGTCCGTTCCGGCGCGTTCCTTTCCGGTTCCAGCCCCTTGGCTTCGCCAACGTCCAGATTGATCCCAGACCATTCTTCTGCTAGTTTGCGTCGGACGTGTAGTGGCCCCCCGGGGCGGGTCCGGCGGGGGTTGCGGAGGCACCAATGGGCAATGATTTCCTGCCGTACGTGGCCGTCCTGGTGACGATTGCCGTCGCCGTGGGGCTGGCGCTTGTGATCCTGGTGCTGAATGCGCTGCTGGGGCCCAAGCGTCCGTCGGAAGCCAAGATGGGGCCCTTCGAGTGCGGCTCCGACCCGGTCGATTCGCCGCGCAAGCGCGTCAACGTCAAGTTCTACGCCGTCGCGATCTTCTTCGTCGTCTTCGACATCGAGGCCGTGTTCCTGATCCCCTGGGCCGTCGTGTACCGCGACCTGTTGAAGTCGCCGATTTTCGGACCGATCGCCCTGGTCGAGATCCTGCTCTTCGTCGGCATCCTGGCCGTAGGCCTCTGGTACGTCTGGGGCAAGGGCGCCCTGGACTGGGCCTTCGACGCCCCGACCCGGAACAACGTCCCCGCCCGGAGCAACGCCCATGACTGAGACCGCCGGGGCGCGCATCCGCGCCCAGTTTCCGGACTTCGTGCTGGATTCCCACCAGGATCACGGCGATGACACCGTCGTGCTGACCCCCCAGGGGCTGGAGCCGGTGCTGACGTTCCTGCGGGACGATCCGGACCTGGCGTTCGACCTGCCCCTGGACGTCACCTGCGTGGACCTGCTGGGCCTGGCGCCCAAGCCGGTCGATCGCACCGACCCCCTGCACCCGATGTACCACACCCAGTCGGTGCCGGCGCTGGGGCGGATCGCCGAGGGGCCGCGCTTCATGGTCGTGTACCACCTGCGCAGCCTGAAGAACGGGGCGATCGTTCGGTTGAAGGTGCCCGCCTCGGGCGACGATCCCGTCGTGCCCACCGCCACGGCCGTTTACAAAGGCCTGACCTGGGCCGAGCGCGAGGTCTTCGACATGTTCGGGGTGCGGTTCGAGGGTCACCCGGACCTCCGGCGGATCCTGCTGTACCCTGAATTCGTCGGGTACCCGCTTCGCAAGGACTACCCGCGCCGCGGCCACCAGCCCCTGGTCGAGATGCCTCGACTGCAGGGGGACCGGGTGCCGGGGGCCGACCAGTAGGGGGAATCGCGCATGAACGGGAACCAGGCCGCGTCCGTCGCTCGCATCCCGGAAGAGGTCAGGAACGAGACGCTCGTGATCAACATGGGGCCGTCGCACCCCGCGATGCACGGGACGGTCCGGATGATGGTCGCGCTGGATGGCGAGACCGTGCGGGATCTGGACATCGAGATCGGGTTCCTGCACCGCGGCTTCGAGAAGATGGCCGAGGCCGGCACCTGGACCGAGGCCATTCCGTACACCGATCGCCTGAACTACGTGTCGCCGTTGATCAACAACGTGGGCTACGCGGGCGTCGTCGAGAAGCTGCTGGACATCGAGATCACCGAGCGTTGCAAGTACGTCCGCGTGTTCATCAGCGAGATCTCCCGCATCGCGGACCACCTGACGGCGGTCGGCGCGATGTCGCTGGAGCTGGGCGGCTTCACCCCGTTCCTGTGGGCGATCCAGGCCCGCGAGGAACTGTACTTCCTGATCGAGTTCATCACCGGCGCCCGGGTCACGACGGCCTACACGCGCGTCGGCGGGCTGCGGTGGGACCTGCCCGAGGGTTGGCAGGATCGCTACCTGGCGGCCGAGAAGAAGGTGCTGCGCCTGATGGCCGACATCGAGGCGCTGCTGACGCGCAACCGCGTGTTCATCGACCGATGCAACGACGTGGGCGTGATCGGTCCCGAGGAGGCGAAGGCCTGGGGCTTCACCGGCCCCTGTCTGCGTGCGGCGGGCGTCGATTACGACGTGCGCAAGCACGCGCCGTACCTGGTCTATGACCGTCTGGATTTCGAGGTCCCCATCGGCCACAAGGGCGACAACTACGACCGTTATCTGGTGCGGCTGGAGGAGATTCGCCAGTCCGTTCGCATCCTGCGCCAGGTGATTCGGGACATCCCCGAGGGGCCGGTCAACGTCGATGATTGGCGCGTCGTCCTGCCGCCCAAGGACGCGGTCTACAACACGATCGAGGGCATGATTGCCCACTTCGAACTGATCATGAAGGGCATCCAGGTGCCGCCGGGCGAGGCGTACTACAGCGTCGAGGGCGGCAATGGCGAGGTCGGCTTCTACGCGGTGTCCGACGGGTCGGGCTACCCGTATCGGCTGCACGTGCGTCCGCCCTGCTTCTCGCTGATGCAGGGGCTCAAGGGCATGGTCGTCGGAGGCCTGATCGCCGACATCATTCCGACGTTCGACTCGATCAACATGATCGGCGGCGAGATCGACCGGTGAAGCCCGGGGCGACGTCCCCGGAACGCGATGAGGTGCGAATGCCCACCCTGAAGATTGACGACGTCGAGGTCACGGTCGAACCCGGCACGCGGGTCATCGAGGCCGCGGACCGCCTGGGAATCGACATTCCGCGCTTCTGCTACCACCCGGGCCTGTCGGTGGCGGCGAACTGCCGGATGTGCCTGGTGGAAACGAACCGCAGCCCGAAGCTGGTTCCGTCTTGCTACGAGACCTGCTGCGACGGGCTCGAGGTCAAGACCCGCACGGACAAGGTGCTGGAGGCGCGCCGGGCGGTGCTGGAGTACATCCTGCTGAACCACCCGGTCGATTGCCCGATTTGCGACCAGGCCGGCGAGTGCGACCTGCAGGACCTGTACTTCGCGCACGACCACAAGCCGTCGCGCCACGAGTTCCGCAAGCTCCACAAGGCCAAGGCCCGCATCCTGGGCCCCCAGATCGTCTACGACGGCGAGCGCTGCATCAACTGCACGCGCTGCATCCGCGTCTGCGAAGAGGTCGCGAAGGCGCCCCAGCTCCAGCAGGTCCAGCGCGGCGCGCGCACCTACATCGACGTGTTCCCGGGCATGGAACTGGACCACCCCTACTCGATGTGTACCGCCGACGTCTGCCCGGTCGGCGCGTTGACGACGCGCGACTTCCGTTTCAAGTGCCGCGCGTGGTTCACCCACGGCACCCAGTCGGTCTGCGCCGAGTGCAGCCGCGGCTGCGCGATTCGCATCGACACGTACCGCAACGAGGTCCAGCGGGTCGTGCCCCGCGAGAACCCCGCGGTCAACCAGTTCTGGGCCTGCGACGCGGGGCGCTTGTCCTACCACGCGTACGCCTCGGGTCGCCTGGAGGCCCCGCGTGTCCTGGGGCGGGCATCCCAGCCCGACGCCGCGCTGGACGCCCTGGCCCGAAGCCTGTCCGCGCTGCCGTCCGAGGCGCGCGTGCTGGTCGTGCTGTCGCCCTCGATGACGATCGAGGACGTCTGGGCCGCGGTGCCCCTGTTCCACGGGCGTCCGGGCATCGTCCGGTTCGCCATCGGCGGGCGTGCCGCTGGATTCCAGGACGACGTGCTGATTCGCGCCGACAAGGCGCCCAACCGGGCCGGCCTGACCCTGGCGCTGAACGCCCTGGGGGTCGCGCCCGTGCCGCTCGAAGCGGCGTTGGCCGGCTCGCCGACCGGTCTCGTGGTGTTCGGCGATGATCACGAAGTGACCGACGCCCTGGCGGCGACGATGGGCCGCACCCAGGTATCCGTGGCGTTCGTGGCGCGTGACGGGGCGCTGGCCCAGGCGTCCAGTGTCGCGTTGCCGACGCTGTCGCCCTTCGAACTGGACGGTTCCTGGGTCAACGAGTTCGGCGTCCTGCAGCGGGTGCGTTCGGCAGTGACGCCGCCCGGGGACGCGCGGTCGGTGCCGGCCTGGGTCGGGGCCCTGGGAGTCCTGCTGGGCGACGTCACGCCCCCCGCGACCCCGGTGGCGGCGTTCGCCCAGGCTGCGCAGGCGATTCCCGCCCTGGCGGGACTGGCGTTCGAAGGCATTGGCCCCCACGGCATCACCCTGAAGTGACCAAGGAGCGGACCTCATGACCTGGACATTCCTGCTGGTCGCCCTGATCAAGGTGATCCTGATCTGCGTGGTGTTCGCGCTGGTCCTGGGGGCGCTGTTGACCTGGGTCGAGCGCCGGATGTCGGCCCTGATCCAGGACCGCCTGGGGCCGAATCGCGCCCAGATCGGCGGCGTTCGCGCCTGGGGTCTGCTGCACCCGATTGCCGACATGCTGAAGGCGTTCACAAAGGAGGACTTCGTCCCGGCCGGGGCGAACCGCCTGATGTTCTTCCTGGCGCCCGCGCTGGCGCTTTCCCCGGTTCTGATCGCCTTCGCCGTCATCCCGTTCGGCCCGGGCGAGTGGTTCACCATCGCCCCGCTGGACAGCGGCATGCTGTTCATCCTGGCGGTCAGCGGTTTCGGCATCTACGGCGTGGCCCTGGGCGGCTGGGCCTCGAACAACGCGTTCGGGCTTCTGGGCGCCCTGCGCGGCGCGGCCCAGATGATCTCCTACGAGATCACGATGGGACTGAACCTGGTCGGCGTGTTCGCGGTGTTCGGCACGCTCAGCCTGACCCAGATGGTCCTGGGACAGGGCGAACTGCTGTGGGGATGGCTGCCCAAGTGGGGCGTCGTCGTCCAGCCGGTGGGATTCCTCCTGTTCCTGGTGGCGTCGCTGGCCGAAAACAAGCGCGCCCCGTTCGACCTGCCCGAGGGCGAGTCCGAGATCGTCGGCTACTTCGTCGAGTTCTCGTCGATGCGGTTCGCGACGTTCTTCCTGACGGAGTTCGTCGAGGTCGTCCTGATCGCCGCCATCGCCGCCACCGTGTTCTTTGGCGGCTGGCAGATCCCCTGGGTCGATCCCCAGGGCACCGCCGGAGGCTGGATCACCGCGGCCCAGGTGGCGACCTTCGTGTTCAAGGTGCTGGCCCTGTGCTGGCTGCAGATGCTGATCCGCTGGACGCTGCCGCGTTTCCGGTACGATCAGTTGATGAACCTGGGGTGGAAGATCCTGCTGCCCCTGAGTCTGGCGAACATCCTGGTGACCGCCATCGTGCTGGCGATCATCGGGTGAGGATGCGGCCGGCGGCATGCCGGCCATTCGAGGTGCGCGATGGCGAAACTGGTCGATCGTCCCGAGCCGGATCTGGTGATCCAGTCCTACATCCCCGAGATCATCCGGGGGCTGAAGGTGTCCGGCAGGCACTTCTGGGTGAACCTGTTGACCCGGAAGAACGTCGTCACGATCCAGTACCCCGAGGAGCGGTACGAGTACCCCCCGCGCTTCCGGGGGCAGCACCGACTGATGAAGCGCGAGGACGGCTCGGTCCGCTGCGTCGCGTGCTTCCTGTGCGCGACCGCCTGCCCGGCCGACTGCATCACGATCAAGGCGGGCGAGCGGGACGACGCCAACGAGAAGTACCCCGTGTCGTTCGACATCGACTACATCAAGTGCATCTTCTGCGGCATGTGCGAGGAGGCGTGCCCCTGCGACGCCATCCGCCTGGATTCCGGCCTGCACAAGTCCCCGGCCTATGCCCGCGAGGACGAACTGCTGGGCAAGGTGGACCTGCTGGCCAAGGGCGCCCTGTCGGTTGCCAAGCAGGGCGGCGAGTACAAGTAGAGCCCCCTATTCCCCCCAATTCCATCGCATTCGCAGTGATTCGGTCGGCGAACCCGGGCCATCCGCCGCGTTGCCTTCACCGATCTGGTGCTCGATGTACCGCAAGTACCCCTGCGGCGAAGTCGGCTTGTCGCCTTGCTGTTGACCTTGTCTCGCCGACCTCGGTCATCGGCTTGGTGGATTCGGGTTGCCCTCGGCGCCTCGCCTCGCTCCGGCCTCGCGTGCTACCATTCCCGCGGCAGTTCTTGCGTCATCGATGTCTCGCGCCGCGTTTGGGAGGGTCTCATGCTCTTGTCGCGATTGGGGGTTCTGTGCGTGGTTTCGTGCGTCTGGATCCTGGCGTGCGGCGGAGGAAGCGGGCCCGGGGACCTGTCGGCCGATGTCGGGACCGACGGGGTCGAACCGTCGGATCCGGGCATCCCTGATCCGGGTCTGGTCGATCCGGGAGTGGACACGCCGTCCGAGGATCCCGGCGGCCCGGATGGCGAGGTCGTCCAGCCCGATGCGACCGAGGCCGACGCCCCGGACGCCGGGACGGCCGACACCCCCCACGACACCTTCGTGGACCCGATGGATGAACTGTTCGACGGCATCCGTCCCGAGTGTCGTCCGCCCGATCTGGGCTGCGACTCGGACGATGCGTGCGCCCCAGGCAGCCGGTGCATCGGGACCCGGTGCGTGGAACCGGTCACGCCGGGAGACTACGCGTTCTCGTCCGATCTGCTTGGCGTCGTGGCGATGGCGCTGCCGGCCGGCGATTCGCCTTCGGGCTTCGACCTGAATGGGGACGGCGTTCCGGACAACATGCTCGCCTGGGCCATCGGCTTGTACCCCGAGGGCACGCAGGTCACGAATCGCATTCTTGCGGACTTCATCCGGACCGGCGTGTTCAACCTGCTGGTGGAACTGCGCGACCTGCCCTCCGATGCGTGCGGCCCTCTCCAGGTCGCGTTGCACCCGGCCACCGGCGACCTGGATCTGGATGGCCTGCCGGACGACGGGGGCCTCCAGGTGCGTCACGATGGCTTCCGTCCGGACGGGTACGGCCCGGTCGCCCAGGTGAACACCGCGGCCATCGACGGGACCCTGCTGCGTTCGGGGCCGGGCGTCGAACTGCCCCTGAAGCTGCCCCTGACGGACGGGACCGTCCTCTCGCTGCCGCTGGAGGGCTTCCGGATCGAACTGGTGCTTCCCGAACCCCCCGCCGCCGCCTCGCCTTCGGGCCTCCCGTCGGCTCCCAGTCCGCGCTTCGCCGGTGCGCCCGAGGGAACGAACGCGGTCATCGGAGGCTACGTCCGTCTGTCGCGCGTGGTGGACGAGGTCAACCTCCAGGGCAGGTACTGCGACTGCGCGGGGGTGGATCCGGGCGTGCCGTTGGCGACGTTCCGGGTCGATGAGGCGGGTGCGGTCGCCGAGTGCGAGCAGGCCGTCGATACGGGCCCTTGCGACCAGTCCGCGGACGGTCGGTTCTGCGCGAACCTGGCCGAGGTCTGCCTGGCGATGTCCCTGATGACCGCGCAGGCGGACGTCGCCAGCGGGGTCGCGCGGGACGGCCAGGATCGGCCGATCCCCGACGCCGTCTCGCTGGCGTTCTACCTGGCCGTTGCGCCTGCCCTGCTGGTCGAGCCGCCCTTGGCCCCCGACTTCGCCGCGGTCGGGGACACCTGGCGCGCGTCTCCCGACTGCGACGTCCTCCAGGACGACGGGCCGACCCGGATCGGGGTGCTGGCGAACGACCACTTCCTGCCGGACGATCCCCCGACCATCGTGGCCGTGGGCACCGGGGACATCCAGGGCGCCGTCCAGGTCGTTGCCGACGGCACGCGGGTCGTCTATACCCCTTCCGACGGCTTCTTCGGGTTCGAGACCTTCACCTACACCATCGAGGACGGCCAGGGCAACCAGTCCACCGCCCAGGTATCGATGCGGGTCAGCC
The DNA here is from genome assembly GCA_029975745.1 of Myxococcota bacterium. Classification (GTDB taxonomy): domain Bacteria; phylum Myxococcota_A; class UBA9042; order DTJE01; family DTJE01; genus DUVQ01. The sequence continues at coordinate 2,488 of JARKOL010000205.1, read as the reverse complement.
CGGCAATCGGGTACGACCCGGACCGGGGGCTCTACGATTTCTGCGCGCTATGGTGCCGGCAGGCCTCCGTCTGCGACCCGGACGGCTTCCAGGACCGTTTCGAAGGCAATGAGTTCCTGTGCGAAAGCGAGTGCATGGGGCAGTTCGGCAACGACTGGTCGCTGGATACGGCCTGTGCCCAGGCATTGCGGCACCAGCATCTGTGCCGGATCTCGCTGCCCTGCTTCCGTTTGGGTGCGTTCGACCTGGCGATGACCCTGCTGGACCAGGGCGACATCCCGGGCGACTACCGTTGCGAGACGCAGGTCGCGGCTCGGATTGCCGCTTGCGGGGACTGTGCTCCCGGAACCTTCGGCGCCCAGTGCTCTCCCTGTCCGACCCGCGACGACCTGCCGTGCGGAGGGTTCGGGACCTGCCTGGACGGCAGCGCCGGCGACGGTTCCTGCGACTGCCTTCCGGGCTACGAGATCGACGACGACACGGGGTCCTGCCGGTTCGACGATCCCTGCGACCCCGATCCCTGCGCGTCCATTCCCCTCGCCTTCGAGGACTCCTGTTCATGGTACTGGGGCCAGGACAACCTTCCGACCTACTTCTGCGCCTGCGATTTCGGCGCCTTCTGGAACGGACTCACGCGGACCTGCGACACCTTCTGCGATCCGAATCCGTGCCTGCTGGACCCGAACTCGACCGGCGTTTGCCACTCCCAGAGCCTGGACTACGTCTGCGAATGCATCGAGTCGTTCTATTTCGACCCGCAGTTCCTGGAATGCCTGCCGATCTGAGCCCGCGTGCGTCCGGCTTCTTTTGGATCTGCCGGCTTTCGCGATAGCATTCCGCCATGAGCGCGTGTCCCACACCGTCGCCCTTGCGCCTGCTGCTCCGGGTGGCGGGAATCGTCGTTCTGGCCGGGCTGCCCGGTCCGCCCTCGATGGCCCGCGAACGGGATTCCGCGTCCGCCAAGGACACGGCCTCCACGCAGGAGGATCGCACCCCCTATATCGAGGCGCTGGTCGCTGTCGGGGGCGGCATGGTTCACCGCCACGGCATCGGCGCGGTGGACGGGGTGGTCGCGGCGGGCGGCTGGGGGGTCCATCTGGCGCTCGTGGCCCCGATCCGGTTCGATCGGGACGGCCTCAGGCGGCAGGACTGGGACGAGCGTACCGACTACGGCCGAATCCTGGGCGAGCTGACCTACGGGCGCCGCGGGGACGACTACTTCGTGTCCGTCAGTCCGGTCCGGGCATGGCATCTGGGCACCGGGGCCCTGGTATCCGGCTTCGAATCGACCCTTGATCCGGACCACTGGCGCACCGGGGTGGTCGCGTCCCTGCACTGGCAGCCCGCGGGTGTCGAGTTCTTCCTGGACTCGGTCCTGGACCCGCAGGTGCTGGGTGGGCGCGCGGCGGTGCGCCCCCTCTTCTGGGTGGACGGCGACGGGATTGCCGGGCGCCTCGAGTTCGGCTTCTCGGTGGTCTCCGACCTCGCGGCGCCTTCGTCCGCCGCGGCGTCGCACGTCAATGCGGTCGGCCTGCCGGTGCATGACCGCAAGCCCATTGTCGCAGGCGGAATCGACCTGCGGTACCCGGTCATCCGGACCGGCCAGGTCGAACTCACGCCCTACGCGGCATGGTCCCGACTGGAGCATGCGGACGGGGCCCAGGTCGGCCTGGCGCTCCAGGCGGCGCCATTCCGGTCGTTCTCGTTCGGCCTGCTGGGCGAGTGGCGCTGGCTGGAACCCCGCTTCGTGGGGGCCTATTTCGACGCGGCGTACATGGCGGACCGTCACGCATTCGGGACCTCGCCGAAATGGCGCGCCCTGGATGCATTGAGCGGCACCCGCATGGGCGTACGGGTCGGGCTGTCCCTGAACTTCGAGCCGTACCTCGCGACGTGGACGCTGCTGGACCTCGACGAGGCCGGCGACTTCAGCACTTTCGGAGCGGGGCTGGACCTGACCTTCTCGGACTGGGGGCGCCTATCCGCCGCGCTGCACACCCGGGGCTTCCGCAAGGCGTCCGACTTCGTTCGACCGGACCGCACCCTGGCGTCGCTGGCGACCTCGGTTCGGTTCTGGAAGATGTTCGAGGTCTTCGGAAGCTATGCCCGGGACTTGATGATGGTCTCGGCCGGTCCGGGCCTGGGCCACTGGGCGCCGTCCGACACGTTCCTGGTCGGGGTGCGTGCCGGCCTGGGGTGGCGGTTCGGCAAGGCCAACGACGGTCGGGACTCGGCACGGCGGGATTCCCGGTAGAATCGGGAATGGACGCGATGTGCCAGGTCGCTCCCTCAGGGCCAGAATAATGGGTCAGGGGGGTCGTCGAAGCGCCCGGTCTCGCCAGGGAGGTTCGCGATGAACTTCGAAATCCGTGGGTCTGGTCGGGTGCTTGTGGTGCTGCTGGGGCTGGCGGTCCCCCTGGGCCTGGGCGGCTGCATCCTCGTGGACGACGACTACGTGGATCCCTACTACTACTGCGCGAACTCCTAC
>JARKOL010000204.1 GCA_029975745.1 Myxococcota bacterium | reverse complement strand
ATGAGCGCGCCGAGGAATCGACATCCCCGGTACACACCCGGATCCTGCTGGCACGACACGACGGGCGGCTTCTGGCCGGAATGCTGCTGGCGACCGCGCGAACCCGTGCCACGTACCTGTACGGAGCCTCCACCCGGGAGCACCGGGACCTGATGGCTTCGTCCGCGATGCAGTGGGCGGCGATTCGCGTGGCCAAGGCCCACGGTTGTCTTGACTACGACATGTTCGGCGCCGCTCCCCGCGCCGACGCGCCCCATCCACTGGCCGGCGTGCATCGCTTCAAGGCGGGCTTCGGGGGGCGCCTGGTTCATCGGGAGGGCTGCTGGGACTTCCCTTGCGACGAGCGAATCTACGCAGCCTGGCGGGCCTGGGAGGAGGCGGGCATCCAGCGACGCGCGATCGTGACCGAGTAGCTCGGGCTGGGACAAGGCCCGGCGTTTCCGGTGTCCAGCCTGCCGCATAAGCGCACAGGCAACGCGACGACGCCGCTACGGATACTCGTGGACGACGGCCAGCACTTCCTGACAGGGGCGGCACATGGACGACGGCAGCCCGGTGTTGCGCCGAGTGCGACCGGCGACGGACTTGAACACCGGACCGCTCTCGACCTCGTCGCACAGCAGACACGCGTTCAGATCGCCGTTCTCGTCGTGGTAGGGCTTGTCGAACAGCGCCATGCAATCCTTCATGCATCGCGCCTGCGTGTGCTTCGTGTTGAAGAACCAGATCGTCGCGCACGGCTCGGTGAAGCCCAGGTCCCGAAGGCAGGCCATCATGGCGTCGTCGCCCTGGCTGATGCCCAGCATGCCGCAGGCACGCACCGGGTCGGTCAGGTCCGGATGCCGCATGTACACGACCAGGTCCGCCAGCGTCGAGCACAGGCCACAGGCGCCCTCGTGCGAGACCTTCGCACCGTCCGCTTCGGCCGACGCGGCATCGTCGTAGGTGCGCAGGCGATAGCCACCCGGCGTTCCGGCGTCGGGCAGCACGCCACAGACCTTGTCAACTTGAGGAACGTGCGCATCCGGGTGTTCGTAGGGATCCTCGGTCGGCGCCTCCATCGGCGTGACCAGGACGCGAGCCTCGAGGGCCGCGATCCACGCATCGTCGTAGCGGGGCGGCTCGAACCGCCGTCCCTCGCAGTCGCACACCGGGCGACACTGCGCGTCGGTCAGTCCCGTCTTTTCGTTGGGCAGCCCGAACAGCACGGTACACGGCGCCGCGGAGGGCGCGTCCACCCCCGGGTCCCCGGCCAGGGGAGCATCCGCCCCAAGGCCGCCGGAATCGGCCGTCCCGCCACCGGCACACGCAGCCTGGACCAGGACCACCAGGAACCCGAACCCCAGCGAGCACGCCCGCATCACACCTCCCCGGCGCATGAACGGCACCCGACCTCCGAGTCGGCGAAGAATACCCCGTTTCGGCGAACGCGCTAAGTTGTTGATTCCGGTTCTGGGCAACCACTGACCATCACACGCAACGTCGAGGGCGGCGGCGGCCAGACCCGCAAGGTCGGTGGAACCACGAGGGCCGTGGTGGCAACGCCCTAGCGACCACCCGAGTAGGAATAGAACAGGAACTCGACCGTGGCGTGGGGAATCCCGGGAATGCCGCCCCCGCACCCGGCGCCCGGGAAGGTGTAGCTGCCCTTCAAATCGCCGTGCTCCTCGAACGCGGTCGCGTCCAGTTGCGCCCAGTCCGACCCGCAGCCGGAAGACCAGGTCAGCGTCAGGAAGTCATTGACGATCTGGCAGTTGCCCTGGGAGTCGCAGCAGTTCGCGTCCCAGCCAAGCGGGCCGATGACCCAGAAGACGTACGCGGCATCCTGCATCTGCCGAATCGACCCGGAATCGTAGGTGAACGGCTGCTCGGCGGCGACCAGCGTGCAGGTGTCCTCCCCCATCGGAAAGATCGTCTGGTCCGACTTCACCTTCCCCGTGACGACGTACTCGTAGGGACTGCTGCCCGTCCGCCACTTCGCATCGCCTGTCCCGGTCCAGTCGGCCCAGATCATGGGCCCGAAGGCCGAAACCAAGAAGGCGCCCCAGTACTTGTCGTCGTCGGTGATCGTCACGCGGCCCACCAGCAGATCCTGCAGGCTGTTGAAGCCGGCATAGTGAAACCAGGCCGTCACCGACACGGTGTCCGGATCGGGCTTCTTTTCGGGGGCCTCGAACAGTCCCGCGACGTCCCCGTTCGCCTGGATCCGCCCGTGGGTCGCATCGCCGCCCTCGACGCCCTCGACGGCCCACCGATCGGCGCGCGCCCCCTCGAAGAACACCGGCCGGCATTCCCACCCGCGGGGATCCGGCGGCTGCACCGGGGATTCCTGGGGCACCTCGCCATTGATGGTCGCCAGCATCCACGGGTCCGCGCACGCGACGATCTGGAACTCGGCTGCGCCCCCCACCTCGGCCGTGGTCGCGATGGGCTGGAACTGGTAGCCCGACAGCATCGAGTACTCGGAGAAATGGGACACGGCCACCGACACGGTCTTCGCCCCCGCGTCCTTGACCTGGTCCTGCAGCCAACGCCAGGTCCCCGCCGATTCGTGTACGGCCACGGCCAGGAACCCGATGCCCGGGTACGCGACCCCCGCCCGCGACGCATCGAAGGCCAGTGTCACGGGAGTCGCGAAGGCCGTGCCCTCGGGCTGCAGCAGGTACGTGGCCACCGCGTTGGCGGCCGGCGCGGTCACCGGCGTCACGGTGAACACGGTGTCCTCGGCCACGGCCCCCGCGGGCACCGTGATCGTCAGTCCCCCGTCCCCCGAGGCCAGGGTCCCTCCGGACGCGCCGATCGTCGCGCTGGCCGCCGGGCCGTTCACCGCGCCCGGAGCGGTGGTCAGGTGGGACGGCGAGCCGCCGCCGTCGCCGTCGCCTTGGCATCCGAACATTCCGGGAAGGGTCGGGATCAGGACCGCCGCAAGCAACCACGCACCGGAACGCACACAGGCCCGCCGCTTCATGACAAGACCTCCGCTACGCCCGACAGCAATGGAGTCCGGACCGAGGGGCAGGCAGGAGTTCACCGACCCCGGGGAGCGACCCGTCCCCGATCATATGCCCGTCGGGTCACGAATGGATGGTCAATCTTGACATCGCGGCCATGATGGCCGCGAACCGAAGCCGGAAAACCCGACCCGCGCCGCGTCCGTTTACTCGGTCCCCTGCTTGGGGTAGCATCCCCACGCCATGGCGGACGCACCGACCCCCTCGATGCAGCAGTACCTGAAGGCGAAAGCCGAACACCCGGACTGCATCGTCCTGTTCCGGATGGGGGACTTCTACGAAACGTTCTATGACGATGCCGTCGAGGCCGCGACCCTGCTGGACCTGGCGCTGACGTCGCGCAACAAGGACGACCCGAACCCCATTCCCATGGCCGGCGTCCCCTACCATGCCATCCAGGGCTACCTGTCGCGACTGGTCGAGGCCGGTCGCAAGGTCGCCATCTGCGAGCAGATGGAGGACCCCCGCCAGGCCAAGGGTATCGTCCGGCGTGAGGTCGTCCGCGTCGTCACCCCGGGCGTCGCCCTGGACACCGAGATTGCCGACCCCACCCGCGCCAACCATCTGGTCTGCGTCCTGGCCGACGGTCGCGGGTTCGCCCTGGCAGCCCTGGACGCGTCCACCGGCGACCTGCGCGGCGCCTTCGTCACCACCGCCGACGACCTGCGCATGGCCCTGGGGCGCCTGGTCGTGCGCGAGGTGCTGGTCCCCGCAGGGGGCTTCGGGGATGCCGCCGACGTCATCGACGACGCCGTGCGCGAGGCCGGAGCGATCCGCACCGACCTGCGCCTGGCCGACATGGACGCCGAGGACCTGGATGCGGCCGCCCTGGCCGTCCTGCCCCCGCCGACCCCGCCGTCCCTGCGCGCCGCGGCGACCGCGGTCATGGCCTACCTGGGCCGCACGCACGCCGCCCTGGTCGCGACCGTTCGCCCCTTCGCCGCCCTGGCGGTCGGCAGCACCATGACGCTGCCCATGACGACCGTCCGCAATCTGGAACTGCTGGCGTCGGCCGCCGGGGGCCGCTCGGGCCCTTCCCTGCTGGGATTCCTGAACCAGACCCGCACGGGCATGGGCGCCCGCCTGCTGCGGACGTGGCTGCTGGCCCCCCTGACCGATCCGAACGCCATCGACGCGCGACTGGAACGGGTCCAGGCCCTGGTCCTGGAACCCACCGTGCGGGACGGCATCCGCGCCGCGCTGACCGGCACGCCCGATCTGGAGCGACTGTTGACCCGGCTTGCGGGCGGCAGCGCCTCGGCGCGGGATCTGAATGCCATCGCCCGGGGCGTCCGGACGTTGCAGACCGTGTGCGACCTGCTGGCCCGGTCCGACCAGCCCGCCCTGTCGGGCATTGCCGCGGTGGACCCCGCGCTGGTGGACCTGGCCCAGGGCATCCAGGACACGTTCGTCGAGGACCCGCCGCCGACGACCCGCGACGGCGGCATGGTCCGACGCGGCGTGCGGCCCGACCTGGACGCGGCCCTGGACATGGCCGCGAACGGGCGCGCGTATATCGCCCGCTACGAGGCGGAACAGCGTGAACGCACCGGCATCCCGACCCTGAAGGTCCGCTACAACCGAGTCTTCGGCTACACGATCGAGGTCAGCCGCGGCCAGTCCGCGCGGGTTCCGGACGACTACCAACGCCGCCAGACCCTGGCCAACGCCGAGCGCTACACCACCACGGCATTGTCCGAGCTCGAGTCCCAGGTCGCGACCGCCGATGAACGCTCGATGGCCATCCAGCAGCAGACTTTCGACGACTGGCGCCAGCGGGTGCTGGCGGCCCGCGTCCAGGTCCAGGGGCTGGCCGACGCCCTGGCCGCCATCGACGTGCCCGCCTGCCTGGCCGACCTGGCCCAGCGCCACGACTGGTGCCGGCCGCAGATGGCCGCCGACCGCGGATTGTCGATCACGGACGGGCGCCACCCGATTGTCGAGGACGCCCTGCCCCGGGGCACCTTCGTTCCCAACGACTTCGACCTGGACGGCGAATCCTGCACCCTGACCATCATCACGGGCCCCAACATGTCGGGCAAATCGACGATCATGCGCCAGGTCGCCCTGATCGTTCTGCTGGCCCAGATGGGCTCGTTCGTGCCGGCGCGCAGGGCGCGGATCGGCGTGGCCGACGCGATCTTCACGCGGGTCGGCGCGATGGACGATCTGGCCGCGGGCCGCAGTACGTTCATGGTCGAGATGTCCGAGGCCGCCGAAATGCTGTCGCGTGCAACCGATCGCAGCCTGGTCATCCTGGACGAGATCGGCCGCGGCACCTCGACGTTCGACGGCGTCGCCATCGCCTGGGCCGTCGCCGAGCACATCCAGGCCCGCATCGGCTGCCGGACGCTGTTCGCCACGCACTACCACGAACTGACCGACCTGGTCCGGTCGGTGCCACGCGCCCGCAATTGCAGCGTCGCGGTGCGCGAGTGGGGGGGCGAGGTGCTGTTCCTGCGCAAGCTGGTCGATGGCCCGGCCAGCAAGTCCTACGGCATCCAGGTCGCGCGCCTGGCCGGCCTGCCCGACGAGGTGATCGCCCGCGCCCGCGAGGTGCTGGCCAATCTCGAGGCCGCGGAACTGGACGCCGTCGGCCGCCCCCGGCTGGCCCGGGGACGTCGCGAGTCGCTGCGAGCGGCCACAGGTCAGTTGGACCTGTTCGCCGCCGCGGCCGAGGCCCCCGACCCCCTGGTCCTGCGCCTGGGCGCGCTGGACCCGGATCGGATGACGCCGCTGGACGCCCTGCAGGTGCTGACCGACCTGGTGGCGGCCGCGCGGGCCCAGGTTCCCGGGAAGTCGGGCGACGGATGAGCCGCGCCCCCGGCCGGCATCGCCGGTGAAAGGACGAAGCATGATTGCGACGATCGAACAGGCCCTGCAGACCTTCCGCGAAGGCGGGATGGTGATTCTGGTCGATGACGAGGACCGCGAGAACGAGGGCGACATCGTCGCGGCCGCCGCGACCGTCACCCCCGCGCAGTTGACGGTCATGGCGCGTCAGGCCCGGGGCCTGATCTGCCTGGCAATGGCACCCGACATGTGCGATCGGCTGGGTCTGGAACAGATGGTCGCCCGCAACACGGCGCCCTTCGCGACCGCCTTCACCATCAGCATCGACGCCCGCGAAGGGGTCACCACGGGAATCTCGTCCCGCGACCGTGCCACCACCATCCGCAAGGCGGTCGATCCGACCTCGGGCCCCGCGGACTTCGTCACGCCCGGTTCGGTGTTTCCACTGCGGGCCGTGGCCGGCGGCGTGCTGTCGCGCACCGGCCAGACCGAGGGCTCGGTCGATCTGGCGCGCCTGGCGGGCCTGCCGCCGGCCGGCGTGATCTGCGAAGTGCTTCGCGAAGACGGCACGATGATGCGCCTGGCCGAACTGGAAACCTTCGGCGAGCGCATGGGGATGCCCGTCTGCACGGTCGCGGACCTGGTCGCCTATCGCCTGCGAACCGAAAAACTGGTCCACGAGGTCGCCGTCGCCGACCTGCCGACCGACTTCGGGGACTTCCAGGTGCGGGCGTTCGCCTCGACGCTGGACGATCGGACACACCTGGCCCTGGTGCTGGGGGATGTGTCCGGGGACGCCCCCGTGCTGGTCCGCGTCCACCGGGCGAACTTCCCCGGCGACACCTTCCAGTTCCGGGAGGGGCGCGGCCGCGCCGACGTCGAGGAAGCCCTGGCCCTGATCGCCCAGGCCGGCCGGGGCGTGTTCCTGTACCTGAATCGCGAGGAAACGGGCGCGGACCTGCTGTCGTCGCTGGGGCGCGTTGCGGACGACGTCGATCCCGCCAGCCAGGTGGACCGGGCGGTCGGCCTGGAATCCCGGATGACGTTCCGCGACTTCGGCATCGGCGCCCAGATCCTGCGCGAACTCAACCTGACCCGGCTGCGCGTGCTGACCAACAACCCCAAGCGCTTCACGGCTCTGGCCGGATTCGGGCTGACGGCCGACGCATTCATCCCTCTGCCCTGACGTTTTTGCGTTTTTCGAATCCAGACAAGCCTTTGGCTTTCAGTGGATGCCCGATATACTCGTCCGCGGTCCGGCCGCGGCCGACCGACACGCGCCCCGGGGACAGGGGGGCCCTCAGCAGCGGAGCCACTGGAGATGAACGAACGGATCGAACGTCTGCTGGACCGATGGGTCCACCTGAGCCTGCATCGCACCGGCAGGATCCTGATTGCCGCCGCGTTGATCCTGGGGGTGTTCGGCGCCGTCGCATCGCGGCTGGGCCTGCGCAGCGACCTGATCGAGTTGCTGCCCACCGATTCGCCGTCCGTGATCAACCTGGAGGCATTGAAGAAGCGCACGTCGTCGTTTTCGACCCTGACGGTCG
>JARKOL010000190.1 GCA_029975745.1 Myxococcota bacterium | reverse complement strand
CTGAGCTACGCGCCTAGCGCCCAAAGCGAGGCACACTTTAGCCGAATTCGCCCGGTTGTCAAGCGGAATTTCGGCGTCGCAGCGGCGGTTTTTCCGAGTCGGGTCGCCATCGGACGGGAGGTGCTTTGGCGTTGACGAGTTCATCCGCCGAATGGTAAGGTTTGCCGCGCCGTACCGGTGTTCGTGGTAGCGATTCGAATGTTCGGGAATTCGGCGTGTTCCTGAAGGGAGGGGCATCAAGATGCTGGTCCGCCTGCTGAAGGGGCGAGGGGCGATCGTTCCCGCCGCACTGCTGACGTTCGTGTCATCGTCCTTGGGGCTTCCCGTCGTGGCCGGCGCGCAGTCGGCCGGACAGAAATCGACCGTGCGGATGGTTCCCATCCAGCGCGGGCCGGGTGTGCCCGAGATGGTCCAGGCAAAGAGCCAGGAGATGCTGGCCGCGTTGCTGGGGATCGAGCCCGGGATTCGCCTGAACCTGCTGGCCGTCGAACCCGAGGCCGCCAGCGAGGCGCCGGTGGAGGTCGCCTCGCCCGCACCGCAGGCTGCGCCGACGTCCGCCGAGCCCACGGGGCCCCATCCGGAACTGGTCAAGGCCGACAAGACCGCGGCGATGGGCATTGAACATGCGCGCGCCGGGCGTCACGAGCGTGCCTTGACGACCCTGATGACGGCGAAGGGGCTGTACGAAAAGCGGATGGCCGAACTGGATGACTTCGAGTCCTACGTGGACGTCCTGGCGTGGATTGCCGCGTCGTTCGTCAACGGCGGGTTCTCGGAGGAGTCCGGGCCGGCAATCCAGCAGTTGCTGGCCGTCGCACCCGGTTTCGCCGCCGACGGCGCGGTGTTCGGTGCGCGTGCCGCCTCCGCCATCGAGGGCGGCAAGGCGCGCATCCGGCCGGCCGGCACGTTGACCATTGCCGCCGACCCCGCGACCGCCGACATCTATCTGAATGGTCGGCTGATCGGGCGCGGCACGGCCGAGGTGACCGACCTTCCTCGTGGCCAGCACTTCATTCGCGTGGCCGGGGCATCGCTGGTGCCCGCGGCGCGCAAGATCAACTTCCAGAAGACGGCTTCCACCAAGCTCGCGGCCAAGCCGCGGGGCGGGGCGGCCGTTGCCGCGGCCCCGGTATCGACGTCGGCTGCCCCGGTGGCGCGCACGCTGGACTGGTATGCCCGGAACGGCGAGTTCCACCGGCCCGAGTTCCTGACGCTGGCTCGGGACGAGGCGCGCCGGAACCTGGCGGACTTCGTGTTGCTGGGGTACGTCGGTCGTGCCGACAGCACCTACCACCTGGGGTTGTTCCTGTTCGATGCCCGGGTTGGCCGGGTCGTGGCGATGGATCCCGCCATGATCGACAACGAGTTGGCGAATCTTCAGGTCACGCTGCTGGAACAGGAATCGAAGGTGGCCCGTGCGATCGCCGAGTTCCCCGCCGATCGGCCCGTCGTGGCGAAACCCGACATCTATGCGCGCACCGCGGCGCGTCCTGCGCCGCCCCCCAAGCCGGTCGCCGCACCTGCCCCCGCTCCGGTGGCAACGCCGGTGGCGCAGCCGGCCCCCGCGCCGCAGCCGGTCGTCGCCCAGGCCGCACCCGCGTACGTCCCGTACGAGCAGCCCGTCGTCCTGCCGTTGCGTGAGGCGGCGCCGTCGGGCGGGTTCGACGAACTGCCCGACGATTTCCCGATGGAGATGCTGGACACGCCGACGCGATCCAAGCCGATCTACAAGCAGTGGTGGCTTTGGACCGTGGTCGGCGTGGTCGTCGTGGGCGGCGCGACTGCCGCCGGGGTGCTGTTGTCGAAGGATTCCGATGGGCCCGCGAACCTCAAGGGCCAGGCCAAGTGGCGTTAGGAGGGGGCGATGTCGGACAGAATGAAATGGCTTGCGCTGATCGGTTTGGTCGCGGTGGTCGCCGGTTGCGATTCGGATGACGGGGCCGCGACGTCCGCGATCGAGATTCGGATGGTTCCCGTTCAGGCCCAGAAGGTGATGGGCGACGCCTCGACGGACCCGACGGCGGCGGCGCGGATCGTGCGTCTGACCGTCGAGGGACCCGGGATGGAGTCCAAGTCGCTGGCGTACGACTTCCTGCAGCGCGATGATGGCGAGTTGCCGGTGTTCCCCGAGGGGTACGATCGTCAGGTCACGGTCGAACTGTGCTCGCTGCGATGCGACGAGAACGTCGCCGGCGACATCCTGTCCCGCGGGCGTTCCGTGCCGACGACCCTGCTGAAGGGGGACAAGTCGGTCCGCAGCGTCTTCGTCGCTCCGCGCAACGCGATGGTGCCGCCCTGGAGCCTGGCCGATGACGGCATGACCTTCCAGGTTTCGGCCATGATCAACAAGGAGCGCGTCGGCGCCACCGTGACGCCGCTGGACGACGGTCGCCTGCTGATCGTGGGCGGCGCGCGCAAGAAGGCCGAGGCGGACACGTGGTACATGCCCGCCGACATCGATCGGGTGTTCGACGACGCCGAGATCTTCGATCCCCGCACGGGCAAGTTCAGTAAGACCAAGGGAGGCTTGGCCGTGGGGCGCGCCTTCCACCAGGCCGTCAAGCTGGGCGGGCCGAACAAGAAGGACGGGAAGGTTCTGATCATCGGCGGCCTGACCAGGGAGACCGGGTCCATCAAGCCGTCCGCCAACATCGAGATGTTCGACCCGCTCCGGGATCGGTTCGAGCCGGTGGCTGACGGGCTGGCCGGCGGCGGTCGCGCGCTGTTCACGGCCCATCTGGTCTATCCCGACCAGGGGGTGATCCTGATTCTTGGGGGACTCGCGGACCCGGGCATCGTGGGGGGCACCTGGCATCTGTACAAGGCCGGCACGGGCACCATCGGGGCCGGGCCGCTGATGGGCAGCACCGACGGCCAGACAGGACAGGTTCGCTACAACCATACGATGACGCTGGTGGACGGCTACGGCGGGGCCAGCGGAGGCGCGGCCTATCTGGTGATTGGCGGCGAGAACGCCGGCGGCACGATTGCGGATGTCGAGGCGTTCCGGGTGGAAACGGACCGCTTCGCCGTGACGGCCGATCCGGACCTGGAGGCGGTCCTGCCGACGGGTGGGCGGACGCTGCATTCGTCGGTCTTTGTTCCGTCGCTGGGGCTGGTGTACGTCATCGGCGGCTTCCAGGGCGGAGGGCTTGCCGATCCCTCCAATCGGGTCGAGATCTTCTGGAACGGAACCCGCTCCTTCCAGGGCGAGACCGGCATGTTCCTGGGGGTTGCCCGGGGCGCGGCTTCGGCGGTCCTGATGGACAACGCGTCCATCCTGGTGGCGGGCGGCTACGGGGCGTCGGGTGCCGTCCTGGCGACCGACGTGCTGGTCGTGAACAAGGAATGCTGGCAGGAGGGGGAGCCGCCGGTCGAGCGTTGCGGGCGCGTGCCGCGGGTCTTCGCGGACAAGACGCCTGGTCTTGACGTGGCGCGTGCCGGGGCGCTGGGCGTGTTCGACTCGACGCGTCGGGTGATGCTGCTGGGTGGCCTTTCGGACGGCGGCACGGTTCCCGACCCGATCCTGTACAACCCCGATTAGCCTGCGTCCCTGGTTTTCGATGCGGCCGCGGGGCGATTCACCGGCCTGGCCGTCCGGGGAACTGTCCGCAAATCAATACCTCGCGGTGGTGGCAGGACAGTTGCGCGCAGCGCACGTCCACCAATCCCGTGGCCCGCACCTGTTCGATCAGTCTGGGCAGGCGATCGGCCGCGCCGTCCGAGTTCAACTTGACGGTCCAGAGCAGGCCGTGGAGGCGGGCGCGAGCCCAGGATAGCAGGCGCTCGACGTAGGGCAGGACCACATTGGAGCCGGCGTTGACGTCGAACAGCAGCCAGTCGATCGGTCGGGGCAGGTCGTGGCGCGTCAGATCCTGCATGCGACGCCGAAGCCAGGTGAATCGCGCGTATCCTCGGTCGAAGGCCAGGACGCGGGGGTCGATCTCGCCCGGGTCCACTCCGATGACATCGATGCCTCGCTGGAGCAGGGCCATCGAGGCGCCGCCCGGCGCGCAGCCCACCTCCAGGGCAGTCTGGCCCGAGGTCAGGGGCAGACCCGACCAGCGCACCCCCTCCTCGAGGATCAGCCAGGCACGCGAGGGGGCGTCCGGCGGCAGCGCCAGGGGAAGATTCGCGCCCGGCCACGGACTGACGCGCGCGTGATGACGGTGCAAGCCAACCCACCAGGGACCGTCATCGGCGCAGGCAACGTCGGCCACCAGGTCGCCGTCCTGCGGTTCCGGTTGCGCCAGCAGGGAGACGCCGGAGGCCTGGGCCTGGGCCGCGATCCGGTCGTGGACGGCAAGGCAGTGTGGGCAAGGAAATCCCCCTTCGTGGGGCAGTCCCATGGGGAATACGTGCAGGCGAAGCGCCTGGCCCTGGGCGTGCATCTGTAGCAGTCGAAGGGTGCCCCGCACCTGGGGCGCGGGAAGGCGGTCGTCCTTGGTGGGTCCCAGGGATAACCCGAAGCGTCGGGCGAATACCGGATTCCACTCCAGGGCAAGCGCGCGCGACCGGTCGGTCAGGTCGGTCTTGAAGGTCACGTAGCCAGGTCGCGAGAACGCCAGGCGCCATGCGGGCCAGGTCCGGGCAACCTCGGCCTTGAGGAGCCGTTCGGAGCCGAACTGACAGACGCAGAACACGAACATCGGCCGATGCGCTGCGAGGGATGCCGCATCATCCTGCGCTCCGCCGGATGTTGCAAGGGCAATTGTGGTCGATTGAGTCGCCCCTTGACCATGATGGGTGAATCCGGTAAAAGCGCGCCCATGACGAACACGCCACCGTGATCCCGTCAGCCCAGCCGCGATTGGACGCAGGACAGACGCCTGGACGCACCCGGAGTACCCGATCATGAGCAGAAGCCCCTGGCACCGCGAGACCGAAAGACGTCGCACCTTCGCCATCATCTCGCACCCTGATGCCGGCAAGACCACGCTGACCGAAAAGCTGCTGATGTATGGCGGCGCGATCCACCTTGCCGGAGCGGTCAAGCAGCGGGGCGGCGCGCGAAAGACCGCCTCGGACTGGATGGAGATCGAGCGTCAGCGCGGGATTTCCATTTCGACCAGCGTGCTGCAGTTCGAGTACCAGGGACGCTGCGTCAACCTGCTGGATACCCCGGGTCACAACGACTTCAGCGAGGACACCTACCGCACCCTGTCGGCCGTGGACGCCGCCATCCTGCTGATCGACTCGGCCAAGGGCGTCGAGGCCCAGACGCAACGGCTGTTCCACGTGTGTCGCCAGCGCGGGATCCCGATTGCCACATTCATCAACAAGATGGACCGGTTCGGGCGGGACCCCCTGGAGCTGGTGGACGAGGTCGAGCGGCTGCTTGACCTGCCGTGCAGCCCCGCGAACTGGCCTATCGGTTCGGGACCCGAGTTCGCGGGGGTGTTCGATCTGGGGTCGCGCCGTGCGCTGCTGTTCGAGCCAGGCAAGACGGACCAGCCCGTGCCGATGCAGGCGGTCGAAGGGCTGGGGGATGCGCTGGCGTCCCGGGTCGGCCCCTCGGTCCTTCAGCGGTTGCGGGAGGACGTCTCGCTGCTGGACGAAGCCGGTCACGACTTCGATGCAACCCGATTCCTGGAGGGGCGTCTTT
>JARKOL010000267.1 GCA_029975745.1 Myxococcota bacterium | reverse complement strand
AGCGTCTGCAGGATGCGATCTCGAACTGGGTCGCGGACCTCTTCGGCGCGGGCCGCCTGGCCCACCACGACTACCTGGCCACGCTGGCGCGCGTCGTCCTGACGGCCGGTCATCATGGCCGGGGCGTGATCGTCGGTCGCTGCGCCCACCTGTTGCTGGATCCGGCCCGCACCCTGTCGGTTCGCGTCGTCGCCCCGCTGGGGGTTCGCGTCGAACGCGTCGCTGCGCATCGTCACATCCCGACCGACGCCGCCGAGGCCCGGGTCCACGAGGTGGACCGCGCGCGCGAGGCGTTCTGCCGTCGCGGCTTCGGACGCAGCCTGGAGGACCCGACGCAGTACGACCTGGTGCTGGACACGGGGCGACTGCCGGTGGAAACCTGCGCCCGGATCATCGTCACCGCCTTCCAGGGGCGATTCCCGGGGGCGGACGCGCCGCCGATCGCCGGCCAGCCCCCTGCACGGTGATTCGGCGAGCAAGGCGGGGTCAGGTCGCGGGCGTGCAGTCCAGCGTGTCATCGAAGAAGTCGGCGGGATACTCGATCTCGCAGAACTCGTTGCAGTAGCTGTCGTCCTTCCACCCGCAGGGGTCGGCCGCACCGCACGAGCAGTTCGTGTAGTAGCCCTTGTCGCAGTGGTCGTTGGGCAGCGCGCAGTCGTAGTCGCACATGCAGGAATCACGCTCGTAGCCCGGCGTCGTGAACGTGTGGCAGACGCCCGACATCGCGCCGGTGCCCTGGCAGTAGCCGTCGCAGTCGAAGGGGACCAGCGCCCTGGCATCCTGGTCGCACAGGCACAGGTCCGCCGTCGTGCCGTCCACGCAAGACCATTTCCAGGTGGACGGATCGCACGGTCCGAAGCAGTCGCCGACCGGCCCGCGCTGGGCGTACAGGCTGAAGTTCGCGTAGTCGTGCGCCCCCGCCTGATCAATCACCAGGAACACCGTTACGGCCTCGTCGCCCGCCTGCCACTGGACGATGCCGCGCCCCGATGCCAGGCACTGGGACGGCGCGCCGCTGCCCGGGTCGGTCACCAGGTACAGGAACGGCACCTTGCCGACCAGGTCCTGGACCCGGAACAGCCCGAACTCGCCGGGGGCGAAGTGCGTGTACAGAATGATGTCCGGTCCGGGCATCGCCGCCGTGATCGTGCAGCCCCAGGTGCCGGCGTCGTAGTCGTTCGCGGCCCCCAGGAGCGTCAGCGGCATCGGGGTGTCCAGCAGGATCTCGATGGCGCCATCGACGATGTCCCAATCCGGCGGCTCGGCCGGCGCGAATGCCACCGTCAGTTCGAACAGCGCGTCGCCACCCATGTAGAAGCTGTCCACCACCAGGAACAATTCCACCGGCATCTCGGTCGGGTTGGCCCACAACAGCGTCTCGATTCCGGGTTCCCACAGGTCGTCGGCCCCGGTCAGGCACGTCCCGTTGGCGTCCCCGCAGTCCTGGATCAGCATCAACTGGGAATCGAACGGCGCGTCGATGGTCACCTGGACCGAGGACATCGCGGGCACCGTCAGGCGGAATGCCAGATCCTTGCCGGGCGCCGCGTAGCCGCCGGTGCAGGACCCCACCAGATACGAGTTGATCGCCGTCGCCAGATCGAAGACCTCGGACCCCTCCTGGATCGGAAGCGCGCCGTCGCAGGTGCTGTTCTGGGCCACGGTGAACACGTTCACCGACAGCAGGTAGTTGAAACGCGCGAAGCCCGCGACGTAGGGCGACTGGACGACCTCGATGTAGATGTCCATCGCGGTCTCGGCGATGAATCCGTTCAGCCAGCTGAAGAACCATCCGTTCGGATCGATGTCGTCGTTTTCCCACCCGGGCAGCGGCGTGCCGTCGGCGGCCACCAGGCGCAGGAACGTGTCCGCGTCCTGGCCGCAGAACGGCTCGGTGATCACGTCCAGCGCCTGCCCCGCCTCCAGGTGGACCTTGTACAGGTCGATGTCCGCCCGGGATCCGGTGGCCATCAGGCTGGCGATGACCGTGGAGCGCCCGCCGCCGAGGATCTGGGCCGTCTCCAGGTCGTCATTGGGCTCGACCTCGATCACGCCGGCGCCCGCCGCCAACCCGCACCGGCCGTTGTCGCACGACAGCAGCGCGCAGCCGCAATCCGCGTCGATGGTGCAGGTCATGGCCAGGCAACGCCCGTCCGCGCAGCGCCCCCCCGCGCACTGGACATCGTCGGTGCAGGGCATGCCCTCGCCGACCGGACGAACGCACGTGCCGGTACCGTCACAGGCCGAGGTGATGTCGCACGACCCGGTCAGCGGCACGCACGCCTGCGTGTATCCGTCGATGTTGTAGCAGCGGGTGCCGACCGGGCAGATGCCCGCGCCGCGCATGCCGCACTCGGGCGCGCAGAATCCGGTGTTGCTGCCCGTCTGGATGCACTCGTTGAAGCCCCACGTGCCCCCGTTGCAATCCAGGCCGATGTTCCAGGGATTGCACGGCTGGCACAGGTTCACCGCGGCCCACTCGGGCGCCAGCGAGCCCTCGCAGGGAGCCTCCTCGGCGCAGGAGTCCGTGCATGTCCCGCCCAGGCACACCCCGGTCTCGCAGTCCCGATCGGTGCGGCAGAAGCCGAACAGGTACGTGCCTGCCGAGGTGCTCATGATGCAGGCGCCGTCCGCGCAGAACATGCGCGACGGGCAGTCGGCGTCCTGCTCGCATGCCGGCGCGCAGTAGGCCGCCCGGAACATCGCGTCCAGGAAGCAGGTCCCGACCGTGCAGTCCTCGTCCTCGTTGCAGCCGAACAGGCAGGCGCCGCGGTAGCACGCCGCCCCATCGGCGCACTCGAACCCGAAGGAGCACGCCTCGCCCAGCGTCACGACGCCGTTCTGGTCGTTCGGCACGCAGATGTCCTGGTAGTTGATCGACCGGCAGGTCGCGTCCTCGGGACACGGCGTCTCGGTGTCGCAGGGCAGCATGCAGATGCTGGCGCCCTTGTACTCGCGACAGGCGCCCTCCTCGCAGGACCAGTCGCCGGCGCAGGTCTGGCCCAGTTCGCGGTTGGCCTGCTCGCCGGGCACGCAAACGTACAGGTTCGGGTCGCTGAACAGGCCGGTCACGCACTGCATGTCGCCGGGACAGGAACTGACGCCCTCGCCCAGGTCGATGCACTGCCCCGAACACAGCCAGCCCTGGCAGAACGCGATCTTGCAGTCCGCGCTCATGCCGCACGGCTCGCCGATGGCATTGCTGCCTTGGGGCATGCAGTAGAACTTGAAATCGAACCGCAGTTCGTCGCCGTTGTCCCGGCACTCGCCGCAACCGCCGCACGCCGCGTTGCTGCCCCGACCGTCCACCTCGCAGTCCTTGGTGCAGAAGCGCTTGCCTCCGCTGGACAGGCACAGGCCGCCCTCGCAGTCCTCGTTCCGGTTGCACACCGCGAACGTCGGCATCGTGCCGTCGCCGGGCAGCGTCATGTCCTTGTTCAGCGGGCGGCAGTGGTGATTCGTCGTGCCGTCGCCGTCGGTCACGCAGGCCGTGCCCTCGGGGCAAGCCTCCAGCCCGACGCCGCAGCGGCGCGTGCAGAAGGCCGACCAGTTGTCCCCGGCATCCTGGCACCAGCCCACCTCGCACTCCGCGTCGAAGTTGCAGGCATAGCCGACCGGCTGGTCATAGGTCCGCTGATCACAACGCCCGAAGCCGTAGCAGACACCGGCCAGGCACAGGCCGCTGCCGTCCAGGCCCTCGATCGCCACGCAGGGCGCCTGGTCCGGACGGTCGGCGTAGTCGCACTCCCCCGTTTCCGGGTCGCACACGCCCGGTTCCTGGCACGGGCCGGGGGCCTCGCACACCAGCGGGCCGCCCCCGACGCAGACGCCGGCCTGGCAGCTTCCCGCGACCAGGCAGTTGCCGGTCTCGCCGCACGCGCCGCCTTCGTTGATCGGCTGGCAACCGTCACAGCACGCGTCCGTCGTATCGCACGTACACTGGGGACCGACGTCGGTTCCCGGGTCCGTCTCGACCGTGTCGGGGCGCCCCTCGTCGGTCCCGGTGTCGGTCTGGACGCCCGGATCCTGCGGCGTGATCGTGTCCGTTCCGCCGGTGTCCGTTCCCCCGCCGCCCCCGCCGCCGCTCGCGACGATCGCCAACGCCATCGCAACTGCCAGTCCCCAGCCCATGCGCCTCATGGATGCCCCCGTTCGCGAGTGTGGTCCGCACCGGCCGCGGCCGCCAGGCCCCCGCCCGAAGCGTGCTTGCGCCAAGCGTAGGCTCGATGACGGCTCGGGGCAAGGCTTTTTTGGAGTTTTGGGGTCAGACGCGGACGCGATACTCGCGCCATGCCGCGCGCTTCAGGAACGTCTGGAAGCGGGGATCGGCAACCGAAACCAGGGCGCGA
Organism: Myxococcota bacterium; assembly: GCA_029975745.1. Classification (GTDB taxonomy): domain Bacteria; phylum Myxococcota_A; class UBA9042; order DTJE01; family DTJE01; genus DUVQ01. The sequence goes on along the minus strand of JARKOL010000267.1, from coordinate 4,363 downwards.
ATCAGTTCCGCCTGGCTCTTGCCGGACAGTTCGGCGATGCCGTGTTCCGTGACCAGATACGAACGCGCCCCCTCGCGACCGCCGCACATGTCGGGGCCCGTGTAGCAGACCGGCGTGCCCTTCGGCATGAACGGGAAGATCGACGAACGCAGTTCGCCCTCGGGTGTCGTATGCGTCGATTTCATGCACAGGTACGAGATGCCGCCGCGCGCCAGACCGCGAACGATGGCCGCACCGCCGCCGACGCCGGAGTAGTGGTTCTTGTCCCGTGCCGACGTGTTGACGTGACCGTTGAAGTCGATCGCCAGCGCGTTGTTGATGCCCATGCCGTAGAAGAACGCCTCGGGAATCACGACGCGCGACGACGGCGCCAGCAGAATCGCCGGGTTGTTGTCGATGCGCTGGTAGAAGTCGCTCCCCTGCGTCCCCAGGGCGAACGTGCAGACGATCTTCCCGTCCAGCAGGGTGCGCCGCCCGTCCCGCTCGACGATGTGGGAACCGGCGATCTTGCCCGACTCGAACATGTCCAGCATGAACGGCTCGAGCATCTCGGTATAGCAGCGGCCGCTCCAGGACGATTCCTTCAGTTTTCGCACCGCCAGCACGCCCGTTCCGCCGAAGCCGACCTGCAGCGCGCGCCCCCGGGTCCGTTCCCCCGTGGACTCGATGTGGTTGACGACGTGTTCGGCGATCGTCAGTTCGCTGCGCTGCGGCTTGTCGAAGCGGCTGGCCGGGATCGCGGGCACCGGGCCGTCGTCCATCACCACGTGCAGCCGTCCGGCCTCGGCCAGCGCCTTGAAGCGGTCGATGTGCGTCGTGTTCGGGGCATCCGGCAGGCCGCGGGTGAACGGGTAGTTCGGATTCACGTACAGCAGCACGTCGGCGTCCCGGTGGTCCAGGATGTGCTCCAGGATCTCGCCGTTGCATGCGGCGGAGGGACCGTGGCTCATCAGGCCGTCCGCGTCCGGCGGGGTCATCACCGCAACGAACGTATCGCCGCGCACGTTGCCGTCCGGGTCGAATCCCATCGCGTCGGCCGCATCCACGAAGTGGAGGAACTGCATGTCGCACAGTCCCAGGCGGGACGTGTTCCGGCCGATGTAGTCGGGGTGCATCACGCGCGTCACCGGCGTATCGGGGATGACCGCGTTCAAGACCGGCGACATGAAGCCGGACGTGAAGGTGATGTTGCGCCGCTTCAGCCGCTCGTAATGGCGAATCAGCGACTCCAGGCTCTCGACCTTGCGGGTCGCCGCGTTGATCGCCCGCGCCCACGACGCCAGCAGCGACAGGCTCAGACCGTCGGCGACGCCCGGCAGCAGGCCCTTGCTCTTCAGCGCGCTCCCCAGGAACAGCTTGTAGGGGGTCAGGACCAGGGCGCTGCGAATCCGGACGTCGTGGATCTTCTCCTTCCGCATGAAGTCCCAGACGTGCGTGAAGAAGGTCACCGGCTCGGAAGTCGCGAAGCCGGTCAGGATCTGGGTGTTGCTCCGGACGGCCTTTCGCAGCCCCTCCTCGGGCGCCACGACGCAGTCCTGGAAGAACTTCGGCAGCTTCGATGGCTTGGCATTCATGGAACTCTCCTTCGCAACGCGCTCGCGTCCCCGCGCCACAGGCGGCGTCGGGGCGCCTGGCCGGGCCTTTCCCCTGCCACAGCGCCAACGCGCGGACGGTGGCAGGGATAACGCACTGCGTCAATCCCGAATCCGACGATTCCCTGGCGAATCCGGGAAACACCCACGGAATGCCCCGCGTCCCGGGACCCGGACGATCTCCCGTGGGAACCTGCCTGGACCGCCGTCCGGATCGCGGCGAGGACGGTGGACCTGGGACCACCCGCGGAATTTGACAGCCTGCCGGGACTCGGCTGTAATCGTTGCCATCCAGGGTGACCCCGGTCTGGCGAAGCGGCAACGTCCGGAGAACGCATGAAGAACATCTACCTGCGCCTGCTCGACTTCACGAACGACGGCGTGTACCGCTACGACTGGGAGGACGGTCTTGTCCAGTTCGCCAACGCGGGATTCACGCGGATCCTGGACCTGGACCTGACGCCCGAGCAGGTCGTCGGCCGCCCCATGCGCGAACTCATCGGCTACGTCGAGCCCGAGCGCCGCGTCCGGGACCTGGTGACGGAGCGTGGCGAAATCCACGACCTGGAGTACCGGTTCCGGACGCTCAAGGGCGCGGAACGGTTCGTGCTGCTGGACGCGTTCATCCTGGACGACCCCGTCACCAACCGGCGATTCGTCGAGGCGGTCGTCCGCGACATCACGGAACGCAAGCAGCACGAAGAGGCCCTGGCCGCCAGCGAGGCCCGCTACCGCACCATCCTGGCCGCCCTGCCCGACCTGCTGTTCCGGATCCGCATCGACGGCGTGTTCACCGACTACCATGCCGGCCGGGCCGAGGATCTGGCGTTCGAGCCCTCGCGGTTCCTGGGGGCCCCGGTCGAAGCGGTGATGCCGCCCCAGGTGGCCGCCCGTACGCGACGCGCCATGGCCGATGCGCTGGCCCGCTCGTCCACCGAGGTCTTCGAGTACGCGCTGGACTTCGGACCGGAGGTCCGCCACTTCGAGGCACGCATCGCCCCTGCCGCCCCGGACGAGGTGCTGGCGGTCATCCGCGAGATCACCGATCGGGTGCGTGCCCAGGAGGCGCTGGCCTCGGAAAAGGAACGTCTGTCGGTCACCCTCGCCAGCATCGGCGACGGCGTGATCGCGACCGACGCCCAGGGACGCGTCACGCTGCTCAACCGGGTCGCCGAGCGCCTGACCGCCTGGAAGACCCAGGACGCGATCGGCCGCCCGCTGGCCGAGGTGTTCCACATCATCAACGAGCAGACCCGCGAGTTGTGCGAAAACCCGGTGGACAAGGTGCTGCGCACGGGCCAGATCGTCGGACTGGCCAACCACACCGCGCTGATTGCGCGCGACGGCACCGAGCGGATCATCGCCGACAGCGGCGCGCCCATCCGGGACACCAGCAGCCGGATCATGGGCGTCGTCCTGGTGTTCCGGGACCAGACCGAGACCCGCCGCATGGAGGAGGAGGCGACCCGCGCCCAGAAGCTGGAGTCGCTGGGGGTGCTGGCGGGCGGAATCGCGCACGACTTCAACAACATCCTGACCGGCGTGCTGGGCAACGTGTCGCTGGTCCGGGCGACGATCGACCCGTCCGCCAAGGTCCAGGACCGCCTGTCCGATGCCGAAAAGGCGCTGGCTCGCGCCAGGGAACTGACCCAGCAACTGCTGACGTTCGCCAAGGGCGGCGCGCCCATCCGTCGCCCCACCTGCCTGGCGACCGTCATTCGGGACGCGGTGTCCTTCGCGCTGTCCGGCGCGCACTCGCGGTGCGCCTTCGACATCGCGGACGACCTGTGGTGCGTCGAGGCGGACCCGGGCCAGATCGGCCAGGTGCTTCAGAACCTGGCGATGAACGCCGACGAGGCGATGCCCGAAGGCGGGACGGTCACGGTGCAGGCGCGCAACGAGATCCTGCCGACGTCGAACGCGTACGGCCTGCCCCCGGGTCAGTTCGTCCGCATCGAGGTCCGCGACACCGGCACCGGCATCGCGCCGCAGCACCTGGCGCGCATCTTCGACCCCTATTTCACCACCAAGAAGCGGGGCAGCGGCCTGGGACTTTCGGTTTCCTACAGCATCGTCCACAACCACGACGGTCGAATCGTCGCCGAATCCTCGCTGGGGGTCGGCACCCGGCTGGTCGTGTGGCTGCCGGCCACCGGACGCACGCTGGAGGTCCATGCCGCCAGCGGCCAGGTGATCCAACAGGGCCAGGGACACATCCTGCTGATGGACGACGAGGCGCTGATCCGCGAGGTCGGCCAGGCGATGCTGGGCCACCTGGGATACACCACGGAAGTCTGCCGGGACGGCGCCGAGGCCATTCACCGATACACCGATGCCAGGGTCGCCGGCCACCCGTTCGATGCGGTGATCCTGGATCTGACCATTCCGGGCGGCATCGGCGGACAGGAGGTTCTGGAAAGGCTGCGCCAGGTCGATCCGAACGTGCGCGCCGTGGTGTCCAGCGGCTACTCGAACGACCCGATCCTGGCCGATCCGCCGCGTTGGGGTTTCCAGGGGTTCCTGGTCAAGCCCTACCGGGTCGATGACATGGCGCGCGTCCTGTCGCAGGTCATCCGCCCTCCGGCGCCGTGCAAGCAGCCGGATCTCCAGCCCTGAGTGGAAATCGCCTCGGGGCGCACGACTGAAAAGTGAGTCTGACTGAGCGCTGAGCGTTCAGTCAGACTCAGGCAGCCCTCGCCACGCGACGTTCCCAGAAGTCTTCGAATCGTCTGCTGAGCCTGTGGCATCGGAGCGCGACGATGGCGTTGGAG
>JARKOL010000180.1 GCA_029975745.1 Myxococcota bacterium | reverse complement strand
CCCCGCCTCCACGAGTTGCTGTTCGACGGCAACGCGGCGGTCCGCAAGGCCGCGGCCGACGGCATCGGCGAACGGGCCCAGGCCGAATCGGTCGAAACGCTGGAGCGCGTACTGCGCGACCCGGACCGCGAGGTTCGCCTGGCGGTCGTGCGGGCCCTGTCCCGGATCCGGGACCGGGCGGTCATCGGCGTCGCCTCGTTCCTGGTGTACGACAACGATCCCGAGGTCAAGCGCCACGCCATCCTGGCGCTGTGCAACGCGAACCACGAGGACGCCCTGACGGTGCTGCGGCTTCAGGCCCAGGACCGCGACCCGGACGTCGCCCGCGAGGTGCTGGGCGCGCTGGTGGAACTGGTCCCGGACCAGGCCGCGGGATTCGTCGAGTCCGCGCTGGCGGTCCTGCGTCCGGACGACCTGACCCGACTGACCCGGCGGTTCGGCGAGCGATTCGTGCCGTTCCTGGAGCAGGTGGCCGCCTCGCCGCGTTCGTGGGCTCGGCTGGCCGCGATCGACGCGGTGCGGCTGGTGCCGACGCGCGAGCATGAATTCCTGAAGGCCGTCGCGGCGACCAGCGGTCACGCCGACGCCAGGGCGGCCGCGCTGTCGCGGATGCGCGATCTTTCCTGCGATGCCGGCCGCGAGATCGCCCTGGCGCTGCTGAACGACCGCGATGCGTCGGTGCGGATCCAGGCGGCCCAGGCGCTGGGCCAGTGCGGTTCCGCAGACACGCCCCAGTCGCTGCGCGGCGCCCTGCTGGACCCCGAGGAACCGGTGCGCGTCGCCGCCGCGGCCAGCCTGCTGCGGCTGGACAAGCCCCAGCGGCCCGCGCCCAAGGGCAAGGCGCGATGACACCGACCCGCGTGTTCCTGTTCGACCTGGACGGCACGCTGGTCGATTCCGGCGGCGCCGGCCGACGCGCCTTCGAGCAGTCCTGGGCGGACGTGCTGGCTCGTCCCCACCCGTTCGACGGCGTGCCGTTCTCGGGTTGCACCGACATCGAGATTCTCCAGGCCGGGGCCCGAAGGGACCTGGGACGGCCGCTCGACGACGACGAACTGGCGCGATTCCTGGCACGATACCTGGAAGTGCTGCCCTCGATGCTGAACGACCTGCCGCCCGATGCCGTTCTGCCGGGCGTGCGTCCCCTGCTGGATGCGCTGGCGGATCGGGGCGACTGCCTGCTGGGGCTTTGCACCGGAAACATCGAGCCCGGCGCGCGCGCCAAGCTGGCGCCCTGGGACCTGAACCGCTACTTCGCCTTTGGCGGGTTCGGATCGGACGCCGTGGACCGGACCCAGATGACCGGACACGCCATCCGGCGCGCACGCGAACGGGCGGCCGGTCCCGTCCGGATCCTGGTGATTGGCGACTCGATACGCGACGCCGTCGCCGCCCGCGGCAACGGGGTCCGGGTCGCGCTGGTCGCCTCGGGCAAGACGCCCGCGGACCGGCTGCAGGCGCAGGCGCCGGACCTGTTCTTCGACTCCCTGGTCGAATGGCGGGACGTCCTCGCGCGCTTCCTGGACACCGCGCCCTGACAACGGAGACCCCATGAACATCGAGGATCTGCTGGCCGCAGCGAACCTGGACGATCTGCCGCGCTCGTGCCCGGACCGCCCCCGGGTCGGCGCCCGCATCAAGGCCGAGCCCGAGGACTTCGAGGTCGAGGAGATCGCGGCCTACGCCCCGTCGGGTCAGGGCGACCATCTGTACCTGTGGGTCGAGAAGCGCGATCGGTCGGGCGGCGATCTGCTGCGGCGGGTTGCCAATGCCCTGGGCCTGGCCCCCCAGGACGTGGGCTCGGCGGGCACCAAGGATCGACGCGCCGTCACGCGCCAGTGGCTGTCGGTTCCGGCGGACCGCGAGGCGCGACTGGGCCATCTGGCCGGCGTCGAGGGCGTCCGAATCCTGGCGACCGCGCGCCACGACAACAAGTTGCGCACGGGCCACCTGGCCGGAAACCGCTTTCGCATCCTGCTGCGCGGCGCACCCCAGGAGCACCTGGAAGCGGCGCGACGGACGGCCGCGATCCTGGCCGAGACGGGGTTCCTGAACCTGTTCGGCTCCCAGCGCTTCGGCCGCCAGATGGACACCCTGCGCACCGGACTCGCCCTGATGGGCGGGGTCGAAGGGGGCCGCCGGCCGCGGCTGGGGCGGTTCGAATACCGGATGGTCGTATCGTCGATCCAGTCCGCCCTGTTCAACCGATATGTTGCCGAACGGGTCGCCCAGGGGCTGGACCGGACCGTCCTGGCAGGCGACGTTCTGGGCAAGGTCGCCACCGGAGGCCTGTTCCGCGCCGAGGACGTGCCCGTCGAGCAGGCCCGTCTGGACTCGGGCGAGACGCGCCTTACCGGCCCGATCTATGGCCACCGCATGATGACCGCGATCGACGACGCGGGACGATTCGAGGCCCGGGTCCTGGACGCCGCGGGCCTTTCCCTGGAGGCCTTCAAGGTGTTCGGCGCGCTGGCCGAGGGAACGCGCCGGCCCCTTCGCGTGCGCCCGGCCGACTTCCTGGTCCACCCGCACGCCGACGGCATCCTGCTGGAGTTCTCGCTGCCCAAGGGCTGCTATGCCTCGGTGCTGCTGCGCGAGTTCGTCATGGACGCGACCGGGACGGACGACGCCGACTTGGCCCCGGGACACTGAGCGAAGGATAATCCCCTCGGGTCCATACGATTCGACGGAGGTCCGAATGCGCGTCGCAAAGACAGTTCTGGTCCTGCTGACCTGCCTGCTGCCGGCCGGCGCGTCGGCGTGGAGCACCCAGGGCGGCCGGACACTGGAACCGGGCCACTACGCACTGGAGGTCGCCGCCGGATTTCCGGACGTCCGGATCGCCGTTCACGTCCCGTTGCAGCGACACCTCGAGGTCGGGCCCTTCCTGTCGTTCCGCTACTTCGGCGACGTGACCGACGAGAAGGTCCAGTTGGGCAATGCCATCGGCGCTCGGCTGAAGCTGAACGTGGTCGATCGGGGCGCCTTCCAGATGGCCTTGCTGGCGCAACCCGCGCTGATGGTGTCGTACCGGCCGGACGTACTGGTCGGCATCCAGGTGTCGTTCCCGGAACTGATCCTGGCATACGATGTCCTGCCCAACCTCCAGATCTACGGGGGATTCAAATTCCCGGTGATGTTCGTGTTCGACACCGACTACCGGGTCGAGATCCGTCTGCCCCTGCTGGCCGACATCGGCATGGAATGGGGCGTCACCCAGAAGATCACGATCTTCCTGACGGCGGACGTGGGCCCGGCCTGGACCTTCGGAGCCAAGAACCCGAAGTGGGAGAATTGCGACAAGACGAATCCGGCCGGCTGGGTCTGCGATCCGAAGGACAGGACCCGCGGCAACCGCCTGGGCGTTTTCGCGTCCGGACTTCTGGGAATCACTTTCGCGCTGTAGCCCGACGTTCCGCGCCCGGCGACCGGGCCTCACGAAGCGGCCGGCGCCTTGCGTCGCGGGCTCTTCAGGTGCGTCCGGCACCAGGCGTCCACCGCGTCCAGGTCGTCCACGACGGGCGCCGGCGGCAGGCTGCGCAGGAACACCTCGCCGTACTTGCGGGTGCGTGCCCTCGAGTCCAGGATGGCCACCACGCCCCGGTCCCCGCGGCTGCGAATCAGGCGACCGAACCCCTGCCGAAGCCGGATCACCGCCAGGGGCAGGTGGAAGTCGCCGAACGCGCTGCCGCCGGCCGCCGCGATCGCCTCGCCCCGCGCCTTGATCACGGGCTCGTCCGGCGGGTCGAACGGCAGCCGGTCGATGATGACGCAGGACAGCGCCTCGCCCGACACATCGACGCCCTCCCAGAACGTCGCCGTCCCGAACAGGCACGCGCCCGGCGTCACCCGGAAGCGTCGCACCAGCTCGTCGCGCGGCGCCTCGCCCTGGGCCAGCACCGGGTAGGCCAGCAGCGGCCGCATGGTCTCGACCGCCCGCCCCAGCGCCGCATGGCTGGTGAACAGCAGGAAGGCCCGCCCCCGCGTGGCCTTCAGGATCCGCATCGCACTGGCAACGAACGCCGCGGCGTACCCCGGATCGTTCGGGTCCGGCATGTTCCCGGGCGCGAAGACCAGCGCCTGGCGATCGTACTGGAAGGGCGACGCCAGGATGACCTCGGGCGCGCCCTCGGGAATGCCCAGCCGCCCCCGCAGGAACGCCGTCGAACCATCGACCGTCAGGGTCGCGCTGGTCAGCACGATGGGACGGCCCGTCAGGAACAGGCGATCGCGCAGCGTCCCGGACACGTCCACAGGCAGCGCCGAAACCGAACCGGCGGCACGCCCCCGCCGCTCGACCAGCCGCACGAACCCCGTGTCCTGGCCGGTCAACACCTCCGACAGCGTCGTGCGCATGCCCAGGGCCTTCATCGCGACATCGGGCTCCCGCTCCAGGTCCCGGGCAACCTCGGCCGCCTCGTGGGAGACCGCCTCCAGGTCCACGTCCAACGCGTGCCAGGCGGGCTCGGCCCCGGGCCCCAGCCGACCGGCATCGACCCGGAAGCGCCCTTCCCGGGGGGCCAGGGCGGCGATCAGCTTGCCGAACCCCTCCACCAGCCGACCGGCCGACTTCTTCAGCACCCGCGCGGCGGTCGGGTCGGCCGATGCCGCCAGACGCACCGCCTCGCGCGCCAGTTCCGCCAGGGACCCGCCGGACACCGTCCGCCCGAACAGATCCGTCGCGACATCCTCCAGCCCGTGGGCCTCGTCGATGATCAGGTTCGCGTCGGCGGGCAGAATGGTGCCGCCCGGCTCCTCGGACATCGCCAGGTCCGCCAGCAGCAGGTGGTGGTTCGTGATGACCAGGTCGGCCTTCAGCGCCCGGGCCCGGGCCCGGTACAGGAAGCAGTCCGCGTGGTCGGGACAGGCCCTGCCCGCGCAGTCGTCCGCCGAGGCCGTCACGCGGCGCACCACGCCGGCCCCCTCGGGCAGATCGGCCAGTTCCGCCACATCCCCGACGTCCGTGCGCCGGGACCACGCGCGAACGCGCCCCAGCAGGTCCCGGTCCCCGGCATCGAACAGAGCCAACTGGTCGCGCGCCTCCCGCAGACGTCGGATGCACAGGTAGTTGCTCCGGCCCTTCAACACCGCGGACGAGAATGGCGACTCGAGCACCTCGGCCAGGAACGGCACGTCCTTCCCGTACACCTGGTCCATCAACGCACGCGTTCCGGTGGCCACCACCGTCTGGCGCCCCGAGGTGACGGCGGGCACCAGATAGGCCAGCGTCTTGCCGACGCCGGTGCCCGCCTCGACCAGGCACACGTCCGATGCGGCGATCGCGCACTGGACCGCGGCCATCATGCGTTCCTGCTCGGGGCGAACCTCGTAACCGGGCATGGCGCGCGCAATGCGCCCGCGGGGGCCGAAGAAGTCCCTGGGGTCGATCATCCGGGTCATGCGCGTGCCACCGAGCGTCTGGGCCGGGCCGAGGATGCCGGGCGAGCGTACCAGGAGGCCCCATCCCGGTCCAGTTCGTTCTACACTAGGCCATCCGCGCGAACCCATGCGCGTCGCAGGGAGCCCCATGAATCCACCGAATCTGCCGTTTCGCATCGGCCTGGGCATCGACATCCACCCGTTCGTCCCCGGGGGTCCCCTGTGGCTGGGCTGTACCCGAATCGACCATGACCACCACCTGGCGGGGCATTCCGACGGAGACGCGGTCGCCCACGCCATTGGGGACGCCCTGCTTTCGGCGGCCGGAATGGGCGACCTGGGGACGTTCCTGCCCGACACCGACCCGACCCTGCGCGGCATCTCGGGCGAAAACGTCCTGAAGCGGGTCGCCGCCGGACTGGCCTGGCGCGGGGCCGCGGTCATCAACATCGACTGCTCGGTGGTCTGCGAGTCCCCGGCGTTGGCACCGTACCTGCCCAGGATGATCCAGGCGACGGCGGCCGCCCTGGGGATCGATCCGTCACGGGTCTCGATCAAGCCGCGCCATGCCGAGGGATTGGGCTTCGTCGGACGTTCCGAGGGGGTCGCCGCCCAGGCGGTCGCCCTGGTCGGCCTGCCGGCGTAGGGCCCCGCCCCCCCGTTCCACCGGAGCCGTTGCCCCCATCTCCCGTGGCCGAACCTCCGGGACTGTGTCGGCCCAAAAACTTGTACTCCCCCCCGACCTGGGATATAAAGGCCGCTAGCGCCCGTGCCGAATGTAGGGGAGCGTTTGCCGCGGCACGGGGGTCGTATGGGGGGACAACATGCGTAATTTCAACACGTTTGCTCTGGGTGTCACGACCTTGGCCCTGACGATGGCGGCCTGCTTCGAACCCAGGGACGACGGCCCACCTCCTTTCGTAGGGTCGAACGTGGCACCTTGGTGTGACGACCTCGGGACCGAGGTGCTGCTGCTGGTGGACACCTCCGCCCGAATGGGCCTGCCCTCCGGCTACAAGCAGGGCAGCAAGGACATCAGCCGCGCCGACCTGGTCGTCGATGCCCTGAAGCGGACGCTGCCCCACGTGAAGAAGATGGTCGATTTCGGCCTGATCACGTTCCCCTTCGTCGATCACCGAGACGGCAACCCCGCCCCGGCGAACGCCTGCACGGTCAGCGACGCGATGGTCGAACCCCGCAGCCCCTACGGCTGGATCGTCTCGCGCCTGGAACACATCCAGGCCGGCGGCAAGGCTTCCACCGCCGGGGCGCTGATGAAGGCGCACGCCTACTTCGGGGCCAACCCGGCGAACGGGCGGGCCCGGGCCGTCGTCCTGTTCACCGCGGGCGGGGACGACTGCGGCAGCGACGTGCTGGCGGCCGTCGAGGCGCTGGCGACCCAGGGCGTCACGACCGTCGTGATCTCGTTCGAGAACGGTTCCGACCGTGAACTGCTGGCCCTCGCCGCGCTGCGCGGCGGACACCTGTTCCGCCAGAGCGCCCACTGGGGTTCGGTGAAGTTCCTGAGCGACCGCACCAGCCACAACGACCTCCAGGCCATGCTCGAGTCCGCCGACTTCGCCGAGATCTGCGACGGCCTGGACAACGACTGCGACGGTCTGGTGGACGAGGACTTCGACCAGGATGGGGACGGCTGGGCCCACTGCATCGCCAACGAGAAGGACGACGACCCCCTGGTGTACCCCGGCGCCACCGACGGCGCGATTACGGCGCCCTACCCGCCGGACACCGTCATCGACTGGTTCCAGGGCCCGGACACCGCCGGGAACCCGATCGACCCGGTCCTGTCGAACCCCGCGGACGCTTTGGTCAACGACCCCGGCAATGACGGGGGGCATTTCTCCCTGGGCTACTACGGATTCATCGAGGTCGCGTTCGCGTGCCCGGTCCGCAACGGCCCTGGAGCGGACCTGCGCGTGATCGACGGACGGATGGATGACGAGTGGGCGCTGGAGACCGCCGACGTGTACGCGTGGAGCGTCGCCGACCGCGGCTGGGTACTTCTGGGCGCCGCCCACAACCAGGGAGGCAACCCCCTGGCTGACACGGTCAACGAGTACGACCTGGGTTCCTTGGACTGGGCGGCCCGGTTCCGGATCGTCAACACTTCGCCGGTGAATCCCTTGGCGCCGATGGCCGACGGCTTCGACGTGGACGGCATCTACGCGATGCACGACTGCGCCGCCTGCGACGGCATCGACAACGACAACAACGGCCTGGTCGATGACGGCTTCGCGATCGGCGAGAACTGCACCAAGACGATCGGCCTGTGCAGCAGCCAGGGCACGTACGTCTGCTCCGAGGACGGCACACACGCGGTCTGCGAGGCGCCCGCCATCCAGATCGCCGAGGAAGTCTGCAACGGCCTGGACGACGACTGCGACGGCGTCATCGACAACATCGAGATCGCCTGCTCGACCCGCTGCGGAAGCGGCATCCGGACATGCACGAACGGCGGCTGGAGCGAATGCGTCATCACGGTGCCCAACATCGAATTGTGCGACGGCATCGACAACGATTGCGACGGCCAGATCGACGAGGACTTCCCGCTGGGCCAGGATTGCCGCGTCGGGGACGATGCCTGCGGCGAGATCGGCTACTTCGTGTGCTCGGCCGACAAGCTGGGCGTCCAGTGTCTGGTCACCGGCACGGCCCCCGGCTCCCCCGAGATCTGTGACGGCATCGACAACGACTGTGACGGGGTCATCGACAACGGCTCCAACCTGTGCCCCACCGGCCAGGTCTGCTTCAAGGGCAAGTGCGTGTACGACTAGACCCGCCCGGCCTATTCCTTCCTCCAGCATCCTTCATGATTCCAGGCAATGTTCGCCCCGTGCTTGACGCGCGTCGATTCGTTCCCATGATTTGCCCTGTCCCCGCCGGGGCGCCGGTGGGTCAGGCTCGACAGTCGGAGGGGTGAATGGAGGTTTCGTTCCTGGGCGTGTTCGCGGCCGGCCTTCTGACCTTCCTCTCGCCCTGCGTGCTGCCGCTGATTCCCGTCTATCTGGGCATCCTGGCCGGCAGCGCCGAGCGGGGAACCGAGCCTCGGCGATTCCGGGCCCTGCTGGCGACCGCGGTGTTCGCGCTGGGATTCACCCTGGTCTTCTCGCTGATGGGGCTGTCCGCGACGGTCGTGGGGCGCGTCCTGGTCCACCACAAGCTGCTGTTCCAGCAGTTGGGCGGCATCGTCGTGCTGCTGCTGGGGCTGCGGTTCATGGGCTACCTGAAGCTGCCGTTCCTGGAAGGCGCTTCCGCCGGGGGCATGGCCCGGTTCAAGACCCGGTTCCATTACGTCAACGTCTTCCTGCTGGGGTTCTTCTTCGCGTTCGCCTGGTCGCCGTGCATCGGCTCGGTCCTGGGCGCCGTGCTGACGTACACGTCCCTGCGTTCGACGGAGCCGCTGGTGGGCATGGCCTACCTGTCCGCGTACAGCATGGGATTCGCCGTGCCGCTGCTGATCATCGCGGCGGTTGCCGGCCCGGCCCTGGTCGCCCTGAAGAAGGCGCGCCGCTTCATCCCGGTGTTCGAGAAGGCGACCGGTATCCTGATGGTCGCCATCGGCCTGCTGCTGGCAACGGACCAGGTGGGCGCCCTGGACAAGGCCCTGTCGCCCAGACCTTCGCCCGCGTCCATGGATGCGCTGGCGCCCTCGGAGGGTGTCCGGGCGGGTCAGGGCGGGGAAGGGACCGGGGCCGAGGCGCCGTTCGGTGCGTCGGACACGGGCGAGTCGTGCGACGGCGCAACCGCCACGCAGTGCGACGCGGGACTGGAGCCCGAGCGACCGGTCATGCTGAAGTTCTTCAGCCCGAACTGCCCCGTGTGTCGCCAGATGATTCCCACGATCAACCTGCTGAAGCACGAGTGCGCCAGCCGCAACGTCGAATTCCGGGACATCGACATCAGCACGCCCGAAGGACGGATCCTCGCCCGTTCCTACGGCGTGCGGGGCATCCCGGTGTTCGTGTTCGTCGATGCCGACGGGAGCGAGACCGCCCGTCTGGTCGGATTCCAGCCACTGCGAGCCCTGGAGCAGGCGATGGGCGTCCTGACCGGCCAGGCGTGCCCCACCGAATACCGCACACTGCCGGGACTGTAGTCCGGATTCAGCGCTGTCGGGGCGTCCCGATCAGGCGCGTCAACAACTCGGTGACCAGGACCGTGGGCCGCGTGTGCCCGCGCTTGAAGCGGACGTCGGTCTCCACCGCCTGGACCACGAACGCCTCCAGCTCCTGACGGGTGTAGCGCGCGGCACCGTCGCGCAGGCGCTCCCACATGAACGGCCAGTTGACGCCCAGCCGCTTCATCGCCGCCTTGTCGTCCAGGCGCCGGGACACCAGATCCCGGGCGACAAGCAGCTTGCGGGCGTGGCGCAGGACTCCGTACAGGATGCGGATGGCCTGGGCCTTGGGGTCCTTGGCGTCCTCGACGTCGCGCACGGCGATCTTCAGGGCACGCGCCAGGTCGCGGGCCGAAATGGCCTCGTCCAGGTCCCACGGGCTGGCCTTGCGGCTGCGCTGGACCAGTCCCTGCAGGTCCGATGGCGCGGCGCGGGCGCCCTTGCCCAGGTAGTCGGCCAGCGCCTGGACCGCGGCCTCGATGGCCCCGCGGTCCGGCCCCACCAGATCGATCAGGACGTGGGTGACCCCGGGCCCCAGCGTGATGCCCCGCTCGCGTGCCGCCTGGTCGGCCAGCGCCTCGGCGGCGCGGTCCTTCAGGTCCGCCACCCCAACGACCTGGCCCGTGCCCTTGACCGCCTTGCCCAGGGGCGATCCCTCGGCCTTGCGATCACCGGCCAGCGCAACCCGGATGTGGGGCGGCCAGGACGTCAGCAGGCTCTTCAACTCCCCGGGCACCTTTTCGCCCTTGCCGCACCCCGTGATTGCCAGCACGGTGCCCTCGCCGAACAGCGGCACGTCGGACGCCACGGTGGCCAGCCGGTCCCAGGCCTCGGTGCGGGCCGGCGCGGCGTCCAGGCGCTCGATCGCCACCGGCGACGCGGTCCGCCGCAGGTCATCCGCCAGCAGATCGACGACCGCCTGGAACACGCCGTCGTCGCCTCCCGACAGGAAGACGATCGGGACGGACCCGCCCCCGTCCAGCGCCTTCTTCAGTCCATCCAGTTCCGGGATCTTCACGGCGTCCGCTCCATCAGGGCCGTCTGCGCCCCCGCGCCAGGGCCAGGCCCAGCAGCACCAGCATCACGGGGAGCCCCCCGGCGGCCCCGCCCCCGCCGGCGGCGCAGCCCCACCCCGAGGCGCCCGGCAGGCGGCCGTGCAGGTCGAATCCGACCCCCGCGTCGCCGGGGACGGCGGCATCGGCAATGACGCCGGGATCCGACGTCTGGGGCAGGTCCTGGGGTGGCGTTCCTTCGTCATGGACCGCGACATCCTCGGGCTCCCAGGCGTCGGGGGATGACAGGTCGTCGGTGCGCGCCTCCTCGGAGGCATCGACCACGTCCTCGGCCGTCCCGCCAAGATCGCTGGCGCCGACGTCCGTGCTGCCGCCGACGTCCTCGCCGCCCAGTTCGGGCCCCGGGTCGGCCGGCGGAATCGGGTCGCCCTCGCAATAGGCCCCCGGCAGCCCGAAGGCGCCGTCCTGCTGGACCCAGTAGGACTCCGCCTGGCTGAACGGCCCCGAGTACGGATCGATCCAGTCGCCGTCCGCGGTGCGCACCTCGAAGTGCAGGTGCGGTCCCGTCGAGTACCCGGAACTGCCGACGAATCCCAGGGGGTCGCCGCACCGGACGAACTGGTCCTTGGCTACCACGATCGAGTTCTTCTTGAAGTGCCAGTACCAGGTTTCCATGCCGTCGGCGTGCCGAAGCTTGACGTGGTTGCCAATCATCGGATGGCCGTCGCACGAAACATCCTGGGAGCCCAGGTCCGCGTGGCAGCGGTCGTAGTTGCCGTCGGCCACCGAGGTCACCCAGCCGTCCGCCGCGGCCAGCACGGTGACGCGCTCCTGGTCCATGGCGTCCCAGTTGTCATACAGGATGTAGTCGGTACCGTCATGGGCGTCGTAGCAGAACGGGAATCCCCGATTGCCGTTGAAGGCCAGGCAGTCCGCCCCAAGCAGTCCGCCGTCCGCCGGGTCGTGATCGACGTGAATGACCCATTCGGCCCAGATCTCGTCGGGCTTGTCCAGCGGCAACCGGAACAGGGTGGCCTGGGCCGGCAGGGCAAGCAGCAGCGCCAGGCCCGCCGGGCCGACACGACGCACGACATCCACGAATGTGACGGGACTCCGGCCACGCATCGAACACCTCCAGAAGGCGTCACGGCTTGCGCCGCCATTGTAGCCGAATGCGTCGGCGTGATCGCGTCCGCGTGTCAATCGACGCGAGGTTCGCTAGACTTGCGGCCGGCAGGGAGGTGCCCGTTGAGAACGTCCGTCTTCGCCTTGTTCCTGGTCGTCGGAGTCGCCTGCGGCGGGGGTGGCGCCGGTTCGCAGGGGGACGCCTTGCCCGACACGAGGCCCCTGGACGTGCCCGAGACGGACGCCTTGGACCTGGGTCCCGAGACCGCCACGACCGACGACGGCACCCAGCCCGACTTCGTTGCGGATTCGTCGCCACGGGACGCGCCCGCCCCGGGTGACGATGCCGTCGATACCGTGGACCTGGGCCCCGAGACCGCGCCGCTCGACGACACCACCGCGGACCTGCCAATCGACACCACGCCCGACGTGCCCCCGCCGACGGGCCCCGTAAACTTCGCGGTCGTCTCGGACACCCACCTGTCTGCCGATCCGGAGGACCCGGCCAATCGGAACTTCACCCGTGCCGCCGGACTCCTGGCTGCCGGGGATGTCCCGATCGAACGACTGTTCGTCACGGGCGACATCACTACGGACCTGCTGACCGTGCAGGACTACGCGCAGGCATGGCTGGACGGCGAGGGCGACTCGATCCCCGTGCTGGACGAGATGCGCCGACTGGCAGACACGCTGCTGGCCGGAGCAATCCGCCTGGTGCTGGGCAACCACGACAACCGCTTCATCGACCAGTTCCAGGGCAACGAGGTTCCCCTGGCCGCCTGGCTGCGAGCCTTCGAGGGCAGTTCCTCGTTCCCGGCCCCCTGGTACGTCGAGGACATTCGGGGATGCCGCTTCGTGGTGCTGTGGTCCTGCGAGATGGCCACCGATCACGCGAACAACGACACGCCGACCTTCGGCGACGGCCAGATTGCCTGGCTGCGGGAACAACTGGCCGATGGACTGCCGACGGTCGTGTTCTGGCACCACTGGATCGGCCCATGGACCGACCCGGAACCGCCGCCCCCCCTGCTGGCGGCCCTGGAGGACAACCCGACCGGCGCCGCGCGCGTGACATTCTCGGGACATTCCCACGACTGGCGGCGCCACGAATGGCAGGGCACCCGCTTCTACCAGACCGCCGCCCTGCGTGACGAGCCCGACGCCATCCATCAAGTCATCTGCGACGGCGAGGCCGGCACGATCGTCGTGACGGACGAGGACGGGATCCCCTACCTGCCCTGAGGGTCGGCAAGTCCGGCCGTCAACACGTGTTTCAGCATTGACTTCGGCTTGGCCAGTTCCCATGTTGGGGTGCATCATGGCGGGGGGTTCGCCCCGCATCGGCCATCATGGCAGGGAGGTCGCAGTGAGTTTCGCCGAAGTCTTGCAGGATTTCTTCATCGGGATCGGGGTCGATTGGATCCTGTACCTGCTGGTGGGCCTGTCGGTGCTGTCCATCGCGGTGATCCTGGAACGCTGGATCTTCTATACCCGGCGACGCGTGGCCCCGGACCTTGTCCACGCGCTGTCCCTGGGACGCCCCGTCCAGGTCTTCAAGGACGCGATGGAAAACCGGATCGCCGAGCGGATCGACGACCTGCGCAAGACGGGCGTCAGCCGCGAGGATGCCGAGAACGCGGTCGAGACCGAACTGCGCAAGCATCGCAACCGCTACGAGCAGGGACTGACTTTCCTGGCGACTTTGGGAAACAACGCGCCGTTCATCGGCCTGCTGGGCACGGTCATCGGCATCATGGCGGCGTTCTTCCAGTTGTCCGACATCGCCGAGACGACGGAAAAGAACGAACTGCTGATGCGCAGCATCTCGGAGGCGCTGATCGCGACGGCCATCGGCCTGCTGGTGGCTCTGCCGGCGGTCATGTTCTACAACATCTTCCGCAAGCGGGTGAACGCGGCGGTGGAGCAGGCGCGCGAGATCGTGACCCACCGGATGCGCTGCGCGTACGGAGGCGAGGATGGCTGCGGCAACGAATGACGGCGACGACGACCTGATCAGCAACATCAACGTCACGCCGCTGGTCGATATCTTCCTGGTGCTGCTGATCATCTTCATGGTGACGGCGAACATGTTCATGCAGCAGGAACGAAACCTGCGCGAGATCGCACTGACGCTGCCCAAGGCCAACGCGGGCGCCATGCCCGAACCGAAGGAGGTCCCGCTGAACCTGATCCTGGATCAGGCCGGCGCGCTGTACCTGAACGGCGAGCCGACGACGCTGGAGGCGGTCGGCGCCTACATCGACCGCCGCAAGGAGTCCTCGGGCGGCCAGGTGCCGGACGCGGTCCTGTCGGCGGACAAGGATCTGGCGTACGGCAAGGTGACGCGGGTGATCGATTTCGTGAAGCTGCGGGGCATCGGCAACGTGGCGCTGAACGTCGAGGAGCAGTCGATTCCGGGCATGTAGCGCGGGATCGCGGATGCGAGGCCCGGAAAGGGGCCGGTGGATCGGATGGAGCGGAACCGGATACTGGCGGCGCTGGTGCTGGTCTCGGCGCTGCTGCACGTCGGGCTGGTGGTGTTCAGCCCCAGGCGGGACCTGACGCCCCCGTCGCGCGTCCCGAAGCGCGAGGCGCCGGTGCCCGTCGAGGTGCGCCGGGAGCAGATCCGCCTGGCCCAACAGGCGGTCGAGGCCGAGGCCCCGAAGGACGAGCCCGAACCGGCGCCCGAGGCCCCGAAGCCCGAGGCACCCAAGCCGGCCCCCAAGGCCCCGCCCAAGGAGCGGCAAAAACCCGAGGCGAAGAAGCCTCCCCCGGCCAAGCCGGAACCGAAGCCCGAGACCGCCCCCAAGCCCCAGGCCGAGTCGCCCGAGCCGGCCCGCAAGCCCGCGCCACTGGTGCTGTCGAACGTCGCGATGAACGGCGGCGTTGCGGTCCAGACGGGCAGCGAAAGCAACCTGTTCGGCGATCCGTCCGTGAATGCCAAGGGCTGGGCCCGGGAGGGCCCCGATGCGCCCCGACGACCGGCAGGCACCGAGGGCGGCGGCGGAAGCACGACCGAGGAGAAGGTCGTGATCAAGCCGCCCAAGCCGAAGAACCAGGTCCAGGGCGTCTATCCGCCCGAACACCGGGACCTCGGACGGGTCGTCCGTGTATCGCTGCAGTTGCAGGTCGATGCCGACGGAAACGTGGTCGAGTCGAAGGTACTGAAGGGCGATCTGCCGGCATTCGACGCCGAGGCCAGACGCGCGGTGGTCGGGCTGAAGTTCGTCCCGGCGACGCGCAACGGGACGCCCATCCCCTACCCGGTCAAGTGGACCGTGGTCTTCCTGCCGGAGGGGACGTAGGAGCCGGCGGTCCGCGCGGGCGGATGCCGGAAGGCCGAGGGGATTTCCCTCGTGACGAGGTAGGATCATGCGCCGGACAGCCTGGGTCGTGCCGACGCTGCTGGTGTGGGCCGCGTGTACGCCCGACTTCACCCCGATGAGTTTCGTGGACAAGCCCCGGGTCCTGGGCATCGTGGCGCAGCCCCCCGAGGTCGCGTTCTCGGACGAGGCTCAGGGGACGGTGACGCTGGAGGCCGTCGTGGCCACGCCCGGTCCGGACCGCGACGGCGTGCAGGCCCCGTTCGAGCTGACCGACCTGGCATGGACGATCTGCGTGCTGTCGCTGGGCGCCTCGGCGGGCTACCGCTGCGCCATCCCGGAGATCCCCGTCTTCGACACCGACCTGGCAACGCGGCAGGCGACCTTCGACGGGGCGCTGCTGGCGGCCCAGATGGACCTGGTGCGCGGGTTCCTGCCCGAATTCATCGGGTTCCTGAAGCAGGTCGTCACGCAGGACGATGCGTGCAACCTGGGCGTAATCGAAGACTGGGAGGCCTGCCTGGCAGCGAACGACGATGCCTCCGGCCCGTGCGAGGACGAGACCTTCGCGGCGGCGAAGGCCTGCATGGTGGAGGGGGGCATCGAGGTGATGTTCCACGCCCAGGCGACCTTCGACACCGAGCAGGGACCGGTGGTCCGCGACGCCTACAAGCGCGTCGCCTTCCGCGCCCCGCGGGAGGACCGGCCGGCCAATCGAAACCCGGGATTCCGGATCCGGCTGGGCGAGGACGAGGTCGCCGCGACCGACCGCACGGGACCGTCCGCGACGGTTTCGGCGTGCCCGAAGGCCAAGGTCGAATTCGAACCGGAACTGTTCGAGGACGCCGTGGAGATCAACCCCGACCTGCCGCCCGAGGAGGACGGACAGCCGGCACGGGAGTTCCTCTTCCTGTCGTGGGTCGCGACGTCGGGCGAGTTCGACCGGATCAAGTCCAGTACCGCGGTGGCCAGGCGTGGCGACCCGATCAACCTGTCGAACGAACTGGTGATGTGGCCGGCGGACCAGATGCCGGCGGAGACGACGGTCTGGGTGTTCGCGCGCGACGATCGGCTGGGCGTGTCCTACGTGACCTTCCCGGTCCTGCGATGGGACGGCCCCGAGTGCGCGGACGATCCCGACTTCGCCCGGGTGGACGACGCGGGAGGTGCGCCATGAAACGCGACCTCCGAACGCCGCTCTTCGCCCTGTTCGCCCTGATGTTCTTCATGACGGTGATGCTGTCCGCGGCGATCGCCCAGGAACCGGTCCCCGACGCCGCCAGGCAGGCGGCCGACGAACCGGCGCAGGCATCCGACGGCCCCGCCATCGTGCCACCGACCCTGACCGCATTCGTCGAGGCGGCCCTGCCCCCCGATCTGGCCCTGGAGCCCGGCGTCTATGTCGTTTCGCTGCTGCTGACGCTGGACGAGTACGGCGCCGTTTCCGATGCCGAGGTCACCGCCAGCGACGCGCCGGCCCTGGAGGAACCCGCCCTGGAGGCCGCCCGGCGGTTCGCGTTCACGCCGGCCACGGTCGATGGCGCGCCCGCGGCCGTCCAGATCGCCTATCGCTACGCGTTCGACATCCGCCCCAAGGAACGGGTCGTCGTGCATCGATTCAAGGTGCTGCTGCGCGGCAGCCGCGACCCGATCGACGGCGTGTCCGGCCTGCTGGAGGAGAACGGTCGCGCGTTCACCGCGTTCAACGGCGTGATGGAGGTGTCCGACGTCCCGCCGGGGACCTACACCCTGTACATCCCCGAGGGCGAGTACCGGGAGGTGCGACGCGAGTTCACGGTGGCGACCGACCGGATTGCCGAGGGCACGCTGTACCTGGAACGCCAGTTCGAGTCCTCGAACCAGACGATCATCCGTGCCCCGCGCGAGGCGCGCTTCGTGGCCCGCCAGACCCTGGAGGCCGGCGAGCTTCGACGCCTGCCCGGGTCGGCCGGCGACGTGCTGAAGATGGTCGAGAACCTGCCCGGCATCGCCCGATCGGCCTTCGGCAGCGGACAATTGGTCGTCTTTGGCAGCCCGCCCTTCGACACCCAGGTTCTGCTGAACCAGCAGCCGTTCGTGATGCTGTACCATTTCGGCGGCGTCTACTCGGTCATCAATCCCGAGTTCATCCAGAAGATCGATTTCATCCCCGCGGGATTCGACGCCTCGTACGGGCGGGCGACCGCCGGCATCGTCAACGTGACGCTGAAGGAGGAGCCGCTGACCGGCCTGCACGGCGCGGTGGACATCAACCTGCTGCACGCGGGCATCGTGATGGGCGGCCCCTACTCGAAGGACGGCGACATCCAGGCGGCCTTCCGGCGGTCGTACATCGACGGAATCCTGAAACTGGTGCCGTTCGGGGGCGAGCAGGAGCTGAGCACCGCACCGCGCTACTACGACTATCAGTTGAAGTGGCAGCACCGCCTGGGCGACCGCGACCGGTTCATGGTCTTCATCAACGGCACCGACGACGCCATCGTGATCGTGAACAAGCGGGCGAACACCCAGGAACCGAAGTTCGTCGGCAACGTCGGTCTGTCGATGTTCGGCCACAACCTGATGTTCAGTTGGAAGCGGCGCCACTCGGCCACCGTGTCGAACGCGTTGTCGGTCCAGGCCGGCTACACCGGGTTCGACTTCGACCTGTTCGGCGCGATCCAGTACCGACTGCGATCGTTCCCCGTGTCCATCCGCAACGAGACCGACTGGCAGGCCCATGATCGCGTACGGGTGTCCGTGGGCGCCGACCTGCGGTTCGAGCCGTCCACCTACGACATCGAGTCCCCTGCCCCGCCGGCGCCGGGTTCGGTCGGCACGCCGCTGGGGGCGCGCGAACGGATCAAGACCCAGGGCGACTTCTTCCTGGCTCAGGTCGGACCGTTCGTGTCCGTGACCTGGCAGGCGACGCCCTGGTGGACGATCGTGCCGTCGCTGCGGGCGGATGTGTTCCAGGGCACGTGGAAGGGCTGGTCGATCGACCCGCGGCTTTCCAACCGATTCGAGGTCCTGAAGGACAAGGTCGCGCTGCGGCTCGCGGGGGGCCTGTACCGGCAGCCCCCGCCGTCCTTCGCCTTCCTGCCGAATTTCGGAAATCCCGACCTGGGGCCCGAGGCCGCCGCCCACCTGCTGGCCGGTGCCGAGTACACGCCGGTCGAGGGGCTGACGCTGGCGGCGAACGGCTTCTACAAGTGGCTGTTCGACCGTGCCGAGGTCAGCGAGGACCGCACCCAGCGCTACTCCAACCGAGGGTACGGACGCGCCTTCGGGGCGGACTTCCTGCTGCGCCTGGCCCCGGGTTCCCGGATCGCCGGCGGGCGCCTGTTCGGGTGGGTCGCGTACACCTACACGGTGTCCCAGATCTGGGACTTCAAGGCGAAGACCTACCGCTCGTCCGACTACGAGCAGAACCACCTGCTGAACATCCTGGCCAGCTACGAACTGCCGCGCCACTGGACGTTGGGGATGCGCTTCCGGCTGTCGACCGGATATCCGTACACGCCCGTCAGCGGCTCGGTCTACGACGCGGACCTGGATCGCTACGTCGCGGTGCCTGGGGACGCGATCAACTCGAAGCGACTGCCCGTGTTCCATCAACTGGACCTGCGGGTGGACAAGGAGTGGATCTTCGATCGCTGGAAGTTCGGGCTGTACCTCGAGATCCAGAACGTCTACTACCAGAAGAACGCGGAGGCCCTGCTGTACAACTACGACTTCAGCAAGGTGGGCTTCGTCGGCGCCTCGACCATCCTGCCGGTCATCGGGCTGAAGGGCGAGTTCTGACGCATCCCACGGGCGCGGGCTGGGGCGCGGGCTGGGGTGCGGGCTGGGGCGCGTGCTGGGGTGCGGGCTAGGGCGCGGGCTGGGGCGCGGGCGGCGACGGGTCGTCCGGGACATTGGTCTGCTGCGCCGGGGCGGGCTCCGAAACGTCATATCGACGCCGCAACTGGTCCAGCACGGTACGATCCCACAGCGGCACACCGGCGATGTACGAGGCACGGGCTATCATGTGGGCGGCCACCGGCGCCGTCAGCAGCAGGAAGCCGATGCCCGCCATCGCCCGGGTCACGATGCCGCCTTCCCGGAAGAACACGGCGACGGCCAGCAGAATCAGGCCCGCCCCCAGCGTGCCCGCCTTGGTCGAGGCATGCATCCGGACCAGGATGTCGGGCAGGCGCAGAACCCCGATGGCGGCCACCAGGCTGAATACGCCCCCGGCCAACACCAGCAGGCCGGCGATCATCTGGACCCCGACCTCCATCAGTCCCCCTCCCGCGTCACCCCGCAACGCTCGATGAAGCGCGCGTATGCCACGGTTCCTACGAACGCGACGAGGGCCAGCGCGATCGCCGCGTCCAGGAACGCCGGCTGGCTGGCGCGTACCGACAGCAACCCGATGAACGCAACGGCCAGCACCGCCAGCAGGTCGAAGGCCACGACCCGGTCCGGCAGCGTCGGCCCGCGAACCAGGCGCACGAACCCGATCG
>JARKOL010000263.1 GCA_029975745.1 Myxococcota bacterium | reverse complement strand
CTCCAACGCCATCGTCGCGCTCCGATGCCACAGGCTCAGCAGACGATTCGAAGACTTCTGGGAACGTCGCGTGGCGAGGGCTGCCTGAGTCTGACTGAACGCTCAGCGCTCAGTCAGACTCACTTTTCAGTCGTGCGCCCGATTCGCCGCTTGGTGCTACAATCCGAGCCGCCATGATGCGCATGCCCAGATACCTGCTGTCCCGGCTGATCGAGGTCGTCGAGGGTTTCGGCACGGGACTCATCCTGCTGGGCCAGACCTTGTTCTGGCTTTTTCGGCCACCCTTTCGGGCGCGGCTTTTCGTCCAGCAGATGGAGTTCATCGGGGCGGGTTCGACGTTCATCGTGCTGCTGACCGGCCTGTTCACGGGCATGGTGTTCGCGGTCCAGACGATCCAGACGTTCCGGCTGTTCAATGCCGAGACCCTGGTCGGTTCGGTCGTTGCGCTGGCCCTGATGCGCGAACTGGCGCCGGTGCTGACCGCGTTGATGGTGACCGGACGCGTCGGCTCCGCGATTGCCACCGAGCTGGGCACGATGCGCGTCACCGAACAGATCGACGCCCTTTCGACGATGGCGGTACACCCCGTCCAGTACCTGGTGGTTCCCCGGGTCGTGGCGGCGGTGATCATGCTTCCCGTGCTGACGGCGTTCTGCGATCTGGTGGGCATCGGCGGCGCGTACTACGTGTCCGTCCACCTGATGGGTGTCGATGGGGGCATGTTCCTGGACAAGATCCAGATGTACGCCGATCGCTGGGACGTGGTTTCGGGGCTGATCAAGGCGGCCGTATTCGGCCTGATCCTGACGCTGGTGGCCTGCCACAAGGGCCTGAACGCGACGGGCGGCGCGCGCGGCGTCGGCCAGGCCACCACGCGGACGGTCGTGCTGTCCTCGATCCTGATCCTGGTGGTCGACTACTTCCTGACGCTGCTGCTGTACCGCTAGGTTCCCGATGTCCGGCCCCTGTCCTGATGCGCCTTTCTTGCATATTCGACCTGCCAGGCGGTATCCTGACCCCCGGCTACCCTGGATGGAGGTTCCCATGCGCGGGTCGTTTCGCTTCGGTGCCACGTGGACTGCATGCGTTGCGGTGTTGGTCCTTGCAGGCTGCGGGGGTGGCGGTGGCGGATCGAGCGATCCGGGCACGGACGCCGCCGATGTGCATCAGCCCGACCCGGGTGGCGAACCGGACGTGACCGACGTGCCGGACCCCGGGACCGATCCGGGTACCGATACGTCGGACGTCGGTGTGGACACGTTCACGCCCCTGTGTACGCCGGCGACCGTCGAGGACGATTGCGCGACCGAGTGCGCCGCGGCGGACCAGTGCCACGAGTGCCGGTGCAACGTCGCCATTGCCGGCGGGACCTGCGAGGTCGTTCCGAAACCGGACGAGACGGCGTGTGACGACAGCGAGGCATGCACCGTCGGCGAGCAGTGCATGTCGGGCGTTTGCGGCGGCGGGCGCGCGATCTGCGACTGCGCCGAAACGGCGGACTGCGCGGGGTTCGAGGACGACGACTTGTGCAACGGAACGCTGGTCTGCGACCTGGAAAACTTCCCATACGCGTGCGTGATCGATCCGGATACGGTCGTCGCCTGCGACGACGGGGAGGACACGTTCTGCGCGGAGAACCGTTGCGACCCCCAGACCGGTGTCTGCGGCATGGTCGGCGTCAACGAGGACGTGATCTGCGAGGACGGCGATCTCTGCACGATCGAAACTCGTTGCGTCGCGGGCGAGTGCGCGGTCATCGAGGCCCTGGATTGCGATGACGGGAATCCCTGCACGGACGATTCGTGCGATTCGGAACTGGGCTGCATCCGGGTGGCCAACAGCGCTCCCTGCGAGGATGGCAATCCCTGCACGGTCGATGACATCTGCATCGCGCGCCAGTGCATCGGGGGCTCGCCCCGCAACTGCGACGACGGACTGTTCTGCAACGGCGTCGAGACCTGCGACCCCACCCAGGGCTGCGTTGCCGGCGTGGCGCCGATTTGCGACGACGGCATCGCCTGCACCCTGGATTCCTGCGATGACGCACTGGGGTGCCTGCACGAATGGGATCCCGGCGCGGTCGAGGGGCCCTACCTGGCGCTTTCGTGTACGAACGGCCTGGACGACGACTGTGACGGGCTGACCGACGGGGACGATCCCGAATGCGCCTTCCGCCTGGACGCCGTGGATCCCTCGAACGGCCCGTACACCGGCGGGACGGTGGTCATCCTGTCGGGAGGCAGCCTGGACCTGGTGCTGGCGGTTCGCGTCGATGGGGTCCTGGTCGATTTCGAGCGCCTGTCGGATGACGAACTCCGCGTCGTGATGCCGGCCCATGCCGAGGGCGATGTGGATCTGTCGATTCACGCCGAGGCGGTTGCCTACACCCTTCCGAACGCGTTCCGCTACACCGGCCTGGCGGAACTGGAGGGGGTGTTCGCCCTGGAGGGGCCCGCGGACCCGCACGAGATGGTCCAGGGCGAGACGTCCCCCGTGTACGCGGCGACGGCCTTCGTCGAGGACGTGACGGATGTTGCCGAGCCGGATCCCCAGGTGATCCGGGCCCAGATCGGCTACGGCCTGCACGGGACCAACCCGGCCGTCGATCCGTCCTGGCGCTGGGAGGACGCGCCCTGGGCGGGTACCGACGGGACGCGGTTCCGCTTCGAGACCGACCTGACGCCGGCCGTGGGCGGCTACTACGAGGTCGCGGCGCGGTTCTCGATGAACCAGGGATTCTCGTTCCTGTACGCCGACCTGGACGGGGCCGACAACGGCGTGGCGTCCGAAACGATGCCCGACCTGACCGTCTGGGGCGTGCCGCGGCCGGGCGAGGTCGTCATCAACGAACTGATGTGGCCCGGATCCGAAGAGGACGTCAACGACGAATGGATCGAGTTGCGGAACATGACGCAGGCCCCGATCTGGCTGCACGGCTGGCGGATCTCGGGCGCGGGCTATCCCCAGGGCGCGGACTTCGTGTTCGACGCACCGGAGCGGGTCGTCAACAACCTGCTGCTGGAGCCCCACGGCTACTTCCTGCTGGCCCAGTTCCCCACGGCGGGCTCGTCGGTCCGCGTGCCGGTGGACGTCGTGGCGCAGGCCACGGGAGGGGCGTTGCGACTGATGCGGTTGACCGACACGGTCACGCCGTGGACGTACAACCTGATCGATGGCGAGGGGACGGTGCTCGACACCGCGGTCTTCACAGGGCGCGTCGGGCTGAACGGCTTCGCGAACCCGCTTCGTCAGAGTTCGTCGATGGAACGCGGGAAACTGCCGGGCGACGGCAGCCTCGATGCGTCCTGGCACACCGCCTTCGTCGCCGATGGCTGGGATTCCGACCCGCGCCAGGACGGAAACCGGGGCACGCCACGGGGCCCGAACAGCGACATGCCCCAGTGCCTCCTGGACGCCGAGTGCGAGGATCTGTGGCCGGATCTGGAGATCGGCGAGTGCGAGGCGCTGGTGTGCGCCGTCGGGATCGGGCGGTGCGCGACCGTGCGGTTGGATGACGGCACTCCGTGCAGCAACGGCGTGTTCTGCACGGATGGCGAGACCTGCACCGCCGGCACGTGCGGCGGTGGCGCCCCGCGGGACTGCGCGGATTCGGGGCTCCAGGCGGACTGCACGGTCGACTGGTGCGACGAGGACGCGCGCGAATGCGTCCACGAGTGGGCCGAGGACGCGTTCGAGGGCCCGGGCGGCCACGGCACGTGTTCCGACGGAATCGACAATGATTGCGATGGACTGACCGACGGTGCGGACCCGCAGTGCGGCCTGTTCCTGTACTCCGCGGACCCGGTGGCCGTGCCGATGGATGGCGGATGGCAACTGGCGGTCACGGGCGCCAACCTGGACCTGGTCACCGTCGTCGCGCTGGGCGACCAGATCGCGGACTTCCGGGACGTGACGGCGACCACGATGACGGTGATCGTTCCCGTGATGCCCGCTCCCGGCGACTACGTGCTGTCCGCGGGCGATGGGGTCGTCCGTGCCGAACTGGAGGCGACGATTCGCGTGTTCGGGCCGGCGGACGACGTTGCGGCGGGCATCGTGTCCCCGACCGGGCCCATGCAGGTGTACCCGGGCCAGACGACGCCCGTCATCCGGGCTCGCGTGTTCGTCGAGGGGATCACCAACGCCGATCCGCCCGTGGATCCGTCCCTGTTGATTGCCGAGATCGGCATCGGACCGGACCCCAGCGACCCGTTCGCCGATCGCGAGTGGACCTGGCTGCCGGCCACCCAGGTCGCCTGCGAAGGGTGCGAGGACCACTTCCAGTACGAGGCGGTCCTGGTCGCGGGCGCGCCGGGACAGTACCTGGTCGTCTATCGCTTCTCGGCGGACGATGGGTACACCTTCCAATACGCGCACATCGGTCCGCCGACCTACGACCCGTTCCAGTTGGCGCAGGCGCTGACGCTGTTCGTCGAGGAGGTCGGCCCGTGATCCGGCCCGCGCGGACAGGGGTGCGTCGCTGGGCACCGTGGCTGCTGCTGCCGGCGCTGGTTCTGGGGGGGGACGCGCTCATCCTGGACCGGACGTTGGGGACAACGGGCGGGGGCGCCGTGGCGGCTCCGGCGAAGGCGTCCGCGAAGAAGCCGGCCCGGAAGCCCGCGGGCAAGGCCGTGAAGCCGGCGGCCCGCAAGGGCGGCAAGGCGTCGCAATCCGGCTCGAAGTCTCGCAAACGCTCCCCTGCGTTCCGGGCGCCCGAGCCCGCGCTGTCCGACGACCCGAAGGTGGCCCTGGGCGCCTCGCTGCAGCGGCACCTGGACGCGTTCCTGAACGCCGCGCGGCCCGCCTATGGCGCGTTCGTTGCGATCGACCCTTCCACGGGCGAGA
>JARKOL010000169.1 GCA_029975745.1 Myxococcota bacterium | reverse complement strand
CTGGTCATCACCACCAACGCCCGCGGCAAGGAGCGCGTCGAGATCCCGATCACGGCGCGACGCTCCGGCTCGCCCGTCTGCCGCATCGGCATCGGTCCGGCCGGCCTCAACTACGGCACCGTCGCCATCGGGTTCCCCGAGACGCGCTACATGAACCTGGCCAACACCGGCACGGGCATCTGCACCTTCCAGGAACTGAAGATCGTCGATTGCAGCGGCGGCGGGATCTGGGGCGGCGGCGCCAGCAGTTGCGGCCAGCCGCTGGTCGGAACGGCCTCCAAGCTGTTCACGATCACCGGCGTGCCTCCGGTCGGCACCCAGATGCAGCCCGGCGAGGTCTTCACCATGACCGTGACCTTCAACCCGCCCAAGGCGGAAGGTCTGTTCGCGGGCCTGTTGTCCACGTACTACGCCATCCTGGGCGCCAAGGCGCGAGACACCCTGCTGGGCAATGACGTCCTGATCCCGGCCTGCACCGAGGCCACATGCCAGGCCAACCTGATCGGGTCCGCGGGCATCGCCAAGGTCAGCGTCCTGCCGGCCGAGGTCGATTACGGCCTCAACACCGTCGGCTGCTGCTCCCAGACCTTCAACGTCTGCGTCTACAACTCGGGCAACGCCCCGCTGAAGGTCACGGACATCTCCCTGAAGGGATGCACCCCCGAATTCAGGATGGTCAACGTCCCCAAACTGCCCCGAAGCGTCCTGGGCGGGGCCAACCCCATCTGCTTCCAGACCGTCTATCGGCCCCAGGATCTGGGGCCGGACAGTTGCGTCATGCAGATCGCCGTCACCGACAAGTCGTCCCCGACCGTCACCATCCCCCTCAGGGGCGCGGGCACCTACGAGACCGAGCAGATCGACGAGTTCAAGCAGCTCTCGGGCCAGGAGGTCGATATCCTCTACGTCATCGACGAGTCGGGCTCGATGTGCGAGGAACAGACCCGCCTCAGCCAGAGCTTCGCCCAGTTCATCCAGCACGCGGAAGTCTGGGACAACGACTACCACATCGGCGTCGTCACGACGAACGTCGTCGATGAGGCCATCTTCGGCAAACTGAACCGCGGCGACGCGAAGATCACGCCGAAGTACATGACGCCCACGAGCGGCGGCAGCTTCAGCAAGATGGTCAACGTCGGCTGCAACGGCGACGGCGCCCAGGAAGCGGGCCTGCAGGCGGCCCAGGCGGCGCTGTCGGCCCCGCTGACCACCGACACCGGCATTGCCTGCTCCAGCGACTCGACCTGCAAGAACGACCCCAACATCTGCCCCGACCCGGCCGCCTGCGGCTACACCTGCGTCGATGGCACCTGCGGCGGGTGGAATCGAGGATTCCTGCGTGACGACGCCCAGTTGGAAATCGTCGCCCTGTCCGACGAGGAGGACCAGTCCGCCGCCGGGATCGCCTTCTACATCGACTTCCTGAAGAACCTCAAGGGCTGGTACAACGTCAACATGATGCACTTCAAC
>JARKOL010000168.1 GCA_029975745.1 Myxococcota bacterium | reverse complement strand
GCCCGCGAGACCGAGCTGGCCCGGGTCCAGGCCGAGGTCGCCCAGGCGCGGGCCGCGGTTCGGGTGGACCCCGAGGCCGCCCGTCGTGCCGCCGACCTGGAACGCCAGCTCGCGGACCGTGAGCGGGATCTGTCGGATCTGCGATCCAGCTACGAGACGGCGCTGGACCGGGTCCGCGCCGAGGTCGCCACCGCCAAGGCCCAGGAGCAGAGCGCCCGCGAGCGCGAGGCGAAAGTCACCGCGCGCGCCGACCAGCTTGAGCGGGAACTGGCCCAGGAACGCGTTCGCCAGGTGGAGCCGGCTCGACCGGTCCAGGCTGCCGCTCCCACGGAGCCCCCGAAGGCGCCCCCGAAGGCGCCCGCCGTACCGCAGATCCGCTCGATCGAGTTCCAGGACACCCGCAACGGACCGACGGTCATCGTCATGACGGACGCCGGCGCCCCCGAGGCGACCATCGCGGTCGGACAGCGTTCCTACGAGATGACGATCAAGGGGGTCGCGCTTCCGACGCACCTGACGCGACGAATGGACGTCACGGCGTTCGAGTCGGCCGTTTCGGCCGTCAGCGCGTTCACCGCCGATGACGGCACGGTTCGCATCATCGTGGACCTGGACCGCCCGATCGGCCAGAACGTCCGCAAGGCGTCCGATGGGCTGTCCTGGACGTTCGCGGGCCCCGGCCCCGCCACCATGATGGCCGGCACCGCGCAGCCGCCCGTGGCCCCCCCGGCCCCGCCGCCGGCTCCCCGCATCGCGCAGGCCCCGACCGCGCCCTCGATGGTCCCCGCGGCGGCCACGGCCCAGACGGCCCCCGCAACGCCCGAGTACCTGAAGCCGTCGATGGTCCCGAAGAAGAAGAAGTACGTGGGCCGGCGCATCAACCTGACCGTCAAGGACGCGGACATCCAGAACGTGCTGACCTTCCTGGCTCGCGAGGGCAAGGTCAACATCGTGACGTCCGAGGACGTTCGCGGCAAGGTCACCTTCCATCTGGAAGACGTGCCGTGGGATCTGGCGCTGGACACCGTCCTCAAGGCCAAGGGGCTGGACTACGTGGTCGAGCAAGGCATCTACCGCGTCGCCCCCATCACGGCCATCCAGAAGGAATTCGAGGCCCAGGTCGAGAAGCAGAAGCAGCAGCGTGAGTTGAAGCCGATCATCGTGCGGCTGGTGCCGGTGAACTACGGCGACGGCAACGAGATGATCCCGCGGGTCCGAACCATCCTGTCGCCCCGGGGCTCGGCCGACGTGGACGCCCGAACCAACACCCTGATCCTGAAGGACACCGAGGACTTCCTGGAAGCCGCCGAGGATCTGGTTCGCCGACTGGACCAGCAGACCCCCCAGATCCTCATCGAAGCGCGGATTGTCGAAGCACGCACGACGTTCAAGGAGGACATCGGCATCCAGTGGGGCGGTCGCTACGCCATGTCCGGCGCGTACGGCAACGAAACCGGCCTGGTCTTCCCCAGCAGCGTCGGCCTCGCGGGCGGCGCCGAACCGGCCTCTCCCACGGGCGGCCTGTTCACGGACAGCCCCAACTGGGTCGTCAACCTCCCCGCGGCGGTCGGTCAGGGCGCCGGTGGTGCCGTCGGCATCCAGTTGGGCTCCATCGGCGGCGCGGCGAACCTGACCCTGCGCCTGTCCGCTGCCGAGGAGAACGGCGATGTGAAGATCATCTCGTCGCCGCGAATCTCGACCCTGGACAACCGGAAGGCCACCATCAGCCAGGGCGTGTCGATCCCGATCAGCGTCGTGTCGGCGGCGGGCGTCAACACCCAGTTCTTCTCGGCCGACCTTCGGCTGGACGTGCTCCCCCATGTGACCCGCGATGGCCACATCTCGCTGAAGATCGACATCTCGAAGAACGAGCCCGACTTCGGCAACGTGGCGGCCAACGGCAACCCGACAATCCAGAAGAAGGAGGCTCACACCGAGCTGCTGATTCGGGATGGCGACACCACGGTCATCGGCGGGATCTACACGCGCAGCACCTCGAAGTCCTACAAGAAGATTCCCCTGCTGGGGGACATCCCCGTGCTGGGCTGGCTGTTCAAGTCGCGGACGCGCAGTGACGATCGGTCCGAATTGCTGATTTTCATCACGCCCAAGATCGTGAATCGGGAGGTTGCGCTATGAACGGGACGCTGCTCCGCGCCGGGTGGGGGCGGGTCGCAATCGGAGGCCTGCTGATCCTGCTTCCGGCCATGATGAGTTGCGCCAAGGAGAACCCCCAGGCGCTGTTCATCTTTGACGCCATGGCAATGACGAACCAGACCCAGTGTTCGGTCACGGCCGGCCAGTCCGGCCAGATGATCCGACCGTACGGCGTCCTGGACCTTGCCGTGACGAACCAGTACTGGCTGTACCCCAGGTTCCAGAACATGCTGGAGCCCTCGACGCGCGTCACCGGCCAGAGCGGAAGCAATCTTTCGCCCGAGACCCACTTCCTGAGCGTCCAGGGCGCGCGTGTCTTCGTGGACATGGGCGAGTTCCAGCCCGTCAATTCGGACACCAACCGGGTCAAGCAGATCGCCTCCCAGTACATGGTCGAGGGCGTCCACTCGTTCGTCGCCGCTGGCGTCGAGCCTGGGGAACAGGGCGTCGTCGCGGTCCAGGCGATCCGGCCCGACCTGGGCAACATCTTCGACACCAAGATGCAGGCCCTGGTCAAGAAGTCCGGCGTCACCGCGCCGGCGGTCTGGGTCACCGTGTATGTGACCCTCGAGGCGCAGACCCAGGATCGCTACGTGATTCATTCCAACGAGTTCGCCTTCCCGGTCCAGCTTTGCTGGGGCTGCCTGGTGCTGCCGTTCTTCGAGCAGACGCCTCAGAACTGGCCCTGCTATCCCGGCCAGGACGAGGCGATCCCCTGCGCCGCGTGCCCGAAGATGGCCGCCCATCCCGAGGCCTGCCCGAACTGCTACTGACCCCCGAATCGTCCCCCGCCGCGAGCCCCCGTCCGGCGTGTCGAATCAGGGCGAGTTCCTGCCCGACCGACGCGATCCGCTGATCCGGGTTCCACTTCCGGCCCGGTGTCCCGTTCGGCCTGGGACACATTCCCGGCACAGGCCACATCCCCGGGCGGATCACCGCAACCAATCCCAGATCGATTTCTGACCCCGAGTGCCCCCCTGGGACCGGACGCACCCAGGGCTCGCACATGCCTCCCGATTCAGGACCATTGCTGCCGGATGAAGAGGACGAGGAACGCCGCGGGGCGGAAGGGTTCAGGAAGGCTCAGGGGGATTCGGGCATGGCGCCGCAGGCCTGGACGTCCGCCATCGAGCGCGCCTTCCAGGCACACACCGAGAAGTCCAGGTCGCCGGCGTCGCAGCGGCGCATGCACAGGTCGCGGATCGGGCCCCGCAGCCCCGCGGAATCGACCGCCTGAATGAACTTGTCGCAGACGTCGTTGCACTTCGGCTTCGCCTTGCCCTTCTCGACGGCCGCGCGTGTCGGCTGGGGAGCGGGGGCGGGATCGGGCGCGGGCGCGGGCGCGACAACGACCGGAGCCGGCGCGGGCGCGGGCGCAGGCGCAACGACCGGAGTCGCCTGCCGGGCCGGCACCGCCGTCCTGGGCGCGGGCGCAGGCGCGGGTGCGGCCATCGCCACGGCGCCGACGGGGACCTCAATCAGTTCGTTCTGGCCGGCACGCACGTCCACCTGGCTCTGCCAGGTCCAGGAACCGAAGGACATGGCGACCTGGCGCAGGCCGGGAGCCACCTTGCGCAGGGTCAGCGGCGTCTGGCCGACATTGACGCCGTCCAGATACACCTCGGCCCCGTTCGGATTCGAGATCACCGTCACCAGGCCGCCGGGACCGGTCGCGGGCCGCGTGTAGCCCACCTTGAACTTCACGACTTCCCGCTCGGACAGTTCCAGGAAGCCGTCCACGGTTCCGACCCCAGGAGTGCGCACCGTCACCCGGACCAGGCGCGTGTCTCGGATCTTCAGGAAGGCGCGCCCCTTGAACTCGAGGTTGCTCTGCAACAGGATCTCGGCATCCGGGGACGCCGCCTCGACGAACAGGTATGCCGGCTCGCGCAGCGCGGCCGCCCTGCGGGCCTGGGCCTGACCGTCCGCAACCGAAAGGAGTCGCTCCTCGCCGACCCAGACCTCGAAATCCTCACCGGCAAACTGGGCCGACGCATTCCCGCCAACCAGCAGCAAGCCGAACGCCGTGACCAGAACCGTGAGTCGCCCCTTCGCCTGCATCATTTCCTCCGCCGCGTTTCCGCCCCGGTTTCCCGACGGGCGAGTACCTCGCGAATGCCGCGGAACCATTCCGCCAACCGCTTGAAGGCCGGCCCGATTCTGGCAAACGTGTCCCCGGGTGTCAACCGCTACCCACACGCAGGACGCGCCCCCCAAAGTCATTGACGTGCCTATGAAATTGATGGGCAACCCGATCGGCCAAGGCCCCTGCTCCCCTGGAAGCCTGGGATTTCGGATACACTTTCAGGGACGCAGCGAGGCGTTTCATGAGGTTCGGTTTCCTCCGCCGGGCGGCCCCATGGCTGGCGGCACTGTCGATGGCCTGTTCGGAACCGGTCATCCCTCCCCTGGGCGACACGGGCATGGACGCCGATTCGACCCGACGGGACACCTCCGGCGAGGATGCGAACCGGCCGGACCTGGCGGTAGATCCGGGAGCCCCCGGGGACGTCCCACCGGACCGCGAGGAGGACGGGAGCCCGCCCACGGACCTACCGAGCGATGTCCCGCACCCGGGCGACGCGACCGACGCCGACACGACCGGGCCTCGCGACGACGGGGACATCGCGGACGCGGAGGATTCCAGCGACACGAGTCCCGTCGATCTGGTGCCGGACAGCATCCCACCCTGCACCGATGACGGCTGCCCCTGTACGCGGGACGTGGACTGCCACTATGGCACTTTCTGTGACGACGGCTCGTGCAAGGACTGGATCTGCCATCCGACCGAGCGCCTCTGCGCGGGCGACCTGCTGGTGCGCTGCGCCACCAACGGCGGCAGCGTGGCCATCGAGCAGCGTTGCAACGACGACAACCCGTGTACCGAGGGCGACGGGTGCGCGGACCGTGCGTGCCGGCCGACGCGGCCGGTCCTGTGCGACGATGGAAACGCCTGCACCGATGATTGGTGCGACATGCTGCTGGGCTGCGTGTTCGTCCCGCATGATCGGGCATGCGACGACGGCAATCCCTGCACGGTCCAGGATCGGTGCATCGATGGTCAATGCCGGGGCCAGGCGGCACTGCCCTGCGACGACGGCAATCCGTGTACCGAGGACCTGTGCGCCCCCGTGGTCGGGTGCGTCCATCGTCCCATCGACGCCAGGTGCGACGACCAGAACGCCTGCACGACCGACGACCGCTGCGTCGAGGGGCGGAGCGTCGGGCTGCCGGTGTCCTGCGACGACGGCGACCCCTGCACCCTCGATGCCTGCCTGCCCGGGTCCGGAGGCTGCCGCCACACCCCGATCCCCAACTGCGGCATCTGCACCAGCGACGCCGCCTGCGACGACGGCAATGCGTGCTCGATCGACCGATGCAACGAGGGCGTCTGTGGCCACGACCTGGCGGCCGGCTGCTGCGACGCCGACGAGGCGTGCGACGACGGGAATCCCTGCACGATCGGGCGCTGCGACGGTGCCCCCTTCGGACGTTGCGACCTGTTCGCCGTCGCCACGGAATCGTGCTGCGACCCGCTTCCGTTCTCGGTGGACTTTGATGCGGGATGGGACGGATTCGTGGCCGAACCGGCCGATTCGGAAGTCGGGTGGCGAATCGCCCCCACCCCGGACCAGGGCGGTGCGACATCGCTCTACTACGGGAACGCCGCCGGCACCGGATTCGACGACGGAGGTTGGAACACCGGCCTGGCCATCGGCCCGCCGTTGACATTGCCCGCCAATGCGGCCTCGACCCTGCGCTTCCGGGTCTGGATGGACGTCGAGTCCGTCCCGGGCTCGGACCAGGTGGAGGTCCTGGCCTGGACCCAAGGGGGAAGCTTCCCGGTCTGGTCTCGCCCAGGCGGATTCCCGATGCGCGTCTGGCAGAACGTCGAAGCGGACGTCAGCGCACTGGCCGGACGCACGGTGCAATGGGTGTTCTCGTTCGACTCGGTGGACGGACTGCATAATGATGGCCGCGGCGTATTCATCGACGATGTTCGGGTCGATAGTCCCTGCCTGCCGCGCCCCTGCGCGCGCCCGATGGACTGCGCCTCGATGGCGCTCCAGGGCGACTGTGTGGCCGCCCGCTGCGACTTCGACCGGATCCTGCAGGTGGATGCCCTCTGGGTAGGGGGGCAGGGAACCAATGCACTGGCCAGCCCCAGCGGCATCGCCGTGACCCCGGACGGGCAGCGCGCGTTCGTCAGCGACAGGACCCGGAACCGCGTGGCGGTGTTCGCGCCGGACGGGACCCCTCTGACGACCTTTGGCGCCCTGGGCAGCGGTCCCGGGCAGTTCAACCAGCCACGCGGCCTGGCCCTCGCCGAGGACCGCCTGCTGGTTGCCGACACCGCGAACCACCGCATCCAGGCCATCAGTCTTTCCGGCGTGCCGTTGTGGTCCCTGGGCAGCCGAGGAACCGACGCCGGCAGGTTCGAGCAGCCCAAGGCGGTCGCGGCCTCCCCGGATGGCGATACCCTGTACGTTGCCGACACCGGAAACCACCGGATCCAGGTTTTCAGCCGCAACGGCGTCTTCCGATTCGCCTTCGGCGCCTACGGCCAGCAGGCCGGCCAGTTCCGTTCCCCCTCCTGCGTCCAGGTCACGACCGGCGCGGACATCCTGGTCTGCGACACCCAGAACAACCGCGTCCAGGTGTTTTCGCCCGGCGGCCGCTTCCTGCGCACGTTGCCGCCCTCGGAGGGCCCCGGGTTCAACCAGCCCTATGGCGCGGCGGTCCTGCCCGACGATACCCGCGTGGTCGTCGATACCTACCGGCACGGGCTCGTCTGGATGCGGCCGGACGGCACCCTGCTG
>JARKOL010000161.1 GCA_029975745.1 Myxococcota bacterium | reverse complement strand
GGCGCCGCCGTCACGCAGAGGCCGGCCACGGTGCAGACGCCACCCGTCGAGCACGGGGTCGGATCGTCGCAATCCTCGCCGACGCGCGGCACCAGCGCCTCGACATCCCATTCGGGCTGACAGGACCAGCAATCGTTGGCCGGGTCGGTCTCGCCGGCCTCCCAGCACCGGCCCTCGATCAGGCACCATCCCATGAGCAACGCCGTCACGCAGCCGGCCTCGGGGTCCTCGTACACCAGGGTGCATTCCAGGCCGTCATCGATGCATCGAATGCAATCGGGGGGCTCGCAGACATCGGTCGGGACGTCGGGCGTCGCAACATCGACCCCCGAATCCTCGGTGCCGTTGTCCTCGACACCCGGGTCCTCGCCCTCGTCCTGCCCGGGGTCCTCGCCCAGTCCCGGATCGGGCAGCCCCGGATCGGTTCCCTCGTCCCGAACGGCCAGATCCAGTCCCGGGTCCGCGGTCACGTCCATGCCGGCGTCCAGGCCCGCATCCACACCCGCGTCGGTTCCCGCGTCCATTCCCGTGTCGTCGGCTCCGCCACTCCCCCCGCATGCCACCAGCAGGAAGGCCGCTCCCGCAATCCACGTCCCAAGCATCCGGCGACTCATGGGTCCCCCGCGTTCGGTGCCGCGTGCATTGTACATGTTCAGGGCGCGTCGAGGTACTGGGGATCGGAGCGCCCCTGCGTCAGGCGAATCCGGTAGTTGGCGCGGACGTCGTGGAACTCCTGGACCGTCCGGTCGCGGTCCGGCCAGCGCACGACCACCCGATCGACGTCGCAGGCCTCGCCCAGACCGAAGTGCAGCGTCAGCTCGTGCTGGATCGCCAGGTGCCCGTAGCCTCCCCCGACCTCCTGCACCTGGGTGCGGCCCCCCGCGGTCACCTCGACCCGGGCCCCGATGGCCGCGCGGTTCGTCTGCGCCCCGCCCTCCAGCGCCACGCGAAGCCAGTTCCCGTCCTGGCCAATGTCGTTGCGGAACAGGTGGACCTCCGCGGTCGGGTAGCACCCCTCGGCCGCCTCGCAACGCGACCGGCCGTGCCCCAGGGCGACGTCCAGGTCGCCGTCGCCATCGAAGTCCGCAATCGCGATGCCGTGGGCCCGCTTGTGGTCGATCCCGACATCCACGGGCACCTCGACGAACGTCCCGTCCGGCTGCTGGCGGAACAGGAAGGCCCGCGTGCCGGGATAGTCGGAACTGCCGATCAGCAGATCCTTGAGCCCGTCATTGTCGAAGTCGAACACCGCCCCGGTCATGTCGCCGGCATTCCAGTCGAGCCGCTTGAAGTCGCGGACCAGGCCCATCGCCTGGTTTCCGGGACGCGTGAACTTCGGATCGGGGCTTCCGTCGTTCAGCAGCACCTCGGTCGGGTCGGAGGTGTCGCCGACATCCCAGTGAACGATTTCGAAGTTGACCAGGTCCACGTGTCCGTCGTTGTCGATGTCGGCGCACAACGTCGTGAAGGTGTTGCCGCCCAGCCGGTACGGCTTGCGATCGGCATCGTGGCTCCAGCGAAGCGCGCCCGTCGAGGTGCAACTGAAGTAGCCCGGAGGGGGAGGCACGCCGGCGCAGTCCTCGGCCTCGGGTCGCAGTTTGCAATAGCACTGGGCGTTCAGGTTGGTGGTCCAGTCGGTCCGCTCGTCCGACGCGAATCCCGAATCCATCGAACGGTCGGCGTAGGACACCCGGCCGTCCCCGTCGCGCCCCGCCTGCCACAGCCCGTTGAAGTAGCGCCCGTACCCGGACGACAACAGTTCCGGCAACCCGTCGTTGTTCAGGTCGCACGCGGTGGAGCCGTAGTCGGTGCGATGCGCCAACCCCTGCTCGTAGTGGCTGACCAGCAGCCAGGGCTGGGTCTTCAGGCCCACCGCCTCGGTCACGTCCTCGAAGCGGCCCGTGCCATCGCCCCGGTACAGCCGGTCCTGCTCGGGAGCCCCGGGGCCGTTGCCGTACCCGATCCACAGGTCCAGGTTGCCGTCGGCGTCGAAATCCGTGAACGACGCCCCCATCAGGGGAGGACGCCACGCCTCCCACACCAGGGGCAGCGCGACCTCCTGGGTCATCCGGAACGTGCCGTCCCCGTTGCCCAGGACGATCTCGAATCGATCGCCGGTGTCGGCCCCCTTCGGGTCGGGATTCATCGTGATGCCGGTGAATGCGTCCAGGTGCCCATCGTTGTTGACGTCCCCGAACACGACCGCATGGGCGACCCGACCGCCCTGACCGTCCCGGACCGCCAGGAAGTTGCTGGGACGCGTGACATCCTGGAACTGCATGCCGCCCAGGTTGCGAAGCAGCCAGGTGTACCGAACCCCTTCGTCCCAGTCGTCCCTTGCCACGGTGTGGCCGCGCACCGTCAGGTCGGGCCGTCCGTCGCCGTCGAAGTCCACCGCACCCAGACGCACGCCCGCGACCCCCAGCGCCCTCAGGTTGGACGACGCGCCCTCGCCCGCGGTCACGTTCGTGAACGCCCGCGTCCCGGGGCCCCAGGCCGTCCCGGCGCGGCAGATGCGCGGGGGCAGGTTCGCATCGATCCCCGGGTCGGCCGGCTCCCGTGCATCCTCGAACACATCGACGGACTCCCCCGGATCCGGCTGGGTGTCCTGGGACACGTCCTGGGACACGGGCAGATCGGGCGCTCCCGACGTGTCCCCGGGGTCGGTCAGGGCGTCATCCGCCCCGGCCGTGGCACCACTGCACCCCACGACGAGGAACGCCAGGAGAAGCGACGCCAAGCACAGGAGGGACGCCCAACGCATGATGAAGAACCCCGGAGATTGCCGGGCGCAGTCTGCCGCGTCGCGTCAGGGGAGTCAATCCGGGAAGTTGACTTGCCGCAGGTCGGAAACACCCCCTCCGGGACGGGGACCGCTAGAAGTAGTACCAGATCCCCTCGTAGTCGGACACGTCCTCACCGATGGCCGCCAGCCGTTCCAGGTAGCCCAGGATCGGCACGTCCTTCGTGATGTAGGTCCGCTGGGGCGCGATCTTCTTCTCCCAGGGGTGGAACTCGTACGCACGCGACCCGTCGGGCAGGATCGACACGATGTCGCGGTGCTGCCAGGCGTTCAGGTGGTTCTTGCCCAGGCCGGGCACGTTGAAGACCGCCTCGTCGGTGCGCGTCAGCCCCGACAGCAGGCGCGCCTCCTCCTTCTGCTCCTGGACCAGGCGCGCAATCGGCACCCGGTAGGCGGCCGTCTCGTCCTTGCCCTTCGTGTTGAACGTGTAGTAGGGGTCGATGCCGCAACGGCGCAGCGTGCGTCGCAGGGCGACGGCCTCGAACCGCCGGCTGACGAAGAACGTGTAGACCAGCTGGTTGTACACCGAGATACCCTGGCGTCGCAGGCGATCGACCGCCTTGACCGTGTCGGGAGTCAGTTCGTAGGGATGCTCGACGTGGGTCATCACGCAGACCTCGCGACGCCCGGGCACGCGGTACGATCCCAGCAGCGCGGCGGTCTTCGGGGTGAAGCGCATCGGGGCCGTCACCGGCATCCGCGTCCCGATCCGGATACGATCGACGTGAGGAATGGCGGCGACCCGGTCCAGCAGCGCCTTCAGCCGTGCATCCGACAACACCATCGGATCCCCGCCGGTGATCAGCACGTCGTGAATGGTCGGATGGTCGCGCAGCCAGCGAAGCGCCGCGTCGATCTGGGCCGCCCCCGCCATCGCCCCCTCGGCCATCGGCCCCTGGATCTCCCAGTTCCGCTGGCAGTACACGCAGATCTGCGGGCAGGCGTTGTACGGCTTCAGGATCACGATCTCGGCGTATCGCCGCGTGATCAACTCGATGGGCGACGTATCCCCCTCGCGCATGTAGTCGCCGATCTGCTCACGGGACACCAGCGCATCCAGGTAGTCGTCCGGAGGCAACACCTGGGCGCGAACGGCTCGATCCCGACCGCTGTCCGGGTCCTCGTCGAACAGGGACGCGTAGTACGGCGTCACGCCGAACGGCATCGCCACGCGCGCGGCACGCTCCACCCGGGCGATCTCGTCGCCGGTCAGCGGAGCAATCCGGGCCAGTTCCTTGGCGTCCCGGGCGATATGCCGCAGGTGCCAGTGCCAGTCGTTCCAGTCCCGTCGCGTGCCCCCCAGCGCCTTGAGGATGCGATCCCGACGGGCCTGACGCCGCTCCAGGGCGACCGCATCCAGTCCGTCGGGATACCGGGTGCAGCGCACATCGACGGCCGATCCCAGCCAGTCGAGCTGGTCCGACCGAACCTGGGCCACCTCGCGACCCGACAGGTCCGAGTCCACGTCCAGCGAGTCGCCCGCGTGCAATTTCGCACGCCCGTGGAGTCCCCCGATGATGTGCTCCAGGTCCGCCCAGAAGGCGCGTGACAGGTCGGGGCGGGGACGCCCGCGAGCCGCGTCGATCATGGCCTGCAAGACGCTGAATCCCGTCTCGCGCTCGTTGCGCGGCCGCAGCATCGAACGCAACGCACGGCCGCAATCCCGCACCACGATCCGGTCCAGAACGTGCAGA
>JARKOL010000158.1 GCA_029975745.1 Myxococcota bacterium | reverse complement strand
GCGCCGCCAGGTTCAGCCAGAACCCGGTCGCGGCGATCAGGACGACGGCCAGAGCCGCCAGCACGACGCCAATCACCGCGAGGATCCGAAGGGTCCGCATGGGGGCCTCGCCAGATCACACGGGCTCAAGCGTACCAGGATCCAGGCCGGGGGGCGACAAGAAGACGGGCCGAAGACTGAGGGCGGTCGCCGTTCCGTCGATGATGCGCGCGGCAAGCGCCTGTCGATCCCCGACGCAGGTCGGCAACGGCGCCATGGCATCCAGGATTCGCCGGCGAGGGACGCCGAACAGGGCGGCTTGCAGATCCGCATCCAGGTCCAGCAGCAGCATCCCGTGAACCAGGACGGCCCCCCGACGTCGGGCCTGGGCGCATCCGACGGCCTTTCTGCCCCGGATGGACAGCGTTTCCCCGGAATCGCCTTCGAAGCAGATGGGGGACCGTGGCGCGGGAGCACGGGCGCCGCTCGCGGCAGGACGATCGAGTCCGGTTGGCTGGATACCGTTCCCCAGGTGGTCCATCAGAATCCCAAGGAACCGATCGTACAGCGCCCGAATCGGCCCCTGCGCCCAGGGGTGATCGTGGGAAAGCACCAGGGAAAGGGCCAGATCGCCCCGATGCACCACGGCGGTACCGCCACTGCAGCGCCGGACGACCGGGACGCCCAGTCGCGTGGCCGCGGCCTTGTCGATGGAGTCCTCGGACTGTCCCCGCCCCAGGACCAGCACGGGATCACGCCATCCATACGCGAACATCGCCGCACCGCCGTCCCGGGCGACCCGTTCCAGCAGGCGGGTCTCGAACGCCATGTCCCGGTGTGGGCACTGGTCGAAGCGGCGGAAAACCGCAAGGCATGTCGCGGGATCGAACCCGGCCTGCATTGACGCGCCCTCCATGGCGCGGGTAGAATA
The DNA here is from genome assembly GCA_029975745.1 of Myxococcota bacterium. Taxonomy (GTDB): domain Bacteria; phylum Myxococcota_A; class UBA9042; order DTJE01; family DTJE01; genus DUVQ01. The sequence goes on along the minus strand of JARKOL010000158.1, from coordinate 50,836 downwards.
TCGCGATGTTTGGCTATTCCCAAGAGGCCCTTGGCGCCGAATCGGACCGACTGCACCAGGCGCTGCGTCATGCCGGCTGGACCCCGTCCGAGTGCGGACTGATCGCGCCGCTGACCCTGCGCATCCGCGATCTGGCCAGGCAGCAGCGCGCCGTGATTCTGGGACACAGCTACCAGACCCCGGACATCCTGTTCGGCGTGGCGGACTACCGAGGGGACTCGCTGGGTCTGTCGCGCATCGCCCGCGATTGCGACGCCGACACGATCGTGTTCTGCGGCGTGCGCTTCATGGGCGAAACGGCGAAGGTGCTGTCGCCGACGAAGCGCGTCCTGCTGCCGAATCCGGATGCGGGCTGCTCGCTGTCCGAGGCGATCACCGGCGAGGACGTTCGCCGACTGCGGCGGATGCACCCCGATGCGACGTTCGTCTGCTACGTCAACACCAGCGCCGAGGTCAAGGCCGCGTGCGACGTGTGCTGCACCAGCGCCAACGCGCTGGCGATCGTCGAGGCCGCGCCGACGGATCACGTCGTGTTCCTGCCCGACACGTTCATGGCCCGGAACCTTGCCGCCATGACCACCAAACGGATCACCGGGTTCGACGGGCGCTGCATCGTGCATGAAACCTTCTCGGCCGAGGCGCTGGCGGCCTGGCGGGAACGCGTGCCCGGACTTCGGATCCTGGTCCACACCGAGTCGCCTCCCGAGGTGGTCGCCGCCGCGGATCTGGCGGGCGGTACCGGCGACATGGTGGATTACGTTCGTCGCAGTCCCGACACCAGCTTCATGCTGGTGACCGAGTGCGGACTGGCCGATCGGATGCGCGTCGAATACCCCGACAAGTCGTTCGTGGGCACCTGCGCCCTTTGTCCGCACATGAAGCGCATCGACCTGCGTCGCGTGCTGCAGGTTCTGGAGGCCCCCCGTCCCGAGCAGATCGTTCAGATCCCCCCGGAGGTCCAGGCCGGCGCGGCGGCGGCCATCGAGCGGATGTTCGAGTGGACCGCGCGTGGCCAGGACGCCTCCCGTCCCCATTCCAACGCGGGCGAGGTTCACCGGTCCAGCAACCCGTAGTCCTTGATCCGATACTGCAACGTTCGCAGGCTGATCCCCAGGAGCCTGGCGGCCTGGCGCCGATTGCCGTCGCATTCGCGCAACGCCTGCACGATGGCCTGTCGCTCCAGTTCGACCAGGCGTCCGGCGCCGCGCGCATCATCGACGGCCACGGGGCGCACCGGCAACCCCAGATCGTCCGCCTCGATGACGTCCTCCTCGGCCAGGATCAGGGCGCGCTCCACGGCATTCCGCAGTTCGCGCACGTTGCCCGGCCAGTCGTAGGCCCGCAGGGCGGCCATGGCCCCAGGGCCGAAGCGCGCGGGGCCCCGTCGCCCGCCGCGGGTCCCCCCGAACCGTGCCAGGAAGTGATGGGCCAGCGCCTCGATGTCCGCCGGGCGTTCGCGCAGCGGCGGCACGTGGACCGGGAACACCTCCAGGCGGTAGTACAGATCCTGCCGGAATCGCCCGCCGGCAACCTCGCCGGCCAGATCGGCATTGGTCGCGGCGACGACGCGGGCATCCGTGCGCAGAACGCGCACCCCGCCCACGCGCGAGAACTGCCGGGTCTCCAGCACGCGCAGCATGCGCGCCTGGAGGGGCAGGGGCATCTCGCCGATCTCGTCCAGGAACAGCGTGCCCTCGGAGGCGACCTCCAGGAGGCCGGGCTTTCGCTCGACGGCCCCCGTGAACGCCCCGCGCTCGTGGCCGAACAGCTCGCTTTCCAGCAGGGTCTCGGACAGCGAGGCGCAGTTGATGGCCACGAACGGCGCGTCGCCGGGAAAGCGCAGACGATGCAGATGGCGGGCCACGATCTCCTTGCCCGAGCCGCTTTCGCCCAGCAGCAGCACCGTGGCCTCGGTGGCGGCCACCCGGGCGACCCGGTCCAGCACGGCCTGCATCCGGGGGTCCGCGACGACGGCCTGATCCTGGGCATCCGGGCGCCGTGCCACCGCACGCAGACGCTCGTTGTCCAGCGCCAGGGTCCGTCGCTCCAGTGCGCGTCGCGCCACCAGCCGCACCTGGTCGGGGCCCGAAAAGGGCTTCTCCAGAAAGTCCAGGGCGCCGGCCTTCATCGCATCAACCGCGGTGGCGACCGACCCGTAGGCGGTCATCACGACGACCTCGGGCGGGTCGGAAAGGGAACGCAGGGATCGCACCAGGTCCAGCCCGGACGGCTCGCCGGGCAGCTTCAGGTCCGTCATCACCAGGTCGGCCGCCTCGGCCAGTTCCAGCCCCTGGCGGCCATCGGGGGCCACCAGCACCTCGTAGCCCTCGCCGCGCAACACGTCGCCCAGGAATCCGCGCAACCGGGTCTCGTCCTCGATGATCAGGATCGTCTGGTTCACGGTCGTGCCTCGCTCGGTTCAAGAACGGCGGATCAACCTGGCTGGGTCATGGGAAAGCGCGCCGTGAACCGGGCCCCACCCAGCGTCGGCGAGCGGTCCGCATCGACCGTGCCGCCGTGTGCCTCGACCACCTGCATCACGATGGCCAGCCCAAGCCCGATCCCGCGGACCTTGCCGGTGACGAACGGCTCGAACAGGCGCTCGCGCACCCGGTCCGGAACCCCGGGGCCGTCATCCTCGACCTCGATGACCAGATCATTCCCGGCCACGGAGGCTTGGACCCGGACCCGTCCCTCGGGGCCGACGGCTTCGCGCGCGTTCAGCAGCAGGTTGACGATCGCGCGGGCCACCTGATCCCGGTCCAATGGGGCGATGAGGTCCCCGGGGCAGAACGCGGCCAGGTTCGCGCAGGGGCCCAGCACGTCGTCGATGCGTCGGACGCACTCGTGCAGCAGGTCCAGAACCACCACGGGCACGGGGGCCAGTCTGCGATCGCGCGCGTAGTCCAGCAACCCGCTGACCAGCGCCTCCACGCGCTCGGTTTCCTCGACGACCACGGCAAGCCTGGAGGCGACCTCATCGGCGGACACGGCCCCCTTGGATGCGTGCTCGGCGGCCAGCTGGGCGTGCCCCTTCAAGGAAGCCAGTGGATTCCGGATCTCGTGGGCCAGAACGGCGGAGACCTCGCCCAGTCGCGCCAGCACCTCGCGACGGCGCCGCTGGTCCTCCAGGACCGCCAGGACGGCGCCGGTCCGACGGGCGCGCAGGATCAACACACCCAAGGCCACGATCGCCGCCAGCGAGGCGAGCCCCTGCGCCCAGACCCACCAGTCCAGCCACTGGGCCGGGCTGGCATCGACGCCGACGCGGACCACGGACTCCCGAGGTCGAAATCCCCAGGCGCGACCGACGGGCTCCGCCTCGTCATCGCCAGGCGGCGGGGGCATGAACCGCTCGGCACGTGGCCCCGGGCCGGGCCGCAGGAACGGCACGTACACGTCATGCACGGACCTGCCGTTCAGCGCCATCGCGGAAACCGGGACGACATCGCCCGATCGAATGGCCAGCCGCACCGCGGGCGTCGAGGGCGCGGATACGTCGCTGGCCGGCCCGGTGCTGATGATGCCCCCGTGGCCATCCAGCAACTGCACGTAGAGCACGCCGGGGGCCTCGAAGCGTTCCAGGATCAATCGCAGGCGATCCGGCCCGGCGGGGGGACCGGCCGTCCTCAGGACGCGGCCCAGGCTGATGGCGGTCTGCAGACCGATCGCAAGCACCTGGTCATGGCGTGCGTTGCGGGCCACCAGGATGGACGCGATGGTGACGCCGGTCAGGAACGCCGCCAGGGTGCCCCACAACGCGATGCCGCCCCAGCCCACCAGCGTCCATCGATTCCGAGTTGATGCAGCCATGCAGGCCCCTTCAGGTGCGCAACAGGGGCGGGATGTCCTTGTGCAGGGCGTCCTCGATGCGTTCACGGACGGTCTTTTCCAGGAACCAGTTCAGATCGACGACGATCTCGACATCCCCATCAGCCACGAACACATGGGCATCCACGCCCGTGCGCCGAAGGACCAGCTTGCCGTCGTGGGGGGGCAGCCGTTCCAGGCCGTACTGGCGAGCCAGCGAATCCAGGGCGGGTTCGAGCCGCTGGATTGCAAGGTCACGCCCCAGATCATGGGAGAATCGATACGTCTTCGCGGCCATCAAGACCCCCGGCGTCCGTCGATTTTCGATACATCGCACGGCCCTGCGTGTCAAGGGACACGGGGTGAAGTCGCCGCCCCGAAGTCGCGCGCCCCTCAAGTGGTCCGACAACGATATCGGTCAGGGTTTGGGCGAATCGGGACGGTCCGTTTCGGATATACTCGCGGCGTTCCCGCGCCGCGTGAACCGTTGAACCGAGGAGCGATCGAATGGAAGACGGACCGAAGCCCGGTGTCCCCGACCACATCCTTGCGCGATTTCCTGCCGCCCCGCGCGGCCCGTGGGCCGACGTGCCCGAAGCCCAGTGGTCGGACTGGCACTGGCACATGCAGCATCGGGTTCGCGACCTCGAGGGACTGTCGACCGTCATTCGAGTCAGCGAGGACGAGGCTCGGGCCGCCATCGCGTCCAAGGACGTCTTCGACATCGGGATCACGCCGTACTACGCCGCGCTGATGGACCGGGACGATCCGGGGTGCCCGGTGCGCATTCAGGCCACGCCGCGCATGGCCGAACTGACGCCGACCCCCTGGGAAATGGCGGACCCGCTGGCCGAGGAACGCGACATGCCCGTTCAGGGCGTGACGCATCGGTACCCCGATCGAGTGCTGTTCTACGTGACGCAGAACTGCGCGATGTTCTGCCGGCACTGCACGCGCAAGCGCAAGGTCGCCGACCCGTCCACCGCCGCGAACGATGCCCAGATCGACGAAGGAATCGCGTACGTGGCTCGAACGCCGCAGGTGCGCGACGTCATCGTTTCCGGCGGCGATCCCCTGACCTGGAGCGACGGACGCCTGGAGCACCTTCTGGAGCGCCTGCGGGCGATTCCCCATGTCGAGATCCTGCGCATCGGCACCCGGACGCCCGTGACGTTGCCCCAGCGCATCACGACCGAGACGGCGCGCATGCTGGCCCGGTTCCAGCCTCTGTTCGTCAACACGCACTTCAACCATCCCAAGGAGTGTACCCGCGAGGCGTTCACGGCGTGCGCCCGGCTGGCCGATGCCGGCATCCCCATCGGCAACCAGATGGTCCTGCTGAAGGGCGTGAACGACGATCCCGCGACCGTGTTGCGGCTGAACCACCTGCTGCTGATGATGCGGGTCAAGCCCTACTACATCTTCCAGTGCGACCTGAACGAGGGCAACTCGCACCTTCGGACGTCGGTGGACAAGGGGCTCGAGATCCTCGAGGCGCTGCGCGGCTGGACCAGCGGCATGGCGGTTCCGTACTACGTCATCGACGCGCCGGGTGGGGGTGGCAAGGTTCCCGTCCTGCCCCAGTACGTCATCGCGCGTGAGCCCGGCCGCACCATTGTTCGCAACTTCCGCGGCACCCGCCATGTGTACACCGAGCCCGAGCCGGACAAGGGGTAGGGCGTCCACATCGATCCGGTCATTCGGTCTTCGATGCCTTGCAGCCGCGCGCCCCGTGGGGTATCTTCCGGCGGTCCTCGTGGCATCCCGGAGGGAACCCATGCTTCACCGGAACGCAGTCCTTGCAGTCGCGATCGCGGCGATGGTCGCGGGAGGCGCCTGCCGCAAGCCCGCGAAGGTCATCCTGACGAAGGACCAGCGCATGCGCATCCAGGAGAACATCCTGGCCGAGGCGCCCACGCCGAAGTACCTGTTGAACGCGAACTTCAGCGACATGGTCAAGCTGATCGGCGTGGATCTGTCCGTCGAGCCGGCCCAGGCAGGCAGCGAACTGGTCATCACGTACTACTGGGAATCGCTGAAGCCGGTCACCGGCGCCTGGAAGATCTTCGTCCACCTGGAACTTCCCGGCGGCAAGCGCATGGTGCTGGACCATGTTCCCGTCGGCGAGCTGTACCCCATCAACCAGTGGGTCCAGGGCGAGATCATCCAGGATGTCCAGAAGTTCATCGTGGATCGCGAGGCCAAGACCGGGAACGCGGTCCTGTGGGCGGGAATCTTCAACGAGGAGATCTACCAGGCCCGGGGCGGCGGCGACCGGATGACCCTGGTCAACAAGGATCAGGTGCCCAACGACGGCGACAATCGCGTTCAGGTGGCGCGTTTCCTGGTTCACGGGCGCGACAAGGCGACGCGGCCGGCGCCCCAACTGGTCTCGATGCGCGCGGCGGGCCCGATCCAGGTCGATGGCGATCTGGGAGACCCGGCGTGGGCGCAGGCGGTGGTCTCGTCGCCGTTCCCCGCCGCGGGGGGTGGCCCCGGCGATCCCGCCCGGGCCGTCACGGTCCGTTCGCTTTGGGACGACACCCATCTGTACTTCGCGTTCGACGTGCGGGACCAGCAGATCGGCAGCACGTTCACGAAGCGCGACGACGAGTTGTGGAATCAGGACTGCGTCGAGCTGTATCTGGACGGCGCGGCGGACGGCAAGGACTATCTGGAGATCCAGGTGTCGCCGGCGAACGTCGTGTTCGACGCGCTCTTCACCAGCCACCGCACGCCCGAGTGGCAGACGGCCAAGCGCCATGACGTGCCCGGACTCCAGACGGCGGTGGTCGTGGACGGCACCCTGAACCGCCACGACGACGAGGACCGCGGCTACACCGTCGAGGTGTCCGTTCCTCTGGCATCGATTCCCGGCCTGACCCCGATTCCGCCCCAGGACGGCAATACCCTGAGGGTCAACTTCTTCCGGATCGAGTCGAGGGACGGCAAGGTCGTTGGCGCCAACGCGTTCTCGCCTGCCGGTGGCGACTTCCACGACCTGGACAAGGCGGGCACCCTGCGGTTCGCGGTGCCCGCGGCCGAGCCCGCGCCGGGTGCCCATGTGGCGCCCCTGCCGATCGCTTCGCGCCCCGGGACCGAGCCCGTCGCGGCCCGCGCCCTGCGCCGTCCGCCCGGCGAGGTGCGTCCCGGCAAGGACATGCGCAAGGCCGTCCGGTCCCTTCCGACTCGATAGGCTCCGTTCGCTTCAATCCATTGCGAGGACGTCATGAGCGACATCGATCCGCGGGACCATGCCGGGAATCGGACCGGGCCCGCCTTCGAGGCCCTGGTCGAGGTGATGCGCCGCCTGAGGGCTCCGGATGGATGCCCCTGGGATCGCGTCCAGACGCTGCAGACCCTGAAGACCTACGTCATCGAGGAGGCCTACGAGGTCCTGGAGGCGATTGACGAGGGCCGCCCCGCGGCGCTGCGCGAGGAGCTGGGCGACCTGCTGCTGCAGGTGATCTTCCAGGCGCGCATCATGGAGGAACAGGGGGACTTCGCCATCGCCGACGTCTGTGATGCGGCGGTCGCGAAACTGGTTTCGAGGCATCCCCACGTGTTCGGCCAGGAGGCCCGCGCGGCCGATGCGGGCGAGGTGCTGGCGCGCTGGGAAGGCTACAAGCGACGCGAGGGCCGAGGCCTGCTGGACGGCGTGCCGCCCAGTCTGCCCGCGTTGCTGATGGCCTTGCGGATCAGCGACAAGGTGCGCAACGTCGGCTTCGACTGGCCGGACACCCAGGGCGCGGTCGATAAGCTGGACGAGGAGGTCCTGGAGCTGAAGGCCGCGATCGAATCGGGCGACGTCGCGCGGATCGAGGACGAGATGGGCGACGTCCTGTTCACGGTCGCGAATCTGGCCAGGAACTTCAGGCTGAATCCCGAGGAGGCGCTGCGCAGGATGTTGCTGCGCTTCCGGCGCCGATTCGCCCACATCGAGACCACTCTGGCCGCCCAGGGCCGGACGGTCGATGGCCAGTCGCTCCAGGCCCTGGACGCGCTCTGGGAGGAGGCCAAGGCGCTGGAGCGCGAGTGAACCGGGGGCTCTCGGGCTTCCGCACAGGGCGCCGACTTTCCCCTGGCGGACCGTCCGGCGCATAATCATCCCGGAGCATCCAGGGGCCCCCGTTGGCGGCAGACGGTAATCGCGACACATCCCGGTCGGAACCGAGTCCCGAGGGGGCGGCCTCGCGCGCCAGGGGCCGGCTGTTGCAGTCCACCCTGGTCGTTTCCCTGATGACCGTGCTGTCCCGCGTTACCGGCCTTGCGCGCGAGATGGTCCGCGGATACTACCTGGGGACCAGTGCCGAATCCGATGCCTTCTCCATTGCCTCCACGATCCCGAACATGCTTCGTCGGCTGTTCGCCGAGGGCGCGATGACCGCGGCGTTCGTACCGGTGTTCGCGGGGATCCAGGATGACGGGGATCGCGAGCGCCTGTCCCGCTTTTTTTCCGGCTTCGTGACGCTGTTCGTGCTGTTGATGGTCGGGGTGACGCTGCTGGGGGTGCTGCTGGCGGAACCCCTGGTTGTGTACGTGTTTTCCGGCAAGTTCGACCAGGTCCCCGGCAAGGTCGCGCTGACCGTCGATCTGACCCGCGTGATGTTCCCGTACCTGTTCCTGGTGTCGGTGGCCGCGATCCTCCAGGCGACCCTGAACAGTTTCCGGATCTTCGGGCCATCCGCCTTCACGCCCGTGCTCCTGAACCTGATCAACATCGGCATGGTCGTGGCGTTCGCCAGCTACTTCCCGAACCCCGCCTGGGCGCTTGCCGTCGGGTTCCTGGTCGGCGGGGCGGTCCAGATGGCATTCCAGATTCCCTTCCTGCGAGGCAAGGGAATCCGGTTCCGCCCCATGCTGTCGGGATGGCGGGACCCGGCGGTTCGCGAGGTGGCGCGCATCTTCGTCCCCGGGATCTTCTCGGCGGGCATCTACACCATCAACGTGACGATTTCCCAGGTCATCGCCGCCGGACTGGAGCCTGGCTCCGTTTCCGCGCTGCAATACTCGCTGCGCCTGCAGGAACTGGTGCTTGGCGTGTTTGCCGTGTCGGTCGCGACGGTGATCCTGCCGACGATGTCCCAGCAGGCGCATCGCAACGACTGGCAGGCGTTGAAGGACACCCTGCGCTTCTCGATTGCCTTGCTGGCGTTCATCACGATCCCGGCCACGGTGGGCTTGCTGCTGCTGGGCGAGCCGCTGGTTCGCCTGCTGTTCCAGTTCGGGCGCTTTGATCCCGAATCGACCCGGATGACGTCATTCGCCCTGTACTTCCACGCGGCGGGCATCTTCTTCATCGCGATGCAGCGCAACGTGGTGCAGGTCTTCTACTCGATGAAGGATCTGCGAACGCCAACGATTGTGGCCGCGTTCGTGATGGTGGGGCACATCGGCCTGTGCTACCTGCTGGCGATTCCCTTGCGGCTGGGAGGGATCGCGCTGGCGGGCAGCGTCGCGGCCGCCTTCAATGTCGCGATTCTTTACGTGCTGTTGCGTCGGCGCATTGGGCGACTGGATACGCGCCACCTGTCGGTGTCCCTGGCGCGCACCACGGCCGCCGCGCTCGCGATGGGAATCGTGATCTGGGTCCCCGTGGCCTCGGGGATGTTCGACGACGTTTCCCGTTCGGTGCTTGTCCTGCGAATGGTGCTGGCCGTGGTCGTCGGCGGTGGACTCTACCTTGGGGTGGCGCGCCTGCTGAAGTCCGAGGAACTGGACGAGTTCACGCGCCTGATCCGACGACGGCTGTCACGGCCGCGGCGCGGCACCTGACCGGCGCCATATCCAAGCACATCGCGCCGACGCCCAGTCGATCGGCCTCATGGACACGCGACTTCGTGCGTTCCCAGGCCCGAGAACGTGTCCCGGGCGAAGTTGTCCCACTCGACGTCCGGATCGAACGCGTCGCTTCCGATCGGGTCCCCCTGCGTGACGCCGCACTTGCGACGCAACGTCCGGTCCAGGGTCGATGCCTTGCCCTGCGACCCGACCCAGGCGGACCCAGGATCCACGCCGACCTGTCCGATGACGTCCACCACCTGGCCGTCGCACACCAGGTCCAGGGCATCGTCACCGTTGTAGTTGATGACCGTGCTGCTCTTCAGCCCGCAGACGCCCAGAATCAGTTCGCTGGCGTTCGGGTGGCAGGCAACGAAGGTCGCTCCGTGGGCGATGGTCTCGCTGGAATCGGACAGCAGAACGCTCTGGCTGGGAGATGCCGCGCCGTTCGAATACAGCCGGACCGTGCATCGCGAAAGCAGCAGGTCCGAGCCCGTGTTGTTGAAGATCTCGAGCGCCTTGTTGAAGCTGCTGCCCTCGATGTACTCGCTGAAGAAGACGCGCGGGAACGGCGGGGCCTCGGCCACGTGGATGGTCGTCGCGGCATCCCCCTCCGCCGTCGATAGGGTGACGACGACCGTGCCCGGGCCCTGCGCCCGGACATCGAACTCGACCGACCGCTCCATCAGGGGGATGGTGACGGTCTGGGGCACCTGCACGACGCCCTCGGGAATCGGGGTGACGGACAGGACCACGGCATCATCCAGCGCCGGAATGTCCAGGAAGACGGTGGCGACGGCAACGTCGCCGACGGTCAGGTTCATGGGATTGGGCAATACCTGTTGGGGCACCGGCACCTCGCCGTCCGCGATGACCCGCAGGGTCACCTCCAGGACGGTGCCGTCCAGCGAGGCGGTCAACGTCGCCGCCTCGACGGGCGCCAGGGCCTCGACGGGCACCTGGACCGCGACAGCCCCCGCCGGCACCCGCACGCCGCCGTCGGGCACGTTCGCCGACAGCGGGTCTCCCGACGCAATGGCGATGAAGGTTTCGGAGTCCACGGGGCGCTGCAGTCGAACGACCAGATCGGGCAGCGGCACCGCGGTCTGACCCTCCGCCATGAAGACGCGCGCCGGTCCGAATCCCGCCAGCTTCGGAACGATATTGCGTCGAACGATGTCGAACTCGCCCCGGGGCTCCAGCTTCGAATGATCGTTCGCCAGGCGGACCACCCCCGTGATGGCCGCGAACTCGTCGCCGACCAGGGGGAACGGGTCCGCCAGGTGGACGAAGTCGTTGACCCGCAGGCCTCCCGTCACCACGAACTCGTTGATCGGCGCCGTGTCGCCCCCTCCCGCGGCCGGAGCCACGTCCAGGGTGGTCACGTCGGCCACCCGAACGACCACGCCCTCGTAGGCGGCCGCCAGTGCGCCGCCGGTGGCGACATCGGCCGAATCGACCGGCACCGGGTCCGGCAGGACGCCCCAGGACGCCGTGGTCTGGAACGAGCGCACCGACAGCTGGATCTGCCCGTGATAGTCGTTGACCGTTCCATCGACGGTCACGAACGATCCGACCACGGGGCGCGGATTCAACGAGGGCCCATAGCAGTAGAGGCCCGAGTACTCGGCCCCGTCGTAGGCGGGGTCGTCCGAGTCCACCTGGATGAAGAACCCCTGGAAGACGCCATTCCGGTAGCCCGGCGCCGTTACCAGGCCGTCGATCACCCGAATGGTGCTGCCCAGGGGCACGACGCCCCGCTTGACGTCATAGATGGATTCGGGGCAGGGGGCGTTGCCAGGGTTGGCCTTGTAGGGACACGGGTCGCACGCGTCGCCCTTTCCGTCCTCGTCCCAGTCCTCCTGGTCCGGGTTGTGAACGGCCGGGCAGTTGTCCAGCACTTTGGGAACGCCGTCGGCGTCCCGATCGTCCGGGTCGAAATGCGTGCATTCCGTCGTGAACGGGTCCAGGGGGCACGGATCGCACAAGTCGCCCAGGCCGTCGCCGTCCGCGTCCGCCTGAACGCCCCCGTCCACCGGCCGAATCGGGTTGAACAGGGCAGGGCAGTTGTCCTGCCCATCCGGAATCCCGTCGCCGTCGGCGTCCCCCTCGGTCGGTACGCCGTCGTACTCGCCGGGACGGAACGGAATGCAACTGGGTTCGTTGTCTGGAAGCCCGCAGAAGAACAGGTCATATGCGGTTGTCGGCTTCAGTTGAGCCAGCGTCTTTCCGGTCTCGCGCATCGCGCACACCGACTTGGCGACCTCGCAGACGTCAAACACTTCGCACCCCGTCGATCCGCCGGGAAGGCCGGGAACCAGGTGCGCGTCCCCGTACAGGGGAGTGCCCCCGCGAAGCACCAGAGCCACGTCGGCGGGGCCCCCGTCGATGACCGCGCGCAGATCCCGGTGAACCATCGTGTGGAACACCGAAACGTCCGCCACCTTGCCGACCTCCAGCGAACCCAGAATCGGATCCACCTTGAAGGCGCGGGCGTTGCCGATCGTCGCCATGTCGAACAGGTCACGGTCCGTGAAGTGGCGGCCGAAGAAGGTCCGATTCAGTTCGTCGGCGCATGCCAACTCACGCATCATGTTGACCGAGCCCGAGGCCGTCCAGTCGGTGCCGAGGCCGATGGTCACGCCCAGCCGGTCGTACAGGACGATGGACGCGGTGTTGCCGTACAGGTCCACATTCGTGCGCGGCGACCAGATCAGCGCCGTGCCGTCGTGCGCCATCTCGGCGATGTCCGAGGCCAGCAGGCCCACCCCGTGAATGAACGCCGCGTTCTCGAGCACGTTGTCCTGGCCCCCGGGGGCCAGACCCGCAAGACACAGGAACTCGTTTCGCGCGGCGGCGTTCACGCCCTCGGCGACATGGGGCACGTAGCAGTGGCGCCCGGCGGTCGTCGCGGTGGTCGGGATGGACGGGTAGGCGCACGAATCGGTCAGCATGATGCCGTCGCCGTCCCCCAGCGGGAACGTGTCGTAGTAGGCCTTGGGAATGTCCAGCCCCAGCAACTCCTGGTCCAGGTTGCGCAACAGCCCCGTTGCCTTGCCCGAACCGAACATCGAGGTCGTCCCGGCCAGCACGTTTCGCAATTCGCCCCAGGCCTCGGCCCCGAACGTGAAGGGAACGGAGATCTTGGTGTGCTGGTTCAGGCCCTTGCGCCACTCGTGCCGGTGGTCATAGCGCTCGTTTCCGTGCGACTTGGGCGTGTTGCCGGTGAAGGTGATGTGATCGTGCCCGTTGATCATGGCGGGCGTGATCAGCGCGCGTTCGCACGCAACCACCGTGGCTCCGGCGAACTCGGGATGCGCCGCGCAGTCCAGGCCGACGCAGGCGATCAGCCCCGTCTGGTCGATCAGTAGCGCGCCGCCACGCACGATCCCATCCGGCACCAGAAGGTCCCCCTCCAGGCGGATCCAGAGGCTGCCGGCAGTCAGTTCGCAGTTCTCGGGGTCGAACGTTCCGGCCTCCCATGAATCGGCGCCCGTGGCGTCCGGGTCGGTCGCGTCCGCTTCGGTGGCGTCGTCGTCCTGGCCGTCCGGTTCCTGTCCGTCCGTGGAGGGGGCATCGCTCCCCGGGACGTCAGGGTCCTGGCCGTCAGGGTCCTGGGCATCCTCCTGGATATCCGAATAGGACGCGTCGGTTTCGCCGGCGTCCGGATCGATCGCATCCTCCGGATCGATATCGGATTCGGGCAGGTCCGACGGGGCGTGGTCGGTCAGGGGCAGGTCCCCCGCGTCCGGATCGGGAAATCCGGGGTCGTGCAGCCCCGAATCCGGAGTCCCGGGGTCTCCGGGGCGATCCAACGGAACATCCGCGGGCTCGCTGGAGGACGAGCCCCCACACGCCACGGTTCCCGCGACGAAGGCGAACAAGGCCGCCAGTATCCAGTGCCGATGCATGTCGTCCTCCGGTGAAGCGCGCCGATCCGAACGTCCTAGGATATCCCGAAATCGAGGTCCGTCACCGGGGGGATTCGCAGGGTTTCCGCTTGATCGCCGGGGGTTCGAACATTTGCCTTGATTGTCGAGGGCGAATCCCTAGAATGCGTTCCGGTACCCGAAAGGGGGCGACCTTGGCTCTTCTGCTCCTGTTCCTGATCGTGCTGCTTCCCGTTCCCGCGCTTGCGTTCGGACCGTTCGCGCACGTGGATATGGGTCTGGGTGTACTGGCCCAGGCCGCGGTCCTGGGCACGGCGGTCGGCGGCGTGATTCGTCGTCACCGCGCGGCCTTCCTGCGCGGCACCGTGGACCCGGACCGGATGCTGGCCAAGAACCTGGCCCCCTACGAGCGGCACACCCACAACTGGGATCGCGTTCTGGGGCTGCTGGAAGGGGCGCGCACCGATGCCGAACGCGCCGCCTTCCTGGGACAGATCTGCCACCTCGCCGCGGACACCGTGGCCCACAACTACTTCGTTCCCGCCAAGATGACCGAAAGCTTCCGGTTCCCCATGGCGCGCCACGCCTACTGGGAAATGCGGTTCGACTCCAGGACGCGTGCCCACGGAGGCTCGCTTCAAGGGGACTCGCTGGGCTGGAACCGGCCGGATCACGAACAGTTCCTGGCCGACGTACTGGAGCCGACCGTGCTGGGGCGCGGATTCAACGTGCGGGTCACCGGCATGGCACTGGACTGGCAGCAGCAGCGGCTGTTCGACCGGATGGGCGCCATCTGGGATCGTACCGCCCGAACGGACCTGAGCGAGGCGGACTACGCCGAGATTCGACGCCTGGCCATCGATGCCCAGATGACGGCGCTGACCTCGCTGGGGAGGGGGCCGCTGTTCCATATCGACCCCCGGGGCCTGGAACCGATCCAGCGCAGCCTGGTTCTGCGACGCGAGATGCGCGAGCTGCGACGCGACCTTTCCTGGGCCGTGATCTATCGTCGAGTCGAGGAATCCCGAACCGAGTTCCGCAGTCTGGTATCCTCGGCGGTGTCCTCCTGACGGGGGCGTCGTTGACGGCCGTCTTGTTCACACCGGTTCCCGCCGAACTCGCCTGGTCGTCCCTGGGCTTCAGCGCCGCCTGGCGCGGACTGGCCCCGTGCGAGACCGCGGTTCTGGAGCAGGATCCCTCCGGCCCCGTTCGTTCCGTCGAAGGCGGTCGCAGCCTCTCCGACTTTGACGTCGTCTTCGTCAGCGTCGCCTGGGAACTGGAAGTGCCCCTCCTGGCCCGTGCCCTGGCGGCATCGGGAATCCAGCCGGACCGTCGGCTTCGCCCGGACAGCCATCCCCTGGTGGTGGGTGGGGGCCCCCTGACCCGGTCGAATCCGGACCTGCTGGCCGCCGTGGCGGACGCCGTCTTCATCGGAGAGGCGGACGACGCGTTCGACGCCATTCGACGGGCACTGTCCGATGCCGAGGGACGCCAGGATGCGCGGGTTCGTCTGGAATCGATTCCCGGATGCTGGGTGCCCGCCCTGCGACCCGACGGGGTGCCTCCCTCCGCGCCGGTCCAGGCGGCCCGCACGCGGACGCCCCTGTGTTCGCCGATGCCCTTGCGGCCGAATCGCTTTGGAGGCGCCTTCCTGATCGAGGTGGGGCGTGGATGTCCTCGGTCCTGCGGCTTCTGCGTCGCGCGGACCGGGGGCGGGCCGGCGCGGTTCGCACCCGCGGAACGCATCCTGGCCGCGGTCCCCGAGGGCGTGGAACGCGTCGGCCTGCTTGGCGCCGCCGTGTCCGACCACCCCCAACTGCTCCCCATCGTCCGTGCCCTGCTGGACCGGGACATCCAGGTCACTCTTGGGTCCGTGCGGGCCGATCGGGCCTCGCCGGAGCTGACCGCCCTGCTGGCGCGTTCCGGCATGAAGACGCTGACCATCGCGGCGGACGGCGCCTCCGAGGCGCTGCGGGCTTCCATTCGCAAGGACCTCCAGGCCCGGGACCTCCTGGCGGCGGCCGATGCCGCCCGGGACGCCGGAATGACCCGGCTTCGCCTGTACGTGATGGTCGGGTTGCCGGGCGAGCAGGACGCGGACCTGGTCGAATTCTGCGAACTGGCCGGCGAGCTGGCGTCGCGCTTGCGACTGGCGGTGTCGGTGTCCCCGTTCGTGCCGAAGCGCTTCACCCCTCTGGAGGATGCGCCCTTCCTGCCGGTGCGCGAACAGAAGCGTCGTCTTGCCGATCTGCGTCGTCGTCTTGGGCACCGCGTGCAGCTCCGGATGACCTCGCCGCGGGAGGCCGAACTCGAGTACCGGTTGTCCCACGTGACCGGGGAGGCGGCGCGTGCGTTCCTGGCCGCCCCGACGATGGACGCGATCCGCGCGTCCTGCGAGTTCGAACGTCAGCCTGGGTGAATCGGGGGCGGCGCGAAGGCTGGGCAGGGGTTCAGCTCAGGTTGACCCGGTCCAACTGGTCCTCGTCCAGGCCGAAGTAATGCCCGACCTCATGCTGCAGGGTCACCTCGATCTCCTCCAGCAGCTCCTGGCGGGTTCGACACATCCGCTCGATGTTGCGCTGGAACAGGTGGATCTTCGGAGGCGGGTGCGGCACCGCGTCCATCAGGGTCATCTCGGTGGTCATTGGGCCGTCGAACAGCCCCAGCAGCAGCGGCTGCCAGACGCCCTGGATGGTCAGCGAGGGATCGGGCATCTCGCTGACGAAGACCTGGACTCCCAGCATGCGGTCGCGAAACTCCTTCGGCAGACGCTTGATGGCCTGGGTGACGACCGCGTCGAATTCGCGACGGGACATCCGGATCGGCACCGCGAAGCCGTCGGGATCCAGTTCGTGGGCCAGCCGGTACTCCTCCTCGGCCTTCTTGAACCGCCGGTCGATGTCCAGCAGGATGCCCCGGACGAAATGGGCCTCGGGGTTGTCCGGGTCCAGATCGATCGCGCGTTCGATGTCCGCCCACGCCTCCTCGACCTGGCCCATCTCGGCCAGACAGTTCGCCCGGGCGGTGTACCCATCGGACCAGTCGTCATCGATCTCGACCGCGCGGTCGTACAGTTCCAGGGCGTAGTCCAGATCTCCGTCCCGCATCCAGATGTCGCCCATCAGCGCCAGCACCTCGGGCGAATCCGGATACTCGGATTCCAGCCGGGTCAGCAGCACCCAGGCCTGGTCCAGGTCGCCGGCCGCGACCATCTCGTAGGCCGAGTCCAGCAGGGTTTCCAAGGCTTCCACGTATTCCGCCATCAGTCGTCAACCGCCGCGTTCGAGCATTCCAGGGAACCGGATCCGGGGAGCAGGGGCCCCAGGGCCCGCGCCACGGCATCCACGACCGCTCCGACATCGTCGGCGGCGCAGTAGATGCGCATCACCCGCTTGCGCCGGGCCTGGCGAACGTACAGGTCGCTGTACTGCTCGACAGGCGTCACGGATCGACGCGAGCCGGGACGCCCGACGCGAACCAGCAGGGGCGAGGTTCGCGTGTCCGCGGCGGCTCCGGTCGGAAAGTAATGCGAAAACTCCACGCGCGAGTCCACCCACTCGGTCGAGGACGGCATGGAATCGCGCACCTGGCCGGCCACCGCATCCAGGGCCGCCGCGTCATCGTCCCAGCCCTCGACGGCCAGTTGCAGGGGCTTATGGGCCAGAATCCGGCGCGCCCACGGGTCGTCGGACGCCCGCAAGCGCGCCAGCAGCCATTCGTCGTCACACTCGCGGAACGCCACGGGGTCGGCCGGCAGGCGCAGGTTGCGCCCCGCATCCCCGTCCAGGAACCTTCCCAGCATCCGATGGTACGCCAGGGTCTTGTGGTGCGCGTAGACCATCAGGAACATGTGGTACCGGGACAGCAGGAAGTCCTCGAAGGCGAAGATGGCGGACGAGTCCAGGGACAGGCACATCGCGTCACCGACGGGATGCGCGCCGACATGGGACAGTAGCCAGTCCTTCTCGAAACGCCCGTACGTCACGCCGGTGAAGTACGAGTCCCGCAACAGATAGTCCATGCGGTCCACGTCCAGTTCGCCGGCGATCAACTGGCGCAGCAGGGGCAGGATCGTCACGCCGTCCTTGCGGAAGGGATCGCCTTGAACGTCCGCCCCAAGGATGCAGGCGACGTCGTCCGGGCGAACGTCCAGATCCTGAAAGGCATCCTGCAGCAGGGGGGACAAGTCGCTGGCCAGAATCAGGGCACAGGTCATCTGCTCGTGGGTGACGGCACGATCCGGCTGCGTTCCCGCAGGGTTTCCAAGGTCGCGTCCCAGCGGCAGGATCGCCTCGCCGGTGTGGGACATGGGCGGATGGCCAAGATCGTGCAGCAGAGCCGCAAGGCGAAGAGCCGCACGTGCGCGCTGCAGCGACGCCTGGTCCAGATGGCCCAGGTCCCGCGCCACCGCATCGAACGCCAGGCCGGCCAGGTGCATCGCCCCCAGCGAGTGCAGGAAGCGGGTGTGCGTCGCCCCGGGGAAGGTCGTCTCGGAGAACCCCAACTGGCGGACACGACGCAGGCGCTGCACCAGGGGGTGATCGATGACCCGCTTCTCGGCGGGGCTGACCTCGATCGGCCCGTGAATCGGATCGCGAATCTCCATGAACGGTCCCTTTCCAGACGCCAGATGGCGCCACTCGGGCGGCTACCGCGCCTGCGCGCGACTGAACGTCACGCGACCGCGGCGCACGGTCATTTCGGGGCGGCCGACCAGGCGCTGGCCGAGGAAGGGGGAGTTGCAGCCGCGCGAAACCAGCGTGCTGGCATCCGCAACCCAGGTGGACGCGCGGTCCAGCAGGGCAAGGTCCGCCGGCTTCCCGGCGGCGATGGCCCCCCCCTCGATCCCCAGCACTCGCCGAGGGCCGACCGTCACGGCACGCAGGGCCGGCAGCAGTTCGATCTCGCCGGCCAGCACCAGGCGATTCAGCAACGTGAACACCAGCTCGATCGACAGGGCACCGCGGGACGCCAGGTCGAACTCGACCTCCTTGTCCTCGATGGCGCGCGGAGCGTGGTCCGACACGATCGCGTCGATGGTCCCATCGGAAACCGCGGCCAGCAGGGCCTTGCGGTCCTCGTCGGCGCGCGCGGGGGGCCACACCTTGCACATCGGGTCGTAGTCCGCGACCGAGGTCTCGTCCAGCAGCAGGTTGTGGATGGACACGGAGGCGGTCACCGGAACGCCCCGGGCCTTGGCGTCGCGCACCAGCCGCACGCCCGCGGCCGACGACAGCTTCGCCAGGTGCGTCCGGGCTCCGGTCAGTTCGGCCAACGCGATGTGGCGCGCGACCGCGACTTCCTCGGCCGCGACGGGGGACGTCTTCAGGCCCTTCGCGGCCGAGACCAGGCCCTCATGCGCGACACCGTCCACCAGCGCGGGATCCTCGTTCGTAAGGACGATCGGCAGCCCGAAGTTCGCGCCGTATTCCATCGCCTGGCGCAGGAATCCGGTCCGAGCCACCCAGCGGTCCCCGTCGGACAGCGCCCGGACGCCGGCGACCGACATCTCGCCGATCTCGGCCATCGTCTCGCCGCCCAGCTTGCGGGACAGGCAGCCCATGGGCAGCACGTCGATCCGATCGGCCCGCGTCGCCAGTTCGAGGATGTACCGGACCGTATCGGCGCCATCCACGCAGGGATCGGTATCCGGACGCAGCAGGACGTGCGAGTAGCCGCCCGCCGCCGCGGCCGCGGACCCGGAGGCGATATCCTCGCGGTACTCCTTCCCCGGCTCGCAGAAATCGGCGTACAAATCGACGAGGGACGGGGTCAGCAGGTGCCCGTGGCCGTCGATGACCTGGACGCCCTCGGCGGCACTGTCAACCAGCCCGGGACCGGCCTTGCCGACCTTGCGGATGACGCCATCCTCCCACTCGACGAAGCCCCAGAAGCGCTTGCCCGTCGAGGGGTCCAGAATCTCGCAATTGACGATTCGATTCCGCATCCTACGCCCCTTCCACAAGGTGCGCGCTCAGCAGGTACAGGACCGCCATGCGCACCGCCACGCCGTTTTCAACCTGCTCGAGAATCACCGAACGTCCGCAGTCCGCGACGTCCGGGGTGATCTCGACCCCGCGATTCATGGGCCCCGGGTGCATGATCAGGGCATCCGGCTTCGCCAGCGCCAGCTTCCGGGCGTCCAGCCCGAAGAACCGCGCGTACTCGCGATCCGAGGGGAACAGGTCCTTGCCCATGCGCTCCTTCTGGATGCGCAGCATCATGACGACATCGGCGCCCTCGATCGCGGGCTCGATGCGGTCATGGACCTGGACACCCAGGCGGTCCAGCATCGGCGGCAGCATCGTGCGGGGGCCGGCAACGCGCACCTTCGCCCCCATCGTCGTCAGTCCATGGATGTTCGACCGCGCAACCCGGCTGTGGCCGATGTCCCCAACGATCGCGACTTCCAGCCCCTCGACGCGGCCCTTGTGTTCGCGCATCGTGAACATGTCCAGCAGCGCCTGCGTCGGGTGGGCGTGCGCGCCATCACCGGCGTTCACGATGGCGGCGGGCACGTTCTTCGACAGGAACAGCGCGGCCCCCGGCGCGAAATGCCGGATCACGATCACGTCCGGCTGCATCGCCATCACGTTCTTCGCGGTGTCCAGCAGCGTTTCGCCCTTGGACAGCGACGAGGACGACGCGGTGAACGACAACGTGTCGGCCGACAGTCGCTTCGCCGCGACCTCGAACGACAGTCGCGTTCGGGTCGAGGGCTCGATGAAGAACAGCACGACGGTGATGCCGCGCAGCGTCGGAACCTTCTTGATCCGACGCTGGGACACCGCCTTGAACTCGCGCCCCAGGTCCAGGATCGTCGTCAACTGTTCCCGCGACAATCCTTCCAGGCCCAGCAAATGGTTCATCAGGGTCGCCATCAGGTCTCCCTCGTGTACACAACCACGCGATCGCTGTCGAAGCCCATCTCCGCCAGCTCGACGCGCACCGTTTCATTCTGCGTCGTGGCCACGTTCATCCCCACCCAGTCGGCGTGAATGGGGTATTCCCGCAGGCCCCGATCGACCAGGACGGCCAGCCGAATCGACCTGGGGCGTCCGAAGTCGACCAGCGCATCCAGGGCGGCTCGAATGGTCCGTCCGGTGAACAGCACATCGTCCACCAGGACCACGTCCTTCCCGCTCAGTTCGAAGGGGATGTCGGTCTGCCGAACCATGGGCTGCTGCATCCCCAGGAAGATGTCGTCGCGATACAGGGTGATGTCCAGGACGCCCACCGGCGGGCGGGGAAGCCCCATCAGGTGCAGGCGCGCCAGGACCCGATTGGCGACGTGGACACCGCCGGTCTGGATGCCCACGATGCACGTGTTGCCCGCTCGAACCCCCTCGGCGATCGGCAGGGCCAGCGCCTCGATGGCCGCACGCACCTGGGCGGCGTCGGCGACGGAACGTTCCTCCAGCACGCGAGTCGGACTCATGGAACCCCCGAAGGCGTAAGCCGGGGCGGATTCTAGCCGGGGCAGGGCGGGAAAGCAATTCACTCGGCGGGGCCGCATTGGACTTCGATGCGACGCGCGACCTCGTCGTCCGGCCGGTAGGTCAGGGCCTCGCGCGCGTGCCGGCGGCCGGCCTCGCAATCGCCCCGATCGACGGCCTCGCGGGCGAGTTCGGCGTGAATCTCGCCAAGCCTGGACCGCAACTCCTGGGGCTCGTCCCCTGGGGACCGAGCGTGCGGCCGTGCCGGCGCGGGCGTGAACGCCACCTTCACCAGGGGCTTCAGGGAAAGCACCTCCTCGTCCTCGGGGTACCGACGCAGCAGGGCGAGGTACGCGTCCCGGGTGGCTCGATGGTCCTTGATCTCCAGCAGGCGACGCACCTCCTGGACCTCCCGGTGAATGCGTTGCCGCTCGATCGAGCCCAGCAGACGGCGGGACTCCTCGTGATACACGCTGGAATCATCGATGCGCGAAAGGAACGCCGCGGCGTCCTCGACCCCATCCTCGCTGGCCATGGCCTGGCGTGCCCGCTCCAGAAGCTGACCGTTCCGGCGCTCGTCCCGAGCCCGAGCCCGAAGCCCGTCGAGGCCGGGATGCGCCGGGGCCTGACCCGTGACCTCATCCAGGTGCGCAAGCGCGGCAGCCCAGTCCCGGGCCGCGATGGCCTGCTGGGCGCGACGAAGCGCTTCGGCGGAATCGGCGCCCGGGGCACCGGAGGCATGAACCGCGGCGCTCGCCAGGTCCGCCGATGCCTGCACCAGCGCGGAGGAGGAAGTGGTCGGTCGCAGCAGCCAGACCAGCAGCCATCCAATCAGCACTGCCAGGGTGGTGCCCAGCACCAGACCACGTACCACCCATCGTGCCTTGCCGACCCCACCGTGGGCGACCGGGTCTCGGGGGACGCGAAGGCTGGGCGGGGTCCCCACTGCGATGGGCGATGGAGCCGGCACCTCGGGCCTGGACTCGGCGTCAATCTGGAACAGGATGTGCGTGGCGCCCACGCGAAACTGCATCCCGTCCAGCAGGTTGCATCGCGCGACCTTCACTCCGCCGACGAACGTCCCGTTGCCACTGTCCAGATCCTCGCCCAGCAGTTGCTCGCCCGCGACGACCACACGTACATGCCTTCGCGAGACCGCGGGGTCCTCCAGCATCAGGTCGCACTCGACCCCGCGCCCCAGGACAATCGCATGGCCCTCCAGCAGGAACTCGACGCCCAGGTTCGGCCCCTGAACCACCCGAAGCCGCGCACGGCCGCCCCCCGACCCCAGGGCATCCGGACCGATCTCCGCGGGGGCCATGACGGTGTGATCCAGCGCTGCGACGGGTGTGTCATCCACCCCGGGGTCTCCTGGTGTCTTTACGTCGGATTCTAGTCGATCAGTCCGAATCCGTGGGGCGGTAATCGAACGCTAGAACTCCTGAACCGCCGACAACTCCCGCTCCATGTCCTCCAGCGGGGACTCGAGCGTCTTCACCACGGGCGGATACCCGGGCTCGTCGATGGTCACGGCGGTCGCGCTGATCGAGGTGACCTTGCCGTTGCGGTTCCCGATCAGCGTCCCCACCTGGACGATGTAGGCCTTGTCCCTGGGGTCAATCACGAGCGCCTTGGCCTGGGCCGTACCGCTCATGATCAGAACCAGCCGGTACGAGGCCGTGTCGTAGTACTCGAGCGGCGTCTTGGGACCGATCTCGGCCTGCTCGGGATCCGCGTCGATCTCGACGGTCGGCGTGAATCGATCCAGATTGGTCCGGAAGATGTTGACCTTCGAATCCAGGGGGCGTCGCAGGAAATCCTTGAAGTAGGGCTTCAGGATCGTGAACCGGGGATTGGCATCGGAGGACTCGACGCCCGCCGCGGGCGCGGGCACCCCGGGGATGCCGCCGCCGACGGAAGCGGCGCCACCGACACCGGGCGGAGGCATGTTCGACGCGGGCTTCCCCCCACATCCGGCCAGGAACGCGAGAGCCAGCAGGATTGTGAAGACTGTCCTCACCTGGCACCCCCTGCGCCGAAGGCCGAGGCAGTCGGCGCCCCGCCAGTGTAGACGTACGCCATCGCGGTGAACCTCGCCTGGATCACCGAGCGTTCCGCCACCTCGGAGAACAGAAGCACCGCCTTCGCGTAGCGTTCGGTGGTGGTGAGGCCCCGAGACCGCTCCCGCTCCAGAAGAATGCGCAGAGCCCCGACGTCGCCGGCGGTGCGTTCGACCTGGGCGGGAGGAACCACCCGCAGTTCCAGATCCTTGACGTTGACGATGCGCTTGCTGGGCGCAGCCAGCGATTGGAAGAAGGCGATCAGCTGGTGGGTCGTTCCCAGAACCTCAATCGAGAAGGGGAGTCCTCGATATCCCTGGCCGACCTCTTCACCCTGGCGTCCTCCCCCGGGCGCGAACCGAACCATGACCAGACCGGACGCGTCGGCATCCGCCTTGATCGAGGAAATCAGATCGGGCAGTTCCCGCTCGGGCGGCAGCATCTTGGCGTACTCGGCCCGCTTCATGACGGCCTCGGCGCGCTCGCGGTCAAGGTTCTCCTTGAACTCGGGCGAGTCGTACTCCTTCAGCTTGGCGTACTCGCCCATCAGGGACTTGTACTGGCGAGCCTGGCGCGAAATCCCTTCGCTGATGGGGCTGAGCAGCAGGAAGTACACACCCGCGCCGATCACGGCGACCAGGATGCCGACGACCAGCACCCGCTGGGGCAATGGCAGTTGAAGGAAACGGTCCATGCGTCACCTCCCCGCGCCGGCGTCGCCCCGATGCCAGGCGAACGTCGGGAGGACATCCGGGGTCGAGCGAACCACGGGGGCGCCGGGCCCCACGGGTACCCCCGGGCCACTGGGCGGTCCGGGCGGCGCATCCTGATGTCCCGGCTGGGGCGCGGGTGCGGGCGAGGGTGCGGGCGGCTCCAGTGGGCTGTCCGGCGGCAACGCGGGCACCTCGCCGTCGGCCGGCTGGGCGGGTTCCAGGACCGCCAGGTACGAAAGTCCCATCGAAACATCGAAATCGACGTACTTGACCCCGAGGTCGATGTGTACCTTGCGGGTCTGGCTGCCCGGCTCGACATCGAAGAAGAACCCCGAAGCCTCGAGGCGCCGGTAGAATTCGGCCACATCCTCGTGATCGACGGCCTCGCCCTGGAAGGTGAGCTTGCCGGCGTCCTCGCGGACGGACTTCAACCAGATGCGGCGGGTGTCCCACTTGGGGTTCCAGCCAATCAGTTCCTGGGCGCGCGCCTCGTCGCTGCCCGCCGGGCTGTCCGCCAGCGGCGTCAACGCGTACGTCACGTATTCGAGCATCGCGGGCGGCCCCAACTGGTCGGCGCGCAAACGATCGAAAACCTGTTCCTGCGCCTCGATGTCCGCCTTTTCGGCCAGCCAGACCTCCCAGGCGACCTTCACGCGCTTCAGATCCTCGATCTTGGCCGTGGCGTCACGCGTACGCTTCTTGGCCTCGTCCAGCTCGGCGTTCAACTGCTGGTGCCACAGGAACAGGAAGACCACCTCGACCACGATGATCGCGGCGAACAGCAGCAACTGACCCTTGCCGCCCAGCTTGGTCGGCTTGGCGCGCTTGGTCTTGAGACCGATCAGGTTGATTCTGATCATGATGCATCCCCCGACCGACGAAGCGCCAGGCCCACAGCGACGCCCGCGACCGGGGCGGCGCGCTGCAGCAGGTCGATGTCGAAACGACGCGCATCGACCGAGATGTTCCGGAACGGATTGACCAGTTCGACCTGCACTTCCATCCGGCGCTCCAGCGCGCGAATCAGCGCGGGCAACTGGGCCGAGCCGCCGGTCAGATAGATGCGCTGGATATCGGCCTTGACCGAGGTCGCGACGAAGAAGTCCAGCGAGCGCTGCACCTCGGTGACCATCCCGTCACAGACGCGGTCCGCGATCTTGTTGACCTCGCGCGCGATCGTCGAGGAGGACAGGCTGGACTCGGCGCCCGTCTTGAATGCCTCGGCCTCCTCGTAGCTGACGTTGAAGTGGCGCTGGATCTCGCTGGTCAACTGCGCGCCGCCGACGCCGATGTCGCGGGTGAACGCGACCGCGCCGCCGGACACGACGCCGACGTTGATGGAATTCGCGCCAACATTCAGCAGTGCCGAGGTCTGGTCGGGCGGAACCGAGTAGTTGACCTCGAACATGTTCAACGCGGCGAAGATGCCGACATCCACGACGTTGGGCTTCAGGCCGGCCTCGACCGCGACCGAGACGTACTCGTTGACCACGTCCTTCTTGGCGGCGACCATCAGCACGTCCATCTGGCCCTGACCGGCGCGGGGATTCAGGATCTGCGCATCGACGTTCACATCCTTGATGTCGAACGGGATGTACTGCTCGGCCTCCCAGACGATCGACTCGTCCAGTTCGGCCCGGGTCATCTCGGGAAGGGCAAGGCGCTTGATAATCAGGGAGGACCCCGAAATGGCAAGAGCGCAGTCGGCGTCCTTGACCCCGGACTCCCGCATCACGTCCCGCAGCCGCTCGATCACGACCGCGAAATTCATGACGCGCCCTTCGACAATCGCGTCCGGCGGCAGATGCCCCAGGCTGAACGCGACAAGCTCCCAGGAGCCGGAAGCCTGCCGCAATCGCACCAATTTGATGGCGCTTGAACCGATATCGACGCCGACGAGGTTTGCTCGACCGCTGAACAGGCCCATGCAACATGTCCAGTTGTGGCCGCCGCCATGTTCGCATCCGCGGCGGATCGTGTCAAGAAAAGTGGGGAAGCGGCCGAACGGGTCTTCGAGCCGTTTTTCGGCCTATCGTCCCCAACCATGAATGTGCTAGATTAGCGTGCGTGTCCGTTTCGTCTCGACATCGGGGGTAAGGCCATGCGTCGCAGGTCCATCCATCTTATCGCGTCCACCTTCGCGGTACTGGCGCTCGTTGCCTGCTCCGGGGGTAAGAGCAGCCCGGATTTTGGCGGTGAGGAAGATGGTTTCGAGGAGGTCTCGGACGATATCGTCGAGGATCCCGGCGTCGATCCCGGGACCGACATCGGGGGCGACGAGGGCGCCGAGGACATCGGCCCGACGGATCCGGGCGGGGACACCGGGCCCGTTCGCTGCCAGACGAACGCCGATTGCGCGGACGTACCGATGACGCTGGACCCCTGCCGTCGCAAGGTGTGCCTGAAGCCGGCCAACATCTGCGGCCAGGACTGGGACACGACCTGCTGCTTCGACGGCGAGTTCCTGTTCCAGGGGTTCGAGAACGGGCTGGGCGGCTGGGCCGTCGATGACCCGAACACCCAGGACAAGGTCACCTGGTCGGTCGTTGGGCACCGTCGGGCCCAGGGGCAGAAGTCCCTGTACCTCGGCGACCCCACGTGCCGTACCTATTATAATGGCCCGCTCGATGCCAACTGCGACCCGCAGGACCGGGCCGGGAACGCCGGCACGTCCATCCGCGCCGCCGTGACGTCGCCGTTCTTCGAGATTCCGCCTCTTTCGGCATCCGCGACGACATTCGTCGCCTCGATGTATTTGTGGGTGGACACCGAGCCGTTCGTCGCGCAGATCGGCGAGCAGCCCGACCTGCTGCGCGTGCTGGCCGTGCCCAAGGGAGGCTTGCCCGACGAGTACACCGAACTGTTCACGACGGCGGCAATCGAGCGCACCACGCGCGGCAACTTCCTGCATATCGTTTCGAACGTGGGCGAGTTCGCGGGGCGCGAGATGGCGCTTCGGCTGGTCTTCGACTCGCTGGACGGGGCCAACAACCATTTCGAGGGCATCTACATCGACGACGTGCGCGTCTACTCGACCTGCGTCGCGACCTGCGCCGCGGGCGGGGCCTGCGAGGACGACGGGGATGCCTGCACCGACGACTCCTGTCGCGAGTTCACGAACCAGGACTCGGTCGGAACCTGCGCCCACCCCCGGACCCCCGCGTGCCTCGAACCCGTCTGCGCCGCGGCCACGGCGACGGCCGATTGCCCGAACATCGACCCCTGCGCGACGGTGTCCTGTCCCGACGGGGCCTGCCACTACGTCGTCACGCCCGAGGATCAATGCTGCCTTCACCAGGAGTTGTTCGGGGCCGACTTCGATGACGGCTCGCTGGACATGTTCAACATCTGGACCTACCTGAACAACCCCAACGTCAAGTGGCAGCTCGCGACGCACCGTTCCGTTTCCGGCGGATACTCGCTGTACTACGGAAACACCGCGGCGCTGAACTACGTGACCGGCGTGGGCGTCTCGAATTTCGGCGAGGCCACGGGGCCGGTGATCGATCTGCCCAGCAAGGGGTTCTACTTCCTGTCCTTCAATCTGTTCCTGTCCACCGAGTTCGACGATGTGGCGCACGATGCCTACATGAACCCCCTGGGGGTCGATTTCTTCGAGGTCATCGTGGTCGAGAACGTTGGAACGGTGAACGAGAAGACGACGACGGTCTGGTCTTCACACTACCTCTACGGCAGTTCGGGCAATCAGTTCGTGCCGGTCGGTGTCGATCTGAGCGGCTTCGCGGGCAAGTCCGTCTCGATCCGCTTCCGGTTCGACACCTCCGACGATCAGAAGAACAACTACGAAGGCGTGTACGTTGACGACATTCGCGTCACCCGCGACACGTGCGTTCAGCGCAACTGCGGCGGTCTGCACGATTGCATGATCGACGGCTTCTGCCGGACGGGCACCTGCGCGAACGAGGTCTGCAACGTCACGGTGGTCGGCGAGCCGCCGACCTGCTGCGCTTCGGTCGTTCAGTGCGACGACGGAAATCCCTGCACCGCGGACGCCTGCGTTCAGCGCCAGTGCGTGCATGATTTCTTCGAGATGCCCGGATGCTGTCTGGCCTTGACCGTGGCGGAACACGCGTTCGACGCCGGTTCCACGCTGGACGGCGTGACGGTGGTCGATCAGGGGACGCCCGGGACCGGTGGAATGGCGACCGGCTGGATCAGCTCGGACGCGCGGTACCGTTCGGCCCCTCGGTCGATGCGCTTCGGGAACGCGGCGAACTACGACAACGGCGGCATCGCGAAGGGGACGGCGACGCTGCCGGCGGTCACCCTGCCGCTGTTCGGCGACTTCCGCCTGCACTTCTGGGCATACCTGGATATCGAGAACGCACCGGGCCGGGACCTCCTGGCGGTGGACATCCTGTGGGGCGAGCAGACGGCCCAGGTGTTTTCCAAGGACAGCTTCCCATCGGACGGTTACGCCCAGTGGCGCGAGGTCGGTCCGATCGACCTGAATGCCTATCGGGGCCAGTCGATCCGGGTCCGCTTCCGGTTCGATTCGGTCGATGAAACGGGGAACCTGGGGGAGGGCGTCTTCATCGACGACGTGCAGATTCGCAAGGTCTGCCCGTAAGCCGCCCCAGCGGCGGCCGCGGCGCGCGTCAACCTTGACTTGATGACGCCGCGTGCCCTATCCTCGCGGCACCTATGGTCCTTTCCTGGGAGGCGTGGCCTTTTTGGCCGGGAGACCACGGAGCATGACGACACGAATCATTGGTTCCTGTGCGCTGGCGGCCTTGATGGCGTGGATTGGCTGCGCGGCTGAGGTGCCTCGTGGCGATGTCGGCGTGACGGCCGGCGCCCTGACCGGCAACTGCTCGGGGCTCCCCGGGGGGGACCCGATCGCCGCCATCGATCGACTGGAGGTCATCGTCACCGACCGCGGCGGCGATGTCCTTGCGTCGTCTTCCGCGTCGATGGCCGCGGGCCAGGCGAACCTGTCGCTGAAGAGCGTCCCGGTGGGCCTGGACAACGTGTTGACGCTGCTGGGGTACAAGGCCGGCTCGGATGCCCCGTCCTGGTTCGGACGTCGGCGCGACGTGTCCGTCCTTCAGGATCGCACGACCGAAGTGTCCCTGGTCCTGACCCGACTGGGCGGGTTCACCTGCGTGACGCCGCCTGCCGGCTTCGCGCATCGCATCTTCCCGGCGACGGCGGTCCTGGGCGACGGCCGCGTCCTGATCGCGGGCGGCTTCACGTCCCTGGTTTCCAGCGGTGATCGGCAGTGGACGATCGAGACCACCGACGCGTCCCGGGACGCCTACCTGTACGACCCCGCCACCGGAACGATCGTGAAGACCGGCCGGATGAACGCCGCCAGGGGTGGCCACGCCGCGGTGTACCTGCCGTTGCCCGAGGGCGACAAGGTCGTCATCTTCGGAGGCGCGACGCAGCTGCGCATGCTGGACAACGGGTCGTTCCCGTTCCAGTTCGACCCGAATCACGGCCTGGACTCCTACGAAGTGTTCGATGTCGGAACCGGGACCTTCGCGGTTGCCGGCAACGACGCCCAAGGAACCCCCAAGAAGATGTCGCTGGCGCGCGTGTTCCCCGTCGCGGCGCGGCTTTTCGACAACACGATTCTGGTCACCGGCGGTGGCCCCTGGGCCTCCGGGTCCAGCGCCTACATGTCCGCCGAGATCTGGAAGCCCGCGGTGGACGAGGGCAGGGGCGGCTTTCTGGCCTTCGCCGGCAGTCTGACGACCAATCGCCCCCACAACGGCGCTGCCGTGGTCAAGCTGGAGGACACCAGCCAGGGCCTGTCGCGCTACCTGATCGTCGGTGGCACCACCGACAACGATTCGGTCGTCGAGATCTTCACCCAGTCCTCCCGGTCCGAGGAGGTTGCCGGAACGTTCAAGCCTCGTGACGGGGTCGCCTCCGGGTTGCCCCGCCTGTTCTTCCCCAGCGTTTCCCGGCTTCGGGATCGGCCCGACGGGGCACGCCGCTTCCTGGTCGCCGGCGGCGCCGTGTGGGACGGGACGGCACTGCGAGCCCCCGCGGGGAAGGCCTGGGTCATGACCGTCGAATCCAATGACCGCATCAGCACCAGTGAATTGAACGATGCCTGCCTCGCTCGCTTCATGCACTCCGCGTCCGTCTCGTTCGAGGGCGATCGGGTGACCCTGTTGGGCGGCTTCGGCGGGTTGGGCGTGATGTCCGACGTGCCGACCTGTTTCTTCGACCTGGATCGCCATGACAAGGGCGAGGCCCCCATGGTGGCCCTGGCCTCGGGTCAGGAAGGCTTCCTCTCTCGCGGCGGCCATGTCGCCGAGCGGCTGATCGACGACACGTTGCTTCTGGTCGGCGGCATCTTCGACGCCCAGACACTGTCGGACTCGTCGAGCGGTCTGATCGAACTGTACGCGCCGCCGGTCCTGCGGACCGACCTGTCGCAGTAGTGGAGGGCACCCGATGAACGGCAGCATTCCGAACGGACGTACCTTCCTGACGCTGATCCCGACAACGGCCGGACGCAGGCGGCTGATTGCGGTCGCCATCGCCGTGACCGCCGGCTTCCTGCACGTCGAGTTGGCTCGCCCCCTCGCCATGAGTCTCGGTGCCCCGGCGTACGCCCAGGGCGCCCCGGGCGAGCGGGCTCTGGCCATCGTGGTGGTGCCGCGCAAGGCCGGCGACGAGACGGCCGCGATGGTCGTGCGCGGCGTGCTGCGCGGCGTGGCGGACCGGATGGTGGGGCAGGGGGTCGGGCGGGCCCCGGTGTCCCCGGTGGACAATCCCGCCCCGATTGCCGAGATCGAGGGCCTGGTGCGGCAGGGCGCCCAGGCGATGACCGACGCCCGCTGGTCCGATGCGCTCGATCTGTACCGGCGGGCCGAGAACCAGCTCGCGACCGTCCTGCCGCTGGCCCCCAGGGCCTTGATCACGCGCGTCTACAAGGGGTTGGGGCTGTCGCTCCAGCAGAATCGGCGCCAGATGCAGGCCAAGGAGATGATCCGGCGCGCCGTGCTGCTGTGGCCGGGCCAGAAGCAGTCCGAATACGCGTACAACCTGGAGACCAAGAACCTGTTCCTGCAGATCCAGCGCGAGGTCGTGGATTCGCCCACCGGCGCGTTGATGATCGAGACCAGTGACCCGGGCGCCGAGGTCTTCGTGGACTTCGAATTCCGGGGCTTCTCGCCGATCCAGGTCAAGGGCCTGACCACCGGCGATCACCTGGTTGCGGTGTACCTGGACGGCTTCAACGCCGAGGCGCGCTTCGTCACGGTTCGTGGTGCCGCCGAGGAGCGCGTCGATTTCATGATGGCCGAGGCGATGAATGCGCCGGACGTCCGGGACGGCGTGAAGCCCATCCTCCGTCAGGCGACCAAGGGAACCGTGGCCCAGGCCGAGGCCGACCGTCTGGCCAGGGCGGTCAAGGCCAGCGATCTGCTGGTCGCCCAGGCCTTCATCGAGGCCGGCAGCATCGTCGTCGAGGGGGTCTTCGGTCGTGACGGTCGCTACGAGGTCATTCGCGAGAAGCTGCCGCAGTCCGGCGAGCTGCCCGCGAAGGCCGAGGCCCTGCTGGTGCGGCTGGTCGGCGTCGAGACGGGGCCGGACACGGCACAGGGCGCACTGGATGCCCCGACCGTGGTGCTGCCCGGATCCGGCGGTCCGGCCATGCTGGACCTGAGCGAGGTCGGCGATGACGTGATGATCGACCCGAACTCGCCGATCTTCCGGGACACCGGCAAGAAGGACAAGCAGTTCAACGTGGTCAAGAAGTGGTGGTTCTGGACCGCCCTGGCCGTGGGTGTCGGCGCGATCGCCGGAGTCACCTACTGGGGCGTGACCTCGACTCGTTCCGACGAGGGCGGCGGGGCGACCGGCCGACTGAACATCACCGTCAATGGCGTCCGATAGCCAACGGTTCATCGACGGCGTGCGGGCCGCGGAAGGTTTGCGTTGAGCGACGAATCGAATTCCGAGATCTCCGTACCCGGCGGGACCCGACCGCGCCAGTTCGGCAAGTACCTTCTGCTGGAAAAGATCGGCACCGGCGGCATGGCCGAAATCTTCAAGGCCATCGCTCGGGGCGCCGGCGATTTCCAGAAGGTGATGGTCATCAAGCGGATCCTGCTGAACTACTCGCGGGATCCGAATTTCGTGTCCATGTTCCGAGACGAGGCGCAGATCACCGCGCCGCTGCAACACGCCAACATCGTGCCGATCTTCGAGTTCGACCAGGTGGACGGGCAGTACTACCTGGCCATGGAGATGGTCAATGGGCGGGACTTGCAAAAGGTGATGGCGCGCGCCAATCGCCTGGGGCGCACGCTGCCCGTCGATCTGTGCCTGTTCGTGGTGGGCGAGGTCTGCAAGGCGCTGTGGTATGCCTACAACGCCCGCGACGTCTACGGCAACGCGCTGAAGATCATCCACCGGGACGTGTCCCCGTCGAACATCCTGATTTCCTTCGAGGGCGAGGTCAAGGTCACCGACTTCGGCGTGGCCAAGGCCGCAACGTCTTCGTCAAGCGAGCAGGGCGGCGTCCTGAAGGGCAAGCTGGGGTACATGGCGCCCGAGCAAGTGGTCGGTGGTGACGTGGACCATCGCTCCGACATCTTCGCCCTGGGAATCATCCTGTTCGAATCGCTGACGCTGAAGCGCCTGTTCCTGGGCAAGTCCGATCTGCAGACCTTGATCAACATCCGTGATGCCGAGATCGAACAGCGACTGGAGCGCCACGCCGAGATTCCCGCCGAGGTGAAGGACATCCTTCGTCGCGCCCTGGCGAAGGAGCCGGATCGCCGGTATCGCAGCGCGAGCGATTTCCTGAACGATGTCCAGGACTGGCTGTTCGCCAAGAACCGGCGGGGCGGCCAGGGCCAGCTTGCGGCGTTCATGAAGGACCTGTTTCCCGAGGAGTCGGACCAGGAACTGCTTCCGCTGGACGGGGATGAGCTGTCGGACATCCGCAGAAAGGAGCGAACGGACGGGGGCATGCCCTCGGCCAAGACGGTCCCCGCACCTCGGGTGGCGCCCATCAGCGCCACGACCCACGCTCCCATCACCCGTCCCGGTGTCCTTGACGCGCCCGCCACCCCTTCGCCCCACGAGGATCGCGCCGCCCTGATGGCCGCCTCGTTCCGTGTGCGCGACTTCCACGGCAACGTGTTCGGCCCGGTCACGTTCGACAACCTGGTCAGCCTGATCATCAGCCGTTCGGTGCTCGAGGACGAACACTGCTCGATGAACGAAGGCGACTGGACCCGGATCGGGGACTTCCGGTTCCTCCAGGAATACCTGGAGCGCCCGGAGGGTGACGCCGGTCGGCGCATCCTGCTGTTCGAGGGCAACGTCAGCCGACGCGACATGGTGCGCCTGGTGACCAACATCAGCCGCGAGAAGCGGCTGTCCGGCCTTCTGACCGTCAAGCACGGCGCGAATCTGAAGGAGGTCTACTTCAGGGAGGGCCGTCCCCGGTTCATCTTCTCGAACCTGCGGTCCGAACTGCTGGGCGAGTTCCTGGTCAGCCAGGGGCGGGCGGATCGCCAGGTGGTCGAAACGGTTGCGGCCGGGGCCGCCGGCAAGGGACCGCGTCTGGGGGATCGTCTGGTCGCCCACGGCGTCGTCGCGGCGCACGAACTGGCCGAGACGCTCCAGGCCCAGTTCCGGCAGCGTTTCGTGCAGTTGTTCCAGTGGGATGCCGGGTGGTTCGGCTTCTTCGAGAACATTCCCATGCCGAAGTCGGTGGTGCTGCTGGATCTGGACCCGATCACGGCCATGACCGAGGCGGTGCGAACTTCCTATCCGGTCGATCTGATCAAGGCATGGCAGTCGGACCACCTGGACCGTCGGCTGGTACGCACCGAAAACCCCAAGGTCAGCGTTCAGGAACTGCGACTGCTGCCCAGGGAAGTGCGAATCGTCAACCTGCTGGACGCGCACCCCACGATCAACGGCCTGCTGAAGGCCATTCCTCAAGGGGCGGATTCGATCGCCACCGCGCACCGGATCGTCTTTCTGCTGGTGGAATGCGGGGTCTATCAGTTCCGGGGAGTTTCCCGCGCCACGCGCCGCTAGGCTCTGTCCAACAATGGAGGCCCGTCAGGACAGTTCGACGAACCCTGAACGCGACAGGTGCGAAACCGTCAGCAGGGTGTTCAGTTCACCAATTCGCGACTTGCGAACGATCTCCTTGAGCTTTCGATGGCCGTCGCAGAGCCGGAGCACGTCCATCATGATCGACGGGCGCGCCGCCGGCACACGAACCGGTGCCCGATCCTTGCGGGGCACCGGGACGCGATCCAGGGAGCCCAGCGCCTCGCGGTAGATCCGGATCAGAAGATCCTGGTTCTTGGACAGAAACGCCGACAGGTCCGCCGCATCGGGCGACAGCATCCACAGGCGTTCCAGCGAGGTCATGGCGCCCTGCGAATCCCCAAGCTCGAACAGTGCCAACAGATCGCTGTACAAGGCTCGCTCGGGGGCGGCCCACGAGGCGCCCGGGGCAGGAGGCTCGGGCGCGGCGACCTCGACCTCGGGCTCCTGGAGGACCGTTTCCGCGGCAGCCCGAGCCGCGGTTGCCCGGTCCCGCAGAGCCGCCAGGCAGTCGGCCAAGGCGCGGGCGAAAGACGATTCCGCCGACTTCGCGTCCTGCGCGGCCTTCCGCATCGCAAGCCATGCCTCCCGATCCTGCGGAAGGCGCAGCAGCATGCCCGAAACATCCGGCGTCCAGGTGTCGGCAGCGCGCGAGGTCGTCGCGTTCATCGTTCGGATGCCCCCTTCAAGAGTAGCTGTGAAGGATGTCGAGCATGTCCGGGTAGCGTTGGCGAATCGCCTGGGACACGGACGGGTCGAAGCGCCCCGCCAGTTCCACGGTGATCATCAGAAGCGCATCATCGGGGGACATGGCGTCCTTGTAGCGCCTTCGCGTCGTCAGGGCATCGAACACGTCGGCGGCGGCCACGATGCGGGCCTCAATCGGGATGCGATCCCCGGACAATCCGTGAGGGTAGCCGCTGCCATCGACACGCTCGTGGTGCGACAGGGCGATGTTGCGCGCGACGATGTCCGCCCGCGCGGCCGCCAGAAGCTCGTGGCCATAGAGCGTGTGCTGCTTCATCTCCTCGAACTCGGCGCGGGTCAGGATGCCTTCCTTCTTCAGGATCTCGTGCCGCACGCCCACCTTCCCGACATCATGCAGCGGCGCGTAAAGACGAATCTTGTCCACCAGTTCCGAACCGATGTTCATCTGGTCCGCGATGCAAGCCGAGTAGGATGCGACCCGGATCATGTGCTGTCCGGTCTCCTGGTCGGACAACTCGGTCGCCTTCTCCAGGGCGGCGACGGTGGCAATGGTGATCTCGAACAGTTCCCGCGTGCGGTCGGCAACCTTCAGCTCCAGGCGCCGCTTCTCGTTGCCCAGGCGTCGCCGGTAGGCCGCCATGCGCAGCAGCACCCGCAGCCGGGCGCGGATTGCGACCTCGCTGGTCGCGCCGCTGCAGACGTCCTCGGCCCCCAATTGATAGGCCCGCACCTCCTGGTCGGCGGAGGAATCCGCCAGGAACATCACGGGAAGCTCCTCGGTGGCGCGACTGGTCCGCAAGGTCCGCAGCAGTGAGAAGCCCTCCTGCCGGGGCAGGGTTCCCGAGATGATCACGACTTCGGGCGCCTCGTCCGCAATGGACTGGACCGCCTCGGCGCCACTGTTGGCAATCTGCAGCCGATACCCGAAGGGGCCCAGAATCTGGGACAGTTTGCGGGCGGTGGTCGGCTCGGCGACGGCCAGCACGTGAAACGTCGAAACGACGTGATGCATCGCGCCGGCGATCGCTTCGGAACCGTTCTTGGTGGGGTCGGACACGCGGTGCTCCAGGCGCTTCGGATCCCGAGCCAGAGTGTACCAGACGGAGGGCTCAGGCCCAAGGATCCTGCGCGAAGATCGTGGCCTCGCGGCCGGAACCGGTGGAGACCAGCACGACCGGAACCTCGAGCGCCGCGGACAGGCGATCCAGGAAGGTGCGTGCGGCCGCGGGCAGGTCCGTCAGGCTCCGCGCGGCGGACAGATCCTCGGACCAGCCCTCCCACGTCTCGTACAGCGGGGTCAACGCGGGGTCCTCGAAATGCTCGGGGTGGATGGTGTTCACGACGTCGCCGCCGAAGCGGTAGGCATGGCAGACCGGCATCTCGGCGAGACCGGACAGCACGTCCAGCTTGGTCACGGCAAGGCCGGTAACGCCGTTCACCCGAATCGCGTAGCGCAAGGCGGGCAGGTAAAGGAACCCGCAGCGACGGGGCCGTCCGGTGGTCGCGCCGTACTCACCCCCAACATCCCGAAGTCGCTGCCCAATCGAGCCCGGGTCCTCGGTCGGGAACGGGCCGGCACCCACGCGCGTGGTGTACGCCTTGACCACGCCCAGCACGCGGCGATGTTCGGGCACGCCGACGCCCAGCAACGGGAACGCCGCGGGAGCGGTCGTCAATGACGACGTCACGAACGGATAGGTGCCATGCAGCACGTCCAGCAGCGTGCCCTGCGCCGACTCGAACAGCACCCGCCGCCCCGAGGACAGCACGTCGTGGACCGCGGCGCCGACGTCCCGCAGGTAGGGAGCCAGGGCGCGCCCCTGCTCGATGGTGGCCTCGGTCATCTGCTCGGCGTCGAACGGCTCGCCACCCAGGTGCGTGATCAGCAGATTCCGTTCCGGCAGGACGCGTCGAAGCGCCGTGACCAGCCGGTCCGGCTCGCAGAAGTCCATCATCCGAATGCCGGTGCGCGCGAACAGATCCTCGTAGGCCGGCCCGATGCCGCGCCCCGTGGTTCCGATTTTGGCGGCCCCGCGCGAGGCCTCCCGCAGGGCGTCCAGCCGCTTGTGGAACGGCAGCACGACGTGCGCGGACCGACTGATCGCCAAGCGCTCGGGCGTGACGGCGATGTCGTGAACCCGCAGGGACTCGGCCTCCTGGATCAGCGTCTCGGGGTCGATAACGACGGCAGGTCCGATGACGCACAGCGATTCCGGGTTCAGGATGCCCGACGGGATCTGGTGCAGGACGATTCGGCGACCTTCGACAACGACGGTATGCCCGGCGTTCGCGCCCCCCTGGTAGCGGATGACCGCAGCGGCGTCCCCGGCCAGCAAGTCGGTGATCTTGCCCTTGCCTTCGTCCCCCCATTGGATTCCGACGATCGTGATGTTGTTCGGCATTTCTGACTGGCCCTCTCGATGGTGCAGGGTCCGATCAACGGCGGCGGGTCAGCGCCCGTCGCAACGCGGGGCTGGGCACTTCCGGTGGGCGAGGCGGGATTCGAACCCACGGCCTTTGGTTCCGGAGACCAACGCTCTATCCAGCTGAGCTACTCGCCCGGTCAACGCGGGGCGGACAGTAGCACAGGGGAAGGGTGTAGGCAAGCGAAATCGGCCCGCGGACTACTCGGGACGGATCACGGACAGGCCGCCCATGTAGGGACGAAGGGCCTCGGGAATGACGATCGACCCGTCCTCCTGCTGGCCGTTCTCGAGGACCGCGATGACCGTCCTGCCCACCGCGAGGGCGGAACCATTCAGCGTGTGGACGAAGCGGGGCTTCTCGCCCGGCGCCGGGCGATAGCGAATGCCGGCGCGACGAGCCTGGAAGTCTTCGAAGTTGCTGCACGACGAAATCTCGCGGAACGCCCCCTGGCCCGGCAGGTGGACCTCGATGTCGTAGCACTTGGCGGCCGAGAAGCCCAGATCGCCGGAACACAGGGCCACTACCTGATAGGGCAGTTCCAGCCGCCGAAGCACCTCCTCGGCATTGGCGACCAGTTGCTCGTGCGCCTCGTAGGAAGACTCGGGCGTGGTGAACTTGACCAGTTCGACCTTCTGGAACTGGTGTACCCGGGTCATGCCCTTGACGTCCCGCCCATACGAACCCGCCTCGCGCCGGAAGCACGCGGAATATGCCGCGTAGCAGATGGGCAGGCGGGACGCGTCCAGGATCTCGTCGCGGTGCAGGTTGGTCACCGGCACCTCGGCCGTCGGGATCAGGTACAGGTCGTCGGTCGCCACGTAAGCTTCCTCGCGAAACTTCGGCAACTGCCCGGTGCCGATCATGCTGGCCTCGTTGACCAGATAGGGCGGCAGGATTTCGGTGTAGCCGTGTTCCCCGACGTGAAGGTCCAGCATGAACGACGCCAAGGCGCGTTCCAGACGCGCTCCGGCCCCGCGATAGACCACGAACCGCGCGCCCGAAATCTTGCGGGCGGCCTCGAAGTCCAGGATGCCCAGGCGTTCCCCAAGCTCCCAGTGCTCGAGGGCCTTGAAGGGAAAGACGCGCGGGGTGCCCCAGCTCCGGACCACCACATTGTCGTCCGCAGACGCGCCGGCCGGCGTCGATTCGTGAGGCAGGTTCGGCGTGTTCAACAGAATGTCCTGGAGCGCCGACTCGACCTCGGACAGACGCGCCTCGACCGCGGTAATCCGGGTGCCCAGCGCCTTGCTCTCGGCGCGAACGCGTTCGCGGTCCTCCGGGGTCAGCCCCCCCTGCTTGAACCCCTCGCTCAGACGCTTCTGGTCGGCTCGCAGCGTGTCTCGCGAGGTCACCAGGGTGCGCCGCTCGGCGGCCAGATTCCGCAAGGGCTCCAGATCGATCGCCCCGCCGCGCAGCGCCAGCCGTGCCGCGACGGCGTCCAGGTTCTCCAGAACCATCCTGATGTCCAGCATCTCGCTCTCCATTCGACGACCGGCAGTCGGCCGGCGGGTTCACTCCTTCGTGGGCTCGGTCGGCGCGGTCGCCGATTCGGCGGTCGTCGTCGTCACCTTCGGTTTCCGGGGGCGCGGCGTCCGCGGCTTCCTGGGCGTCGGCTGCTCGGCGACGTCCTTCGCGGGCGGCGCGGGCGGCACCGGCACCACCGGAGGCGCTGGCGACACCGGGGGAGCCGGCGGCTCGATCCGCGGCGCGGGAACGGGAGGCGCCGGCAGCTCGTTTCCGGAGGGCGCCGCGTTCACGCCTTCCTGAGGCAGGGATGCGACAGGCGCCTTGGGCTTCCGGGAACGCGAGCGGGTGCGCTTCTTCGGGGATTCGGCGGCCGGGGCGTCCGCCGCGACGACCTCCGCGGGCGACGTCACCGATGGCGTCGGAGAGGGCTTGGGAGCCGACTCGGGCGGGGCGTCGGGCGTCTGATCGATCGCCGCGGCGCCACCAACAGAGGCCTGCTCCAGGTTGCGTCGGCGCCGGCGCCGACGCTTCGCGCTCTTCGTCAAGCCGTCGCTGCTGCCGGACGCGGGGACAGGCACATTCGCAGCCGGACTTCCGGACGGCGTGCCGGCGGGCTTCACCGGCTCGGCGGGCACTGCGGGCTTCGCCGCCTCGGCGGGCACGACGGACTTCACGGGAGCCTGCCTGGCGGCAGCGGGTGCAGCGCCCTGTGCCGGCGCCGGCCTGGAGCCTCCGGACGATCCGCGCGCGACCTGGGGGGCCGGGGGCCGGGAGCGCTGGGGCGCCTGCGCACGGGAACGGTCGGCCGCCGCCTGCCGGGACTGGACCGGCCTCGGCGCGGGAGGCGGCTCGACGGCCGGCGGGGGCGCAGGGGGCACCGGGGGCGCGGGCAGCCGCTGGGGCGCCTGCGGCGTCGCGGGGACCTCCTCGAGCTCTTCCAGCCCAAGGAACCGACTGATCAGTCCCCGGAAGAACGAGCGTTCGCGCCCCGGAGAACGGGTGGCCACGGGGACGTTGTCGGGCATCCGCGAAGGCACGACGACCTGCGCGGCTGCCGGAGGCAGGGCCGGCGCGGCCTCGGGAGCGCGAATGGCCGAGCGAACGGGAGCGGGCGCCCGCCCGGTGGACGGCCCGGTGGCACCCGACTCGGCGGGCTGCCGACGCGTCGCGCGCTCGGAGGGCACCTCGCCCAGCACGGTGACCCGGATGTCGTCGGGCAACGCGTCCGAGTCGCCCAGGATGTCGATCATCACTTCGTGACGACTTTCGAGGCCGGCCAGGGCCTCGCGCTTCCGGTTGTTCAGGAAGTTCGCGACCTCGACCGGGACCGTGACCTCGAGGTAGGCGGCGCGCTGCCCCTGCATCGCCAGGCGCTCGCGGATCTTCCGCAGCGCCGACATGGCCAGCAGCGCGGGCGACCGGACACGACCGCTTCCCGAGCACGCGGGGCAGGGAAGGGTGACACCGGAATCAACGGCCTGCCGGATGCGCTGGCGCGAGAAGCACAGCAGCCCGAACTCCTGGATCTTGGTGAACGTCAGGCGGGCCTTGTCGATCGCGAAGGCCGCCTTCAGCTCGTCCTCGACGGCGCGGCGATGTCCCTCGTTCTCCATGTCGATGAAATCGACGACGATGATGCCGCCCAGGTCGCGAAGCACGCACTGGCGGGCAAGCTCCCGGGCCGCCTCGATGTTCACCTTGAACGCGGTGTCCTCGATGTCGCGCTGCTTCTGGCGCCCCGAGTTGACGTCGATGGCCACCAGGGCCTCGGTCTGGCCGATGACGATGCTGCCGCCGGAGGGCAGCACGACCCGGTTGTCCAGCAGCGCATCGATCTGGCGCTCGACGCCGTACCGGACGAACAGCGGCAGCTCCCCGGTGTAGCGCTTGACCAGCCCCTTGCGCTGCGGCATCCGGGACTCGACGAAGCGGGTGAGTTCGGTGAAGGACGCGTCGTCCTCGACCAGCACCTCGGTCACGTCGTTCGACATGTAGTCGCGAACGAACCGCAACGCCAGCCCGGACTCCGCATGCACCTCGGCGGTGCCCTTGGCCGCCTTGAACCGATCGACAATCTCGTACCAGGCCCGAAGCAGGTGCTCCAGATCCCCCTGGATCTCGGCCACCTGCTCGTCCTCTCCGACGGTCCTGACGATGCACCCGAAGCCTTCGGGCAGCACCAGTTGCTGGGCAATCTGCTTCAGCCGGGTGCGTTCCTCGCCGCCCAGTCTGCGGCTGACGCCGGTGCGGTCCGAGAAGGGCATCAGCACGACGAATCGCCCCGGAAGGGACACGTGCATGGTCAGCGACGCGCCCTTCTTGCCGACCTCCTCCTTGGTGACCTGGACCAGGACCCAGTCGCCCGAGTTCAGGCCGGATCGGTTGTTGGCCCGGGAGTGACCGGTCAGGTCGGTCA
The DNA here is from genome assembly GCA_029975745.1 of Myxococcota bacterium. Taxonomy (GTDB): domain Bacteria; phylum Myxococcota_A; class UBA9042; order DTJE01; family DTJE01; genus DUVQ01. The sequence continues at coordinate 10,069 of JARKOL010000158.1, read as the reverse complement.
GCGATCGATTGGCCACTTCGTCGAACGGCAGGAAGCCGTCCTTCCCGGCGCCGTAGTCCACGAACGCGGCATCCAGGCTGGGCTCGACGGCCGTGACCCGGCCGCGATAGACGTTGCCCTTGCGCTTGCCGACGGCGGCGTTCTCGATCTCGACATTGATCAGCCGATCCCCTTCCAGCAAGGCCGCCCTGGCCTCGTAGGGGTCCACGGCAACGACGATTCTTCTAGACACGGTTTGTTTCGTCCTCTTCAAGGGCGGGCCCTATCGGTCCGCCACTTCCAATGCCGCGGGGTCTCGATCCGGGCAGGCGCGCCGATTCAGCGCAACATCCACCAGACAGAAACGACATCCCGCAGCATGACCATCGAATCCTTCAGCGGGTCCACGCGCGTGCCCTCGTCGTTCCGCCAGCGGACGGGCACCTCGTGAACCGCGAAACCCTGCCGGATCGCCCGCGCCAGCAACTCGACGTCGAACGCGAAGCGCTCGGTCCGGAGTTCCGGGAAGATCCGGTCCACCACCGTCCTGCCGAACAGCTTGAAGCCGCACTGGGAGTCGGAAACCCCAGGCAGTAGTAGCGTCTGGACAATGATGTTGAACACCTTTCCCATGTGCTCGCGATACCAGGCCTGGCGGACCTCCAGGCGCGAATCCGCCAGCCCCCGCGACGCGATCACGATCGCGTCGGGCGCGGCCCGGACGGCCAGACGTTCGACCTCCTCGATCGGGGTCGATAGGTCCGCGTCGGAAAGCAGCACGTAGGGATGACGCGCCGCCAGGGCTCCGGACCGCACCGAATAGCCCTTGCCCCGATTGCCCGGATTCCGGATCACCCGCAGGTGGTTGGACCCGTCGGCGAACGAGGCGGCCACGTCGGCAGTGCCGTCGGTCGAACCGTCATCCACGACCAGGATCTCGAACACCCCCAGATGTTCGCGCCCGTACTCGCTGATTCGACGAAGGGTAGGGCCAATGCGGCGAGCTTCGTTGAATGCGGGAACCACGATCGAGAGGGCGTCCAGAGGCCCGGGCACCGAAGTTTTCGTCACTGAGCTATCGCCTCGATCCGAAGGAGTTGTCGTCCAATCAGCACGATGTCGCCGTCGCCAAGCCGCAGCATCCCATCGCATCGAACGTAGGTTCCGTTCCGGCTGCCCAGATCCTCGAGTTCCACGCCCCTGCCGGTGACCCGGATCTCGGCGTGCCGCCGGGACATGAACCGGTCCGTCGGAAACCGGGCATCGCCGTCCTCGCGGCCAAAGACGAACGGGGACCGGCGCACCGAAAACACCTGGCCGTCGCGTCCATCCTCGAGAATCCGAGTCACCGTCGCGGCGACGGGGGCCTCGGCCGGAGCCTGGAACAGGCGCATCCGTTCGTCATCCAGGATCGCCGCGCCTCGCGCCAGTCGAAACACCGAATCGCCGCACACGAAGAAGTCCCCGTCCACCAGCGGACGCGCTTCGCGGATGCGCAGGTAGACCCCGTTGAGGCTGCCCGCGTCCTCGGCGACGACCGATTCGCCGTCGGGAAGCAGGACCAGATGCCGCGGCGAGAGCGTCGGGTCCTCGGCGATGACGATGTCCCCGGCTTCGCGACCGATGACCAGTCCGGACTCCGGAATGTCGTACGGCGTGGTCCCCGCGCCGCCTCGCGACAGCCGGATGGCGCGGAACAAGCGCGGCAAGGACGTCGTTCGCTCCACCGAGGGACGCGCGACCGGCGGGGGCACCGGGGCCGACGGGGGGGCAACCGGCTCATCGACGGCACCCGCCGTTTCCTCGGAGATCGACACCGCGGGACGACCGCACTCGGGGCAGAATGCGAATTCCGGCTTCAGCGGGATCCGGCAATCGGGGCATTGATTCATAGTGAACGCTCGCTTCGAACCAGCCAAGTCACGCCATTCTCAACCAGCACGGGAGGATTGTCAAACGATGCCGGCGCCGCCATTCGTCGATATCCCGGGCGAGAACGGGCGTTCCCACCTTCCTTCGCGACGCATCGCCGCACCACGGATCCTGCGAAACACCGATGCGCGAACGTCCGGCGCCGCCGCCGGATAGTCCCGCCGGAAGGACGAGGCACACGATCCAAGTCCGGTGGTTCGGACCCAGGCCGGGACATCCACGAGGACGCCATCTTCCGTTCCCTGGGCGAGCTCGGACTTCGGGGACGGACCGCCCGTTGCGACGCTGGGTTGGCGGAGGCCCAGCAGGCGCGCAATCCGGTCATGCACCATGCGAATGGCCCTTTGGCGCCCCTCGATGACATTGCCCGCCACATGCGGCGTGGCGAACGCGGCCATAGCCACCAGTTCGGGCGACGGGCAGGGCTCGTCCCGATAGACGTCCAGAATGAGCCGGGGAAAGGGGGCCGCCGAGGAGGCGCCCCGCAGGACCGCCTGTTCGTCCAGGACCGCCCCACGGGAACTGTTCACCAGGAAGCGGCACCGCCCCCGTCCCAGGTTCTCCAGGAGCGGCGCGTCCAGCAGATTCGAGGTCGGCCACGGCCCCTCGCCAACCCGTGTCAGAGGCACGTGAACCGTGACGATGTCGCAGTCCGCAAGCGCGTCGTGCGACACCCACGGCCCCGCGTCCCCGGCCTGCCGACGAGGCGGATCGCAGGCCACCCACGGGATGCCCAGCAGGTCCAGGCGTCGGGCGACCGCGCCTCCGCAATGTCCAAGCCCCAGGATGCCGACCGTCACCGCGCCGGGCCGTTCGAAGGGAAGCGCTCGCGACTCGGCCAGCGCGGCGATCACCCAGTCCGCCACCCCGTCGGCGGTGGCGCCCGGCGCATGCACCACGGGGAGCGCCCGGCCGTGACGTCGTTCGAAGGCCGCGACCGCCCGCGGATCGACGTGGTCCAGACCCACGATCGGGGTCGCGACCACCTGAAGTTCGGGCAGTGCCCGAAGCAATGCGTCGTCGATGCGCGTCAGGCTGCGAACGATCAGCACCTGGGCGTCGGACACCGCCCTTGGGTCGATGGCGACCTCGGCGGGATCGAAGGGCACGACCGTACCCAGGTCGTCAAAGGCACCCTTCGATTCGGGAATGTCGGGGTCCAGCCGGATGCGGAGCGCGCTCACTTCTTCTTGCCGAAAAGCGCCTCGAGACGCGCCTTGGCCTCGTCCGCGGACTTGGGGCTCATCGCGGCACGCGGGGCGCCGAACATCGAGTCCAGCCGGGCCTTGGCCTTGGCGGCCTCGTCCTCGCCGGACTCGACGAGCGTCCGGAACGTGAAGTACAGGCAGAAGTTGCCCTCGGAACGGTCGCGAATGAACTCACCCTGGTTCTCGGTACACTGGTTGTGTACGTCGGGGTCCCAGAACCGGCAGTTGTAGCAGCAGTGAAGGTACGCGGTGCAGGTCGGGCACTGATCCCGGCGACCGATCTGCGGCCGCTCGCCGACCTTGACGTCGAAGACCAGTTCGTCCTTGCACTTGTAACACTGATAGCGCGCCTCGTTCTCCATCGGTCCTCCGCACGGGTGCCGAACGCCGGCGGGATGATACCACAACAATGACGATTCAATGGCGCCTGGAAAGGGGAAGCGGTTGAAATCAGGCGGCGGCGCGGGCGTGGAAGAAGTCGCTCAGGACCATGCGATCGGACGGAAAGACGTGCTTGAATCGCAGGATCACGCGATTTCGCTCGTCCTCGTCGCCGATGACGCCGACCACCTCGGCCAGGGCCTTGACGTGGCGGCCGCCCGGCAGATCGAAGCCCATCCACGCGAAACGGTTGGGAGGCAGGCGATCCGTGCGGATCTCCATGCCGAACGGTCCCAGTCGCGTGCCGTCGGTGCCTCGAACGGGCCGGGTCCCTTCGTACTCGACCACGGGAAACGCGCAATCGATCATGGAGTCAAGGATGGCTTCGACGGGCATGGCGGCCTCCGTTTCATGGGGACGCGACGGCGTCCCGCGGAGTCCAGGATAGGGCGGGGCTTGTGAGGGTGCCAAGCAGACGCAGAATGCCTTGGAACTACTTCGTTTCCCGAAGCGCCTCGGCGAACGCGGGCAGGCTGTTTTCGATGATCACGTCGTCCACGGCGAACGACAGGCGGAAGTAGCCGGGGAACTCGAAGCCCGCGCCGGGCGTCACCAGGACCCGATGACGGCGCAGGACATCGACGAACGCCCGGTCGTCCTGGAGGGGGGACTTCGGGAACATGAAGAAGGTCCCCTCGGGTCGATGCACGTCGTAGCCGATGTCCGTCAACCCCTGGAACAGGCGGTCGCGCTTCGCCTGGTACACGGCCACTGGCGGATCGAAGGACGACACGACCTGCAGCACCCGCTGCATCAGCGCCGGGGCATTCACGTATCCCAGGATCCGGTTGCAGAAGGTCGCCGCCGCGAACAGTTCGCCCGCGTCCTCGGCGTCCGGACTGATGGCCAGGAAGCCGATGCGCTCGCCCGCCAGGGACAGGTCCTTCGAGTGCGAGGTGCCAATCAGGGTGTGTTCGTAATACAGCGACGGGCTGGTGGACCGCATTCCGTCGAAGACCAGCCGACGATACGGTTCGTCCGAGAGCAGGTAGATGGTGCGCCCGAACTCGACGTTCTTGCGACGAAGCAGCTCGGCGATGCCCGCCAGCACCTCGGCCGGAAAGACGCGACCGCTGGGGTTGCAGGGCGAGTTGACGATCAGCGCGCGCGTGCGAGGCCCGATGCACCGGTCCAGATCGTCCAGGCGCGGCAGGAAGTCGTCGCCGGCCTGGGTGGTCACCTTCACGCCGCCGTGATTCTGGATGTAGAAGGCGTACTCGGGGAAGTACGGCGCAATCACCAGAACCTCGTCCCCCGGCTCCAGCAGCGACTTGAGCGCGACGTTCATGGCGCCGGCCGCCCCGACGGTCATCACCACGTGATTCACCGTGTAGGGCCGTCCGGTCTCGCGCGCCAGTTCGGCGGCGATCCGCTCGCGCGTGGCCGGGAGACCGCTGTTCTGCATGTAGGCGTGGGCCAGGCGCTTCCGGTCCCCGACGACCTGTTCCAGGGCCTGGAAGAACGCCTCGGGCGGATCGACGTACGGGTTGCCCAACGTGTAGTCGTACACGTTGTACTCGCCATGGATCGCCTTGAGTCGCAAGCCTTCCTCGAACATCTTGCGAATCCACGACCCCCGAACCATGCCTTCACGAATGTTGGATGAAATACTCATGACTGCGGGCTGTACCCGACTTCCGGACGTGCGTCAACCCGGATCGGGCGCAATTCAAAACCCTTGACACGCTTTGACGGGTTTCCTACGCTCGAACGTCGGCAATTTTTGCCTTCGTTACGCTTCATCACTGGAGGGACTGTTCATGGCGAACTACACGGCGGATCTGAGGGATATTCGCTTCCTGCTCTTCGAGGTTCTGAAGCTTCAGGACCTGCAGAAGACGGCCCTGTTCGCGGACTACGGGAAGGACGACTACGACGCGATCCTGACCGAGGCCTACAAGCTGGCGCAGAACGTGATCGCCCCGATGAACGAAGTCTCCGACCAGGTCGGCGCCAAGTTCGACAACGGCGTCGTCACGCTGCCCGAGCCCTTCGTCGGCGCGTGGAAGCAGCTGGTCGAGAACGGCTGGCTGGGCGCCATCCAGTCGCAGGAGATCGGCGGCCAGGGCCTGCCCTGGGTCATGGGCCAGGTCATCCACGAGTTCTTCATCGGCGCGTGCGTGTCGTTCGCGTTGACCGCCGGCCTGACGGAAGGCGTCATCAGCCTGCTGCAGGACTTCGGCACCGAGGAACTGAAGGCGAAGTTCGCCCCCGGCCTGCTGGAAGGCAAGTGGTCCGGCACGATGTGCCTGACGGAAGCGGGCGCGGGCTCCGACGTCGGCGCGAACAAGGCCACGGCCGAGAAGCTGCCGAACGGGCTGTACGCGATCCAGGGCAGCAAGATCTTCATCACGGGCGGCGACCACAACCTGACGAACAACGTCATCCACGCCGTCCTGGCGCGCACCCCCGGCGCCCCCGCGGGCACCAAGGGCCTGTCGCTGTTCATCGTCCCGAAGTACCGCGTCAACGACGACGGGACCAACGGCGAGTTCAACGACGTGTCGATCGGCCGCATCGAGCACAAGATGGGCATCAAGGGCTCGCCCACGTGCGTCGTGAACTTCGGCGAGAACGGGAACTGCCAGGGCTACCTGCTGGGCCAGGAGCTCGAGGGCATGAAAATCATGTTCCACATGATGAACGAAGCCCGCATCATGGTCGGCGTCCAGGGCCTGGCCGCCGCCGGCGCGTCCTACGAGGCCGCCAAGGCGTACGCCGCCGAGCGCCTGCAGGGCTCGTCCATCCTGGCGATGAAGGACCCCAAGGCGCCCAAGGTGCCGATCATCGAACACGCCGACGTCCGCCGCATGCTGCTGTGGCAGAAGTCGGTCGTCGAGGGCCTGCGGACCCTGCTGTACACCGCCGCGTGGTACGCCGACATGGCGCGCGCCGCGACCGATCCGGCCGAGAAGGAGAAGTACACCAACTTCGTCGAGCTGCTGACCCCGGTCTGCAAGGCGTACGGCTCGGACATGGGCGTCAAGGCCTGCGACCTGGCGATCCAGGTGTACGGCGGCTATGGCTACTGCTCCGAGTACCCGGTCGAGCAGAACTACCGCGACGCCCGCATCGCCCCGATCTACGAAGGCACCAACGGCATCCAGGCGATGGACCTGGCCGGCCGCAAGCTGCCGATGAAGAACATGCAGGTGTTCGTGTCCTTCCTGAAGGAGATCGGCACGTTCGTCGACAAGACGAAGGGCCATCCGACGATGGGCAAGTACGTGATGAAGCTGGGCGAGGCCCGGAACGTGCTGGCCGAGGTCTGCATGAAGATGCTGGGCATCGCCCTGCAGGACCCGCAGTACCTGATGCTGGTGGCGTACCCGATCCTGGAGTCCTTCGGCGACGTCATCGCCGCGTACGGCCTGCTGAACGAGGCGATCGTCGCGGACCAGGCGCTGGCCAAGATCTACGCGGAAGCCAAGGCGGTCGGCCCGGCCGACAAGCGGAAGGTCGCGACCGAGAATCCGGAAGCGAAGTTCTACTACGGCAAGACCCAGTCCGCGATCTTCTTCGTCAACAACATCCTGCCGCAGGTCAAGGCCCGCGCGGAAGTGATGAAGAACGGCGACCGGTCCGCCCTGGACGTCGTGTTCTAGGCACCCGCCCGCACCCCGTCCACTTCGATTGCGCCCACACCACCAACTCCGAATCGACGCGATTCCACGTCCGTTCGCGCGGACAAGTCCTTTTCCCACTTGGTTCGCGAACCAACGCGGCTATAATCGTCCGGTGAACGTCTTTCGTCCTCATTCGCTGGTGGTCCTGGCCGTGCTTGTCGGCGCGTGGCGCGTCGGCTTCGCGGATTCGACCGCGCTGGTGTCGGGGCGGATCGTGAACCGGACCGCCGCATGCGGGGATGCCGTTTCCGTCGCGGTCCAGTTGATGGGAGCCGAGATGTCGCCACGCATCGAGGTGGCCGCGGACGGCGAGTTGCCGGTCTCGCTTCCCCGGGGGCTTTACGGCGTTGCGGTCATCGCCGAGGACGGAACCCTGCTCGAGGAGTCGAGGGCGCTGATCGGCGGCCCGGGATTCCTGGTGCCGGCCGGGTGCCCCACGATCCCGTTCGCCCGGACGGCCAGCGACGGCGGCCAGGCTGCCGAGGTCGGCATGAATCTGGTGAATTCATCGGGCGATTGCGGACGTCCCGAGTCGGTCGAGTTCTTCCTCGACGGCAATTCGCTGGGATCCGTGCCGCCGGGCGGCCGGGTGACGCGACGGGCGGCCAGTCGCACCGCCTTGATCGAGGCATTCGTGGAAGGACGTCGCGCCCTGTCGTGGACGCACCCGCCCCTGGGCGAGGGCGGTTCCCTGACCTACGGCTGTACGTACCCCGAGCTGCTTGCCGGCACCTCGGGCATTCCGGTCGCGTTCGAGAACACCACCGATACCTGCACCGATCCTTCGCAGCACCGGTTCCTGACCCTGTGGATCGACGGCGTGCCGGTGGTCGGCGTCGCCCCGGGTCAACGCACCGGCGTGCGGGTCGAGCCCGGGAAGCGCTCGTTCCAGGTGTTCGTGGGCATGTCCCAGGAGCGGGTCGTCCGGGGCGTCAAGGACGTCCAGACGCCATTCCGAATCCATTTCGGATGCGGCCGATAACGTCGGGTCGCACGGGGAAATCATGAAGAAGAACTTCGTCCTGGATACCAACGTGCTGCTGCACGACCCGGGGGCGTTGACCTCGTTCGCGGACAACATCGTCTGCGTCCCCATCTACGTCATCGAGGAGATCGACAACTTCAAGAAGGAACTGTCCGAGCTGGGGCAGAACGCACGCCAGGTGTCGCGCAAGCTGGACCGGCTTCGCCGGCAGGGCGACATCCGGACGGGAGTGCCCAACGAGGCCGGCGGCACGGTTCGGGTGCTGTTCTCGGGGCACGACCACCTGGAGGACACTTCGCCGGTTCACCGGGACCTGTCGATCAGCCACATGATGGACCGGCTGATCGTCGGGTCGGCCCTGGAACTGGCGCACGAGGAGCCGGACACGCCGCTGGTGTTCGTCACCAAGGACGTGAACCTGCGCATTCGCGCCGAGGCCATGGGGCTGCGCGCCGAGGACTACGACCGCGAGAACAAGGATGTTTCCGAGTTGTACACCGGGACCGGGGAGCTCAGCCTGACCCCGGACGAGGTGACCCGACTGTTCGCGACGGGGGCGGTTCCGGTGCCCGCCGACGCGTCGGTGTTCGAGAACCAGTACCTGGTCGTCCGGAGTTCCGTCAATCCCTCCCAGTCCGCGCTGGTGCGAACGCACCGGAAGGAGGGCCTGCTGCAGCGCATCGTGGACCTGCGCGATCCGGTCTGGGGCATCAAGCCGCGCAACAAGGAGCAGCACTTCGCGCTGGACGCGCTGCTGCGCGACGACATCAAGCTGGTGACGCTGATCGGCAAGGCCGGCACCGGCAAGACCCTGCTGGCCATTGCGGCGGGGCTGCAGAAGGTCGCCGAGGAAAAGAACTTCGTGCGGCTGCTGGTGTCCCGCCCGATCTTCCCGCTGGGACGCGACATCGGGTACCTGCCCGGCGACGTCGAGGAGAAGCTGAACCCCTGGATGCAGCCGATCCATGACAACGTCGAGTTCCTGATGGGCCTTTCGCGCCCCGATCGTCGGTCGGGTCGGTCCTATCGCGAGCTGATGGACATGGGACTCATGGAAGTCGAGCCGCTGACGTACATCCGAGGGCGCTCGATTCCGAACCAGTTCATGATCGTGGACGAGGCCCAGAACCTGACGCCCCACGAGGTCAAGACCATCATCACGCGGGTTGGCGACGGGACCAAGATCGTGTTGACGGGCGACCCCTACCAGATCGACAACCCGTACGTCGACTCGGTGAACAACGGCCTCGTCTACATCGCCGAGAAGTTCAAGCAGACCCCGATTGCGGCCACGGTGACCCTGATGAAGGGCGAGCGTTCGGAACTGGCGGAGCTGGCCGCCAAACTGTAGTAGACATCGAGGCCGCGTCGGCGCGTCGTGGCGCCGCGGTCGGAGGGACCCGCGATGACCGTTCTTCAAGCCCTGAAGCGCCGCCGTTCGACGCGCCAGTTCGAGCCCGAAGGCGTGCTGCTGCCGCGCGAGACCCTGGAAGAGATGATCCTGGACGCCTGCCTGGTGCCCTCCGAGTTCGGGGTTCAGCCCTGGCGGTACATCGTCGTGCGGGATCGCGAGCGCAAGCAGCTCCTGTACGAGTGCGCCTTCCGGCAGGACGTGGTGCGACAGGCCGCGGCCGTCGTCATCATCTGCGGGGACACGCGCGTGGATGCCCTGGTAGGCGGTGAGTTCGATCGCCGGTTGCGCGCGGGCCTGGCGTCCCCACAGGATGCGCGCGATCGGCAGGAGCTGGTCCGCAAGACCATCGAGGGCGGCGCCCGGGCCCGTTTGCAGATGGCGATTCGGGCCCCGGCGTTCGCATCGATGGCGCTGATGTTGCTGGCGACCGAGCGCGGCCTGGCCTCGATGCCGCTGTCCGGTTTTTCCGAGGACGCGCTTCGCA
>JARKOL010000132.1 GCA_029975745.1 Myxococcota bacterium | reverse complement strand
GCCAGGACGCCGCAATCCAGGTACCGGTGGAACTCGTGTCCCACGAACGCCGGGTAGCCCGTGCCCGAATCGCTGCGCCTGCGGGCGTCGTCCAGCAGGTCCGACAGGTGGCCGCGCACGACCGCGTGCAAGGCGGTCCGTTCGGGCTCACGGCGCCGCCAGCGCGACGGCAGCGGCCGGGCCGCCTCGCCCGGGGTCCGCTCGAAGACCAGCGGCGGCAGCGGGCGCCCCGACGCACCGGTGCCCCGGGAGCTGCGGATGTGCGGGCCGGCGACCGCTGCTGGACATGCTTCCATGTCCGTACATATCGAGGCCCGTCCACGGATGTTTCAGATGTACCTCTGGAGAAGCCGCAGGTTCGACGAGGCCCGGGGCGCACTGGATCAGTCCGCCCGCGAAGGCCTCGGTCCGAAGCGAACGACTGACGAGTGGAGACAGGCTGCGCAGGCGAGGCGCAAGGAACTTTCCCTCCAGGCTGCCGACGGAACGTCCCGGGTGGCGTTGCCTACGGGACCGAGTCGTTGCGCCCCCTATGCGATGCACGCCCTTTGTCGCTACATGGACTGCCCGGATGGTCTGTCCCTGGATGGGTACGCGCGCGCCCTGCTGACTTCGAACGACGGAACGCCGGGCGAATACCTGATGGCCCTGCCGAAGGTCCTCGGCTGGCGGTTGCTGCAAGTGACTGCCGAGCCCGGTACCGAGCGCATCCGGGCCGTGCGTCGCATCCTCGATCATGGTTTGCCCATGCTGGCGTTGATGCACCTGCGTGCGTGCGGGCTGGTCAGGTTTCCCCCGTCGTTGGACGAAAGCGCAGGGGTCGGTCACGTGACGGCGATCACCGGCTACGACGACGGACTGCGTGCCTTCCGTTTGGATGACGTCAACTGGGCCTCGGGAATCAGCCTTCTGTCCTACGAGGACGTCGATTCGAACGTCGAATTGCTTCTGGCCCTTCCCAAGGGAGCCGACCTGCCCCCGGCACTGGCGGACCTGGTGAAGGACATCGACGACGAGACTGCCCACAACATCATTCACCAACCCGCCGGCTACACCGGGGGTTCGTGCATGTGGTGAACCCCACGGAGGCATGACGCGAAGTCCTGTCAGTAGCGTCTGTGCCCAAGACAAGCAGCGACGATGGAGACTGGATGGAACGCAACTTCGGCGGGACCGTCGGTTCCTGCATCAGGCAGGTCGTGCGGCGAATCCGTCACTCCGACGTCAGTCCCTTCTCCAAGGCGGCCTTCTCCGCCTCTTCAGAAAGTTCTCGTGCACGTTCCTTCAGCTCCTGACGAACCTCCGCGTCCCTTTCGATCCGTTTCTGCGCGTCCTTGATTTCGTCCACGAAACTCGAAACCTTCGCCCGCGGAATGCGCACCAATCCACGCCCCTGGAATCGCGGCTGGTGGCTGGTGACGGCGGGATAGAGCGTGAAGTAGCAGGTGGTGTCGTCCAGGATCTGCAGGGAAGTCCCCTTGAAACTTCGCACGAAGAGGGAGCCGAAATCGGTTGCCGCAAGGTCCCCCGTATCCGAATTCCCCCCGACTGCCGCTCCCCCGAAGATCCTGGCGGCCACATCCTCGCCGATCAGGAAGCGGACGAACTCGATGCTGGCATTGCCGGGTATCGATCCCCCTTCCATCGGATCGACGATCTGGCTCGTTTCGGCCTTCAGGTTGCTGGCCACCGAGAGTTGGATGTAGTCGTCCGTAATTACATCACCTTTCCGAACAATGAACTCACACTCCTTCGTGTTGTTCATCCTGGAAAGGCAACCGAACTCCAGGAAGCACTTCTCCTCCCAGTTCGCACAGTAGAGTTCAGGGTCGTTGAGGTCGCCGCATCGGGTCCAGCGAGGCTCGACCTTGTGCCTGTCTCCGCCGGAGCAGGCCGAACCTCGTCGCTTCCCGGAATCAGGGACGCCATGCCGCCGAGGTCGGTTACAATCCTACAGCGCATGTTCCGGGTGTCAAGGAAGCCGCGGCCTTGCAGGCCGCGCCGGAGGCGATGTCGATGCGGTACCGGATGCTGGGGGGAACGGGGTTTCGGGTTTCGATCGTGGGGTTCGGCACCTGGGCAATCGGCGGCGCCGACTGGGGACGCGTGGACGATCGCGATTCCGTCAAGGCGATCCACCGCGCCGTGGACCTGGGCGTCAACCTGTTCGACACGGCCCCGCTGTACGGCAACGGACACGCGGAAACCGTGCTGGGACAGGCGCTGGAGGGGCTGCGCAACGACGTGTTCGTCGCGACGAAGTGCGGCCCGATCGAGGTGCGTCCGGGGCTGCTGCACGTCGACCTGAGCCGCGACGGGCTGGTGCGCCAGTGCGACGACAGCCTGCGACGGCTGCGGACCGACCGGATCGACCTGATGCAGATCCACTGGTTCGACCCGGCCTGGCCGGTCGAGGACACGATGGGCCACCTGGCGGACCTGGTCCAGGCCGGCAAGGTGCGCGCCGTGGGCGTGTCGAACTTCGGGGCGGCCGAACTGGCGCGCGCCGTCGACACCGGGGTCGCGGCCACCCTGCAACCGCCGTTCAACCTGTTCGCCCGCGAGATCGAGGCCGACGTGCTGCCGCTGTGCGTCGCGCGCGACCTGGGCGTGCTGGCCTACGAGCCGCTGGCCCGCGGACTGCTGGCCGCGAAGTTCGACGAACGGTCGCGCTTCGAGCCGACCGACATCCGGGCGTCGGACCCCCGTTTCCGGATGCCCGCGCTGCAGCGGCACGTCGCGGCGGCGCGGCGCGTCGAGCGGGTCGCGCGGTCCCAGGACATGACCGCGGCGCAGGCGGCGGTGGCCTGGGCGTTGTCGCGTCCGGGCGTCACCACGGCGCTGTGCGGCGCCAAGACGGCGGCCCAGGCGGCCGAGAACGCGCGCGCCGCGGACTTCGAGCCCGACGCGGTGACGCTGGCGCGCCTGGAAGAGGCGGCCGACCTTTCGCGGTGACGCCCCCGGAGGAAACGGCTTGTACCTGCTGTTCTCGATCCTGATGATCGCGGCGATCTTCTCGGCGCGGTTCAGCACCCGCCTGGGGGTCCCCGTGCTGATCGCGTTCCTGGGCATCGGCATGCTGTTCGGCAGCGACGTCCTGGGGCTGATCCATTTCGACAACGCGGAACTGGCCCGGCGCATCGGCGACATCCTGCTGGTCTTCATCATCTTCGACGGCGGCTTCCAGACGCGGCGCGCGGCCTTCCAGTCGGTCCGGGGGCCGGCGCTGACGCTGGCGACCCTGGGCGTCCTGATCACCGCGGGCGTGCTGGGCGGCCTGATCCACCTGGTGACCGGGATGGACATCCTGCGATCGATGATGATCGGCTCGATCCTCTCGTCGACGGATGCCGCGGCGGTCCTGATGATCACCCGGCAGACCCCGCTGAAGCCCCGCGTGGCGACCACGCTGGACGTCGAGTCGGCCGCGAACGACCCGATGGCCATCCTGTTGACGATGGCGTTCATCGCGGCGCTGAACGGCGAGGCAGGGACCTGGCCCCGGTTCACGCTGGCGCTGGCGTGGAGCTTCGCGGGCGGCGTCGGGGTCGGATTCGTCGCCAGCCGCCTGGCCCGCTTCCTGTTCGACCGGCTCCGGTCCGAGAACCGCGGCTACTATTTCGTGCTGGGCGTCGCGGTCCCCATGCTGGCCTACGGAGCCGCCGACGCGGTCGCCGCCAACGGCATCATCGCCGTCTTCTTCGGCGGCTACTGGCTGGGCAACGACGAGTTCACCTTCAAGCGCGGCGTCAGCCACTTCCTGGACGGCATCG
>JARKOL010000124.1 GCA_029975745.1 Myxococcota bacterium | reverse complement strand
CCCGCAATCCAGGTAGCGGCGGAACTCGTGTCCCACGAACGCCGGGTAGCCGGTGCCCGAATCGCTGCGCCTGCGAGCGTCGTCCAGCAGGTCCGCCAGATGGCCCCGCACGACCGCGTGCAGGGCGGTCCGCTCGGGCTCCCGCCTCCGCCAGCGCGATGGGAGCGGCCGTGACGCCTCGCCCGGGGTCCGCTCGAACACCAGCGGCGGCAGCGGGCGGGCCGATGCACGGGCGTCCTGCCCGACGCGGATCGATTGGGCGGGGGCCGTGGCACCACATGCTTCCACATCCGGGCATATCGAAGCCGGCGCACGGATGTTTCAAATCGCGAAAATGCTTCCTGAGGCAGGTGGAGGCGTCTTGGTTGATACCCTCTTTATTACCCCGATTTGGGGGTATTACCCTTTCTTCCGCCAGCGGGCGCCCGGTCCCCGCCCGAGGCATTCGACCTGATCCGCCTTCTTCATGTCCCGCAGCACCCGGCGCACCATGTCCCGACTGATTCCAGGGCAGGCCCGCTCCAGGTCCGTAATCGTGAATTCCCCGGGGAAGGCGTTCACCGCGTCGTGGACCCGGTCGGTCTTGGCCCCCCTCGGGACGGCGACCTCCCCGACTCGTCGCTCGAACTCCTTGTAGGCGGTCTTCAGGATATACAGGACGAAGTGGATGTAGGGCCACGGGTCGTGCTTCCCTTCGTGCCATCCCTGGGAACTCGTCTCGAGGGTTTCGTAGTAGCGATCCTTGTTCTCCTCGATCAGGCGTTCGAGGCTGATGTACCGGCCGACCTCGAAACCGAGGTGATAGCACTGCAGAAGAAGCAGCAGGCGGGACACGCGCCCGTTCCCGTCCCGGAACGGGTGGACGCACAGGAAGTCCAGATTGAAGGCGGCAAGCGCCACCATGGGCTGCGCCCATCGGTCGCGCAGGCACTCGTCCCACAGGCCCACCAACTCGTTCATCGCGGCGGGCGTTTCGGCGGCCGGCACCGTCCGGAACCGGATCCGCTCCCGACCGTCCGGGTACTTCTCGATGATGTCGCCATCCCGCTCCTTGTACTGCCCCGCATCCCAGATCTCCCCACGAGTCATCCGATGCAGGCGCTGCACCGTCTCCTCCGTGACAGGGAGCTTCGCGCCCTGCTCGTGGATCAGGGCAAGCGCATCGCGATAGCCCCGGACCTCCTCCTCGTCCCGATCGCGGAGAAGTGGACGCCCGAACACCACCGTCGCCACGCGGGCCGCATCGATCTGAACGCCCTCGATCCGGTTCGAGGAAACGGCGCTCTCGACCAGCGCGTGTTCGCGCAACGATTTCAGGCGCTGCGGGGCCTGGCGGGTGAACAGCTCCTGGCGGCCCCTCGACTCGGCAAGGTCGGTCAGATACCAGACCGCAGTGGCCGGCACCGGCACCGACCGTGTTCCGAACTGCTTCAACGTGTTCATCTGGAATGACCTCGTTGGGCCGCCTGTGGGTCGGCGGTATTACCCCTTCTATTACCCCGATTCACAAACGCCCGCCAGTTCGAGGATTGCTTTCAGATTTCTGCACCTCGAATCAGCAAGGTCTTGGATTGCCGGGAGACCTCGGAACAGGCCCGCGTGGCGGGTCGCGCAGAGCCGCCCGATGGAGGACGACCGCACCTATGCCTTCCTGGGCTTTCGAACCCGAGGTCTGGCCACGGCCGGCGCCGCCGCCGCCTTCTCGGCCCGCAGTTTCTCGACGAAGTCCGCGACCCGCAGCGGGTAGCTCTTGTGGCGGTTGAAGACCCCTTCCTCGAACACGAATTCGCCGTCGCGCAGCAGGTACCGCCCAGGCTTGCCGTCGATCCGCATCTGGGACGCCTCGCGCGACCCGAAGATCGACTGGAGCTCGTTGATCAGGAACCGCCCGTCCTGGCACTCGAACACGTCCATGCTGATCGAGTCGAACCCGCCGGTGTCGCAGACCCGCTTGACCAGCCACAGCAGTTCCTCGGGCGGCGCCCCCCAGGCGAACCGCAGCGCGCCGCTGGCGAAATCCCCCTTCAGCAGCCGCCGGTGGCCGAAGTACGACCCCCCGATCTTGATGATGTGACGATGACGTCGGCATCCGCGATCCTGCCAGAGGGCCGCCCTGATCAGCGGCGGCACTTCGCGTTCTGCGTCAGGACCAGGCCGTCACGACGCCGCCTCGCCGCCGGCGGGTCGGGTACGGCAATCGGCAGCCGACTCGTGCTCCGGGGACACGCGGTCAAGGCTTCAGTGCGCGCTCCGGCGGCATTCGCGGCCGGACTCCCAGGCAGTCCAGCCGCCAAGTGCTCCGTTTCACCTCGCCCAACCGACGCAATC
>JARKOL010000121.1 GCA_029975745.1 Myxococcota bacterium | reverse complement strand
CATGGCATTTCAGGGTGAAACATTTCGTGCCTTCAGTCGATAATGGGGGGCATTATGTGTTCGGAGGATCGATGAGTCGAGACACCTGGGTCGCCTTCGCGGCACTGTGCATGCTCGGGGCCGGGTGTCGCCAGGGCGAGGCGCCTCCCGCAATGCCCGCAGCCCAAAAACAGTCCGCGCAATCCGCAGTGGCCCCACCCTCAGTTCCCGACCCCACGGAGGACAGTATGCGCAAACAGCCGCCCGAGCCGATGCTGATGGAGATGTGGGTCACTCGGCCGATGGCCACGCCATTCGGGCGTCGGATTCTCGCGGACGGTACCTGGTGGAGTTACAGGGATCACAGACTTATCCACGAGATGGACGCAGACACGCGGGAGCCTCGGACTCGGCGTGTTCCGATTGAAGAGGGCTGGTGGGATTCCGAATGCAGGCTTTCCGAAGATGAACTGGACAAGTTGAAGACCACCATTCGAACCTCGGGTGTCATGGATCTGCCGGCCGAGACCCCGCCGTCCCCCGAGGGCGTCATCGGGGGATCGGACGTCTTCTACACGTTCGACATCGACGGCAGACGCCACCGTGTCCATTTCCTGGAGGGGGGCGACACCAGACCGCCCCCGATTACCCAGGTCAGGGAACTGGCCAACCGGGTGATCTTCAATTCGCAGCAGCGCTGGTTGCGAGACCGCGGCGAGGAGCACGCTCCTCTGGTGGACTACTAGGAGGGACCGAAGGGGAGACTGGATCCGTGCGACTCGAGTGAGGCTCAAGCGACTGTGATGGCGACCGGGCGCCCAGGCGTCCACGTGATGACGACTCGACGGCGAGGATACCCATGGAGGCGCAGGACCGGGAACGGGCACAGCTCCCCGACACCGCGACAACACGACAGCCTGATTCGAAGCCGCCTGCCGAACCGTCCTCCCGCAGTTCCCGCGAGCAATTGCGGCGATTCCTGCGCGGCGCGAACTACGAGCAGGGGCGGGAACGCGTCCGACCGCCTGGTACAAAGCCTGGCTCCGAGTCCGCGCCCTCCTCGGGCCACGGCCTGCTGGAAGGCTTCATGGCCCGCCCGGTCCATGGCCCGATGCACCTGCGCGCCCCGACCGGAATCGGCGGCTTCGAGGCATCCTACTCGACGGACGCCCAGGTCGAGCTGCTGCGCATTGGTGGCGGGGTGGAATTCAAGGACGGAATCATCCTGCGGGATGGCCTCGCCTCTTCCCCGATTGACTCGCTTGGAAGCGTGGTCGATGACATCAATGGCTTGTCCGGTGAACGCCAACCCACCCACCTCCGCCCCTACCAGTGGACGGCGTCGCAGAAGGCGGAGTGGCTGGGACGACTGCGGGCGGTGGTCGAGGGGTTCTGGTCCGGGAAGTTCCGGTTTCACGTGAACCGGCCAGGGTGGGAGACGCTGGGCGCCACGACGGCCTTGAGCCTGGATATTCGGGAAGGGGCCAAGCGCAAGGACGATCATCTGGCGCTGGAGGTGTACAAGGTGCCGGACGACCTCAGTGCCGGCATCGGGATCCTGCGGCCGGGCGGCGACGCCATGAGCAACCGGATGACGCTGGCGTCGTCGGACGTGGCGCCGCGAGTCGACAACTTCCTGACGACCGGAGTGACGTTTTCGCCGGACAGCACCACGCCGACGTCCGATGCCTGGCTGAAGGTGCTGGCGATTCGCTTCAAGACCGGGTCCCAGGCGCCGCCGACGATGACGTGGCAGGTCCAGGGGGTCGGGGAGGGCAAGGCGGCCGAGGCCCACGCACGGCAGCGATTCGAGGTCATCCGGAACCGGATGGTCGCGGCGGGCTTCGACGCATCGCGTCTGGCGTACGAGTTCGGCGGCACCGGGGACTGGGCCTTCGCCGTGGTGGGGGACGGAGGTGCCCAGAACATTGCCGTCCACGAATTCGGCCATGCCCTGGGATTGGGGGACGAATACGCCAAGGATCCCGGTGGCCTGGTCGATGGAAGCGGGCGGCCCGCGGGAACCCCCAGCGACCACGATGGCCTGGCGCGTCAGCATGGGTTGCCGGGTTCCGTCCACGAGAACCACGACGGCCTG
>JARKOL010000118.1 GCA_029975745.1 Myxococcota bacterium | reverse complement strand
ACGCCGCGAACAACCCGGTGTTCACGCTGGAAGGTGGCCTGCCCCTGGCGATGGGCGACCTGCCGATGATGCGCCTGTGCTGCGACTGGGACCGCAGCGACGTCCACGGCATCTCGTCCTTCAACCACCTGATGCTGGCATTCGTGTCGTTCCTGGGCTCGCAGAACAGCGACGTGTCGCTGGACCGCATCTACGAGTTGTTCAAGGAACTTCCCGGTATCACGAACGTGCTGACCCGGCTGTTCGACGAGAACCCCGACCTGCTGGGGCTGCTGCCCGATTCGGGCGAGGCGACCTGGCGCGAGGCGGGCGTCCACGTGGCCGCCGCGGCCAACGCGGCCCTGGAGGCGGCCCGGCTGATGGCGCTGGATGATGGTTCCGGGGAGCCCGTGGCCACCCTGGCCGACGACGGCATCGCGTACCTGGTGCTGCACGGAGACTTCCCCGGGGATCGCCAGGAACTGACCGTGCTGTGGGAAGGCACCGGCCCCTCGATGAAGGATGTCGTCGAGAAGGTCGCGGCGCACCTGGGCGGCGATGCCGAGGCCCGACTGAGCCTGGATGGCGATGCGCTGGTGGCGATCGGCGTCCTGGTCGATATCATCAATCGAACCGTCGGCTTCCAGGCGATTCTGGACGCCCTGGGATTCCAGTTGCCGGACATTGTCGGCGGATTCCTGGATCTGCTGGACCCCGAGGATCCCGACCAGTTGGTCGGCATGCTGGGCGTGGTCCTGCCGATGATCGGGATCCAGGCCGGCACCATCGAGCTGGATCTGGCTACCTTCTTCGACACGCCGTTCCACCTGCGGGAGTTCCTGCCGAACGCCGGCCCCGAGCCGGGCACCAGGTACCGAACGTTCCTGCGCTCGTTCGAGTGCGCGCGGGGCGGGGCCGTGTTGACGACCGAAGGGCCGACGCAGACGGCGACCCTGTTCGTGCATGACCCGTCGGCCACCGACGAGACGATCTCGCTGGACGTGATCGGCTACGCCACGCCGGGGGGCGCGGACGAGCCCTTCGACATCGAGACGGTCGTCCTGGCACCCTACGAGGGCTTCACCGGCCTGTACTGGGGCACGCTGGATCTGATCCCATCGGAGGACGCCAGCGCGGCCGACGACGGACGGCTGCACCTTCCCGAGGGCGGCGAGGTCCAGGCGCACTACGCATCCGCCGTTCATCCGACCGCGACGGTCACGATCCAGGGAACGCTGACGGAAGGGCTGACCCCCTGGGACTATGGCGCCGCCTGCCCCGACGACACGACCCCTTGGGATGGACCGCGTTTTGGCGAGGCCGAGTTCGCGGACGCCGTCGAGATCGCCGGGCCCGGACAGTCCGTCCCGGTCTCCCCGATCGACGCCGACGGCAAGGCGGGGCGGTGGGCGCTGATGGCGTTCCCGTCGCCGTCGTTCGCGGGCCTGATCTGGTTGAAGGAGGGCGAGACGTTCGCCCCGGCGACCCAGGCGTCGTTCGGCGCGCTGTTTGGCGGCGTCATGGCCGCGCTGGAGGCCTTCTGATGAACAAGCGACATGCCATTGCCCTGCTGCTGGCGGGGTCGTTCCTCCTGATGATCGGTTGCGAGGGCCCCGGCGACGACGCGACCACGCTGACGACGTCGCCGCGCCTGACGGACGTCGGGCTGGCCGACGTCGTGATGCAGGACGTCCCGATGATCGGGGACGACCCGGGCTCTCTCCCCGTGCCCCGGTTCACCTACGTCGTCGCGATTGCGGACACGCACATCGTCCGCGAGGATGACGAACACGCCGAAAACCTGCGGGCCATCGGCCGGACGATTGCCGACATGCCCTTCCCGGTCGAGGGGGCCTTCGTGGCCGGCGACATCGTCTTCAACCTGCCCTACGACACCATCGAGGAGTACCACGCCGACCCGAACGACCGCTTCGACATCGCCCAGGAGATCTTCGAGGGCTTCCCGGTTCCCGTGTACCCGTCGATGGGCAACCACGACCTGGAGATCGGGCGCCTGCCGCGCCAGATGACCGAGCAGTTGTTCCGGGAACACTTCGGAACCGAGCCGTACTACGCGGTTGACCTGGGCATCTGGAAATTCATCATCCTGAGCAACTTCCACGGCCCGACCCAGGACCCGGAGCATCCGCTGTACGACGTACAGACGGGCAGCCTGGGCGCCGAGCAGTTGGCGTGGCTGGAGGACCAGTTGTCCGACGGGCGCCCGGCCATCCTGATGGTCCACTTCCCCCCGTTCATCATTCCCGATCTGGTGGCGTTCGCCGAGGCCCACCGGGACACGGTGCGCCTGCTGCTGGCG
Organism: Myxococcota bacterium; assembly: GCA_029975745.1. Taxonomy (GTDB): domain Bacteria; phylum Myxococcota_A; class UBA9042; order DTJE01; family DTJE01; genus DUVQ01. The sequence continues at coordinate 572 of JARKOL010000118.1, read as the reverse complement.
GGGCATTCCCACGCGTGGCTGAATCTGTCGAACCACTTCGCGGTGCCGTCACTGATCGTCGGGTCCAGCCAGTTCGACGCCGATTCGTTCCTGGTGCTGGAACTGGACAACGTGCTGCGCACCTGGCGCATCCTGGACTGGAACCGTTTCCACTGGGGCACCGGCTATGCCCTGCCGTGGGAGAACCCGTAGGCCCAGGCCCGCGGGCTCCGGGCGACCCAAGGAGGTTCAACATGCGTGCCCTGCTGCTGGCCCTGGCCGCGACCTTCCTGTTCTCGGCGCCGGCGCTCGCCCAGTCCGAGCGTCATTCCCGCTGCCTGTCGCGCTGCGAGGTGGACTGCGTCTCGCGCTGCAACCGCAAGCGCGATCCCCGAACCCAGGCCAACAAGGACTGCCGCACCAAGTGCGAGACCAAGCGCAAGAAGTGCAAGGCCAAGTGCGACTACCACTACAAGACGCGGTAGCCAGCCCCGCGTTTCCTGACGGAAGGCCCCTCCCCCGCACCAAACCGTCCCCGATCCGGCGTTGGGTCCTACCTGTTCGAGGGGTCCGGGTCCAACATGTCGGTCGCG
>JARKOL010000112.1 GCA_029975745.1 Myxococcota bacterium | reverse complement strand
CGCGGCCAGTTCCGACTCGGCCGTGCAGAAGCCGCCGCGCAGGCCCTTCCACCCCTGCCCCGAATGCCGGCCCGCAAAGATCGACGTGCGCGCCAGCCTCGTGTAGGTCGGAACCACCGCGAAGGCCGGGGCCTCGCTCTCAATCGCGAAGGCCTCGGCCAGGACGGGGCGCACCACATCCGTCCAGGTGTCCCAGCGCATCCCGTCGAACAGCCACACGAACAGGCGCCCCTCGATCCCGAGTTTCCGCGCCTCGCGGGCCAGGACGCGAGTCGTGGACCGGTCGTGCTCCAGCCACGCCCGCGGTTCGCGGTCCAGGATCGCGGCCACGCCCTGGTCCGCCCGATCCAGGTAGGCCGCGACCTCGTCCTCGACCGAGTCCAGGAACCGGTACAACCGCGTCAGCAGCCCCCGGTCCCCGATCACGTCCGCGTCCTTCCGCGCCAGCGCCAGCAGCAGTTCCAGGCGGCAGTCGTCCGACGCCGCGTACCCGTCCACCGTCTCGGCCAGCGCGTCCGCCCCCGCGGCCGGCGCGTTCGCGACCTGGAGCCGGGCCTGCACGCGGGCGATGCGCTGCACCATGCGGAACAGCGCCGCGGCCCTCGCGCCCGCCGATGCGCTGGTGTCCGGCGTCTCCCAGGCATCCAACTGCGCCTCGGCCCACCACGGCACGGGGGGCGCGGGGAAGGTCGGAACGGCCGACGAGGCCAGCGTCTGCTCGATCCAGCCTGTCACCAGGGCCAGGGCCAGGCAGTGCGGCGCGTCGTCCGCCTGGGCCAGCCGGCCTTCCGGCAGGTCCTCCCGCAGCAGCGAGCAGACTGCCTGGGCGACCTCGGGGGACGTCGAGTCGTCCACCGCGTCGCGCACGGCGTCCAGTTCCTCCCTGCGGCCGCGCAGGTGCTCGACCACCTTCGCGACGCTCGGCCCCGCGTCGGTCACGAATCCCTGGAACACCCCCTTCCCGGCCATGACCGGGCCGACGTTCTGCACGCCGCGGGCGTCCAGGAACTCCCCGAACGCGGCCAGCCGCATCGCGTCCGCCAGCGGCAGACCGGCCCATGCCTTAACCACCGGGTCGCCCGCCAGGTCCGCCGTCGTGGACAGCACGTCCAGCAGGATGCCCGCGTCCTCCGGGATCATCCGGTGCAGCGCCGCCATCCCGACGAAGCGGGCCACAACCTCCTCGGGCCACGCGCGCGTCAGTTCCAGGTCCCGGACCTCGATTTCCGGGTACGCGCCCAGCAGGATCGCCTGCCGGATGTTCACCGCCTTCAGCACCCGATCGCGGCCCCGCACCTCCGCGAGCCGCTCGAACCCGTCGATGAACCCCCGCAGATCCCGCCCCACCCGGACCGAGTGCGCGTGCAACTCCTCGGGCCACACGGCCGGCACGCTGTAGTGCGCGATGACCGCGTCGGTCCGCAGGTTCACGATCGGGCCCTCCACCCGGGCGACCACATCCGCAATGGACGACAGGTCCATCGGCGTTCCGATCCGGGCGAACCGGGGCCACGTCACGCGGACCAGCACGGGTTCCTTGGGCCCGGCTTCCCGCTCGGCATCCCGCAACGCCACACGGAACGGCAGGTCGTCCCCGGCGTAGGTCACGATGGTGAACGCCCGTCCCAGGCGGTCCACGACGTGGGGGATCGCCGCCTCGGCATCCGGGTCCAGGCACATGGACAGGCGGGCGCCCCGGGGCACGTCCGCGCCCAGGCGTTGGGCCAGATAGGCGGTCTTGTCGGTCGCCACTTCGGGAGCGGCACGGCTCATTCCACGTCCTCCAGGTTCGCGCGAACGACCTGCTGCAGCCGCCCGAACTCGCGACGTTCCGGATCGCCAAGATCCCCCCGCGTCAGCAGCCGGTCGAGAACCCCCGCAAGGGGGCCCCACTCCTTGGCCCAGTACAGGTAGCGCGCCAGGATCCCCATCTCCCGGGTCCCGGTGGTCACCGGGCACCCCGCCCGCAGGATCGCCTGGTGGTGATGCCGCAATGCCTCGAACGCCTTCTCGTCTGCCGCTTCGGGCCGAACGTACACCGACCCGGGCAGCCTGACCACGACGCCGTCGTCCATCATCCGATCCAGAATGTTCGCCAGCCGGCCGGTGGTCCGGGACCAGCCGTGACGGTTGCCCAGGTGCTGGATCAGCCCGGCCTGGGAAGCCGCTCCCACCTCTTCGAACGCCTTCAGCAGCAGGCCCCAGACCATCCCCTTCTGCCGCCCGTCCACGCGGCGCGCCACCAGGAAGCCCCCCGCGACCTCGATGTCCGGCATCTGCCGCAGCAGGGCCCACAACACCGCTTCCGGGTCTTCTTCGACCGCAAGACGCCGCAGCACACCACGGTTCCATTCCCGCGCCGACAGGGGCCGCAGGAGGTGCCTCGCGACCACGGGCAGGCCGTCCTCGGGAAGCAGGTCCAGTGCCTGGCCGCAGAGGTCCGCGACCTCGTCATCGCCGACGGGAAGTGCGGACCGCGCCAGGAACCGCTGCTCGCCCAGCACCAGCACGCCGGGATGGTGGAGCAGGACGTTCTGGATCGACGCGGGCGTGTAGTCCAGACCGTCCGCGTTGACAGCCTCGACCACCTCGTCCAGGCACAGGACCCGCCCCGCGTCGTCCAGTGCCATCGCCACCTGCCGGGCGATGGAGACACCGCCCGCGTGGAACAGCTCGGCCAGGCCGACCCTCCCGTACCGGATGACCAGTGCCGGATGCCTAGCCAGGGCCGCGCCGAGCAGGTTCGCGGTCAGCCCCCCGAGCGACGGATCCTGATCCTGGAAGTCCCGAGCCAGCCGAACCAGGCCGACCGGACCCGGCGATGCCTCCAGCCGTTCCACCGTCTCCCGGGCCAGTTCCATCAGGCGTGCTTCCGGCACGGGCAGGTGATCCCGGTGGACATAGGTGGCCGGGCCGATCTTCCACGCCTCTCCGTACCGGTCCAGAACGGCCTGCACCCGGTGGGCAGGGGTGCCGGTCGCATCGTCGTCCTCGCCGACCAGGCCGATCAGGGCGGCCAGTTCCGCAACCCGGACCGGCCGACCCGTGTTCGCGAGGGTGGCGATCAGCCGCCCTCCGGGTCGCAGGATCGCGTCCAGGGTCACCACGTCCCCGTCGGGTTCCAGGCCCAGTCCGACGCCGAGCAGGGCCGCGAACCCCGCGGGCCCCGGCGTCAGCCCGCCCGCGTCCCGCATCACGGCGGCGACCTGCTCCACGGGCACGCTGTCCCGACAAAGCCGGCGCAATGCCTCCCGGACGGCGCCCAGGCGGCGGCGCACTTCCGTCGAGGACAGGCTCGTCAAAAACCTGCCCTCCCATACCCGGACATCCGGAAGGCCCGCGGCCCGTGCCATGAAAGGCACGTCCTCGATCGGCCCCGGACCGGCGACTTCGTGAACCTCATCGACGTGCAGCAGGCCGCCCGCCATTTCCATGCGCTCCAGGACCGGTTCGAGCACCGCCCGAATCACCCGCCCCAGTCGGGCCGCCCGGCGTTCGCATCGGGACAGGCGTTGACGGATCCGCTCGCGCGTGACGCCGACCTCGGCCCCGATCGCCTCCAGGGTCCAGCCTTCCGACCAGTAAAGCTCGAAGACCCGACGGTCGCGGAGATTGATCGCGCCGCGAACCTCGGCAGCAAGCGAAGCCAGATCGGCCGGCAAGGGCCGTGCGGGCTCCACCGCGGCAACCGAGGTTGGAGGTCCCCCGGCCGCGCGAGGCTCCTGTGCCGCCTGGATGGCGGCTTTCAGGTCCCGCAGCGACGTCCTTCCGAACCACGGAAGCGACAGCAGTTGCCGATCGGTCAGCGCCAGGACGTCGCGCACCGTGACGGCGCCGGTCTTCGACAGGCCGTTCGCGACACGGACCGTCACGTCGAGGGCCTCGTCCCAGGGTCGGTCCAGCAGATCGGAAGGCGGTGCCACCGGCGTATCCTCGGGCGGCATGAAGGGCTCCGGTGCAGCCGACCGCGGACTCCAGGGCAGTCGCCCGCCTGCCACGGCCCGGCGTGCATCCTCGATCGCGCGGCGCAGGTCCCGCAGAGACTTCCGCCCGAAGTTGGGACGGGCGATCAGCCACTCGTCGGACAGGCCCAGCACGTCCCGGACCGTGGCCACCCGGCACTGGCGAAGCACGTTGTACACGCGCACGGGCACGTCCAGCCCCTCGTCCCAGGGCAGGTCCAGCCATCTTGACTCGATGTCGCGTTCATCCCCGACAGGCGAGGCGGGCTCGACACTCACGGAAAGCGGTTCCGGGGTGGGCGCTGCCGGAATGTCCGCGAAGGGCCGAATCGGCAGTCGTCCGTCCTCGATCACATCTTCGACCGCGCCCCGAAGCTGGCGCAACGACGTACGCCCGAAGTTCGGCGTGGACAGCAGCCTCGACTCGGGCACGAGGACGACGTCCCGCAGCGTGACCACGCCCAGTTCCTCGAGCGTCCGCGCGACCCGCTCGGGAACGGCCAGCACCTCGACCCATGGACGGTCGAGGACCGGAAGGTCCGGCACCGCCGGGCTGTCAGAGGAGCCGTCCATCCGGGGCCTCTTCCTGTTCTTCCTCGGCGGCCCGGGCACGGGCGACCTGGTACAGGCGCCGTGCCTTCTTCGCGTCGTCCCCGGGCAGCGCGGTCAGGTCCAGCCGCCCGAACACGGTGACCGCGGCCCGGGCGTCCGCGAGGTCCGTCCAGGCGAAGACCATCAGTTCCAGCAGGTCCGGCGCCGAGGCGGCTTCGCCGTCGATCACGCGCCGCAGCCGCCGTCGCAGCCGGACGGTCCGCTCGTCGCCCATGCGCGCCCGCTCGTCGGTCGTCGGGATGCGCCAGCGGTTCGTGTCGGCTTCGTGCCAGAAGTTCTCCTCCAGCACCTGGTGCAGGTCCTTGCCCAGCGCGTGGCCGACCTTCAACGTGGCCGCCCGCCACTCCGGGACCAGTTCCCCGAAGCTCATGGACCGGACCGACAGTTTCGAACGAAGGAAGTCGATGGCGGACCGCTCGTCAACCACCTCGAAGGACAGGCCTGCCTCGTACCGGATCTCGTCGGACGCCAGGTGCCAGCAGCCCGCGACCTTCTTGAAGACCGTCGCGCACAGGTCCTCGATGAACGGCATGGTCAGGCCGCGGTTCGACAGGCCCGCCTCCATCAGGACGCGCAGGACGTGCGAGTAGAGTTCCGAGGTGGTGCGCTGCGCCTCCGAGGCGGCCCCCGGCCGAGTGTTCAGGTCGGCCAGCCGCTCTCGCAGGATCGCCAGCACCCGGTCCTCGAGGTCCGGGACGGTCGAGACCGCGACCGACGCCCTCGACCGCTTGCGCAGGTTCATCACGATGTCCGTGCCGACCACGTCCTCCTCGCCCTTCTCGCCCTTGATCTGCTTGAAGGAGCGCTGGGTCTTGTCGAGCGCGACGGTGTTCTCCAGCGAGAAGCCCGCGTCGGTCGCGCCGTCCCGGATCGCCTGCCATACGCCGTCGTCGGAATTCGAGAAGACCACCGAGGTCCAGCGACCGGGCTTCAGGACTCGGTACATCTCGCGGAACGCGCCGGCCATGATCCCTGCGTAGTCGTCGAGGGTCTTGCCGCCCCCCTCAGGTTTGAGGGACTTGTTCCAGACGGCTTCTCTTCCGCGATCCGTGAAGTCCTGGAGCCAGGCTTCCCAAAGTAGGGAACAATCCGCGTAAAAGATGTTCGAGCCGAAGGGTGGGTCGGTGAAGATGTAGTCAACCGATTCCGCGCCGACAGAAAGGGAATCAGCCGATCCGTTTCCAACGACAACGTCCGCATGCAGACTTCCGAGACCACCATAGTAGTCCAAGACGTCGTTGAACGCCCGCCGTAGAGCCGGCGGAATCGCAACCTCACGAACGAGGGACGAAACATACAGAGTGCCCCGCGTCGGACCACCAGCCACAGATCCAGCACGTCGATAGTCGAAGGCCAACTTTCGCAAGCGGCTCACAGTCGTCGAGAACGCGGTGTGGGTCCAGAGAAGAGCCGGACGCACATCCTCCGGGGCTCGCTGGATCTGATCCCAAAGCGCGGCAAGCGCGCGGAGGTTGCGCCTTGTCCAGAAGTCGCTGACGCTGACGATTCCAGCATCTCGATGGCCCCCACGCCACATCTCGCGGTCGGACCCGAAGGGATCCGTGGGATGCCACCAAGGGATCGGCTCGGCATCGACTTGACCCAGGAGTTGGGATTCCGACTCGACGATGCGGTGTTCTCGCCGCTTCGGTCGACAGGCCCCGGCGCACTCGTAGTTCGTGACGACGGGGACATTGTCGACGAGTTTGTGCTTGGTCTTCTTCGCAGTAATCCCGCAATGGGGACAATCGAACTGGTCCTTGACTTCTCCCTTTTCGGGATTCACGGCCGCGTCCCAAAGAACGATCTTCCCCCCGCACCGGAAGCACTCGAACACGTCGGACCAGATCGTGTACTGGATGGTCGCCGGCCCCCCGCACCCGTCGCAGGTCGTCCCGTATAGCCGGTCGAACTCGCCCTGGAGCGAGCCCATGATCTTCTCGAACTCGGCCTTCAACGCCCGGACGTCCACGGGGTGCGTGTAGTTGTAGGCGATGTGGCAGGCGGCCGGCGACAGGTCGTTCAGGATTGCGGCCCGGGCACCGAGCCTTGAGCCGGGCGGGGCCTCGATCCCATGGGGGGGCTGCGCGCAGAGCATGGCCGCGACGCCCGTCATGCCGGTGCCGCAGAACGGGTCCAGCACCAGTTCCCCGGGGCTGGTGTAGTGCAGCAGGTACGGCACGATGCCCTCGGGGGGCACCTTCGTGTGATACGAGTGCGCGTTGTAGATGGCCGAGTTCTTGCCGACCTTGGTCTCCCGGGCGAATGGCTCCCGGTGGTACTTGTCCGTTGCCGGGTCGTACGGGGTCCCGTGGCGCCGGACGAACTCCTCGACGGTGATGTCGGTGCGGTAGGGTCGCGTCATCGCAGGTCCAGCCTCACGGTCTTCTTGGGATTCGCCTTGCGGGCGTCCTTGACCTTTCGCTTCAGGAAGTCCCGGAAGCGGTCCACGGCAGCCTCCAGCGAGCCGTCCTGGTCGTCCACCACGAACCCGCCGAAGTCCGCGAGGTCGATCCGTACGACGACCACCTGGGCCGTCTGCAGCAACTCGCGGATCCGGGTCGCAATGGCGGTGGTCACCGCCGAGATCGCCGCCTTCTCGTCGCCCACGTCTACCGCGGCCAGCAGCGAGACCAAGCCCGGGTCCCCGGCCGCGGCGAGCACGTCATGGACCCCCGCGTCGGCCAGCCGCTCGCGGCGCGTGACCGCGGCCATGCCCGCGTCCACTTCCAGGGAGGCGACCTCGGCCTCGGGTGCCGTCGTGGCCAGCGTCACGCCGTCCGCGGTCGGCGCGGTCAGCGCGTCAGGCGGCTCGACGGCCAGGCGGGAGGCGTCCACCCGGGCCAGCAGCGCCCGAAGCCGGCCCTCCAGCCCTTCGCCGTCCCGGGCGCCAAGTTCCGGGACCGCGTTCAGCGCCGCGAGGCCCGCGACGACGGGCTGCACGGCATCGAGCCGACCGCGAAGCCCGACCAGCGCCTGCCGATGGTCCCGGTAATGCCGGCGCCAGGCGTCGCGGTAGGCGTCGCGGGCCGTCTCGAACGCGGCGATGGCCGCGGCGGCGCGCGCGGGCTCCGCGGCGAACGCGGCCAGGTCGAACCCGCCCCGCGCCGCGGCCAGGCCCGCACGGATCGGATCGGCTTCCGGCAGGCCGCTCACCGCGTCGATGTAGGTGACCGCATCGGCCACGGCGTGGAGGTGGTTCTGGTCCAGTTCCTCGAGCCGCCGCACCGCGGCGACGCAGTTCTTGAAGCGCTCCGCGTCCCGGCCGAAGCGCTCGTCGAAGACCGTCTCGAAGGTCTCCAGGTGATGCGCGTCGGTGGCGCAGACGGCATCCAGGTCGTCCAGGTGCGCGACCAGCGACCGGACGTCCTGCCCCAGCCGGGCGGCCAGCCCCTTCAGGCGGTCGCGAAGGCCCTTGATGCGCCCGGTCCAGGTCCGGTAGGCGGCGGCGAGGCGGTCCTGCTGGGTCTGCACCTGGGTCGGCTCGTCGGTCGCCACCAGGCCGTCCGCGAGCAGGCGGAAGCAAGGCACCAGGTCGTTCCAGGCAGGGCCCTTGACCAGGACCAGCCGGTCGAGGCCCTGGTGGAGCCCCCGCTTCCATTCGACCTGCGGCACCTCGTTGAACCCGAGCCGCCCCGTGCGCGGCCGGCCGCCCCCCTTCAGGGTTACGCGCCCGTCCGACTTCAGCACGAGTTCGCAGGGCGGGGGGCCCGCCCGCACGAGCGCTGCCAGGTAGAGGCTCAGCACCTCGGCCGGCACGCCGTTGGGGGCGCCCGTATAGCGGTCGTAGAAGGCGTACAGCCGCAGATCGCCGTTCGCGGCTTCAAGGTCCCGCCGAATGTCCTCGAAGAACGGGCACGCGGCGGAATCGAACCGCCGTGGGTCGGCACGCGAGGTCAGGCCGAGCCCCTGCGCGAAGTTGTCCACGGCGCCCGTTGCGGCGGCGGCGGCGGACTGCTGGAAGAGCGCCTCGAAAATCTTCTCGGGCTCGGCCCCGGTCAGTTCGCGCCGCAGGTCGGTGGGGTTGAACGGCGGCCGGGAGTAGGCGGCCTCCAGCAGCCTGGACCCCAGCACCTCGTCGGCTCGGGCCGCATCCACGAACACGTCCGCCGGGTCCAGGCCCAGTCCGGCCTTCGTGACGATCCGGCCGTGGCGCATGGCCTCGGCCTGGAGCCGGGGCACCTCGCCGTGAAGTTGCTTTCGGCGCTCGGTGTTGCGCTGCTTGACCAGGTCCGCGTCGGGCCCCTGGCGGTCCTTGTAGTCCTCCTCGATCTTGCGGATGGCGCACAAAGTCCGCAGTTCGTCGGCGGCCACGTCCCGCCAGGGGGCCGGGATCACCACCGCGACGCGCTCGTCCTCGATGTCGGCAGGCGAGATGTCCGCGGGCTCGCGCAGGTACACCAGCCGGAAGTGCGTCGCGTAGTCGGTCCGGTCGGTCACCGAGCGGCCCAGGTCGGCCGTCCAGTGGTCGGCGACCACCTTCTCGCCGTCGTAACGGACCTTGTTCGCGCGCCCCACGACCTTCTTGGCCTTGTCCAGCGTCATGTCGTGGAACAGCATCACCGAACCGTCCGTGACGGACGGCGGGGCGACCAGGAGGTCCAGCCACTTCCGCCCCGCCTCGGGGTCGGCCACCTTGGTCCGCGTGTACGTCGCCAGCAGTTCGGCGTAGGCCGGGCCGGCGGACGCGACGATCCGGAACTTCGCCCCCTCGGCCTTGGAATACGTGATCTGCGCGAGGTCGTTCATGCGCGGCAGGATGATCCCGGCCAGGACGTCCTCGCCCCGCGGCACGAAGCCGTCGCCCTCGACCAGGCACGCCTCGGCCAGTTCCGCGGCGGAAAGGCCCTTGGGGGCGGTGGGATTCGCGCAGTGCCACAGGAACAGGGTCCGGACCACGTCCTCGGCCATCTGCCGGTCGGACTCGTTGTCGAAGGCGATCGATGGCAGGCCGTCCATCGCGCTGCGGAACGCGCGCCAGCCCTCGACGAACCGGGCCGAGGTCTGTAGGTCCGCCTGGAGCGTCTCGCTCTGGAGGAGGTCCGCGGCCCGGACCAGGCCCGGGCGGGACGTCACGGAGCCGCTGCTGAGCACCTCGTGGACGTAGTGGATCGAGGACCGCGCGGTGACCAGGTACTGGGTGATCCTCCGGATGACGTCAAAGCACCGGGGCTGGAACGGGAAGACCTCCCGGAACCGGTCCTGCGACACGCCCGACAGGAACTTGAAGCCGCTCGCGTAGTGGCGGAAGTACTCCTCGACCTCGGGGCTGCGGCCCGGCGCCAGGTCGCGCACGCGCCACGCGACGATCTCGTCGTACTCGCGGGCCGAGTCCTCGGACGCGAAGAGCGGCCTCAGCGCGAACCGGTCGCCCGCGGCCCCGCCGCGCAGTTTCTCGGGGGGCACGCCCTGGGACGCGATGACGGTCAGGATCCGGGCGTGCTCGTCCACCGGCAGGTGGAAGGCGAGCGTCTCCAGGACGTGCTCGTCCTCGGCGCCGGCGGGCGAGCCGGCAGGGTGCAGGTCCTGCCAGGACTTGAACTCGTCGATCACGAACAAAAGGCCCCCGAAGCCGGCGTCCCCGACCAGGCGCTGGTAAATGGACGACAGGCGGGTCCGGATGTCGCGGGTCCGGGGCACCTCGATGCGGACGGCGCGGGCCGCCTCCAGCACGGCGGTCGCGAAGGCGTCGCGGCCCTTGGCGGCCAGGATGTCCTCCGGACGGGGGGCGTCCCGGTGCAGGGTGCGCAGGGCCTTGGCGACCTCGTCCCGGATGCCGGCCGGGGCGTCGTTCCACCACGCCTCCACCTCGTCGGCGGTGGTGACGGGGATCCGTCCTTCCAGACCGGCCTTGCGAAGCGCGTCGGCAATGGCGTTCTCGATCACCCGTTGGAGGGACTGCTCGCCCCCCTCGGTGCCGGCCAGGCCCTTGCAGTTGATCACGACCGGCAGGAAGCCCGGGCGGCCACGGACGGCCTTGCGGAAGCCCGCGAGGTCCGGGTCCGACACCGCGTCCCAGGCGTCCTCGCCCCCGGCCAGCAGCACCGAAAGCGTCGCCAGCAGGTGCGTCTTGCCGGCGCCGTACTCGGCCTGGATCCAGTATCCCTGTCCCCGGTCCGACGCGGCCAGGTGCAGGATCTCCTGGAACAGGCCCCGGATCGACGGCGTGAACCGGTACTCGCGGACCGTGGTCGCGCCCGCGGCGATGGCCGTCTCCAGGGACAGCGTGGTTTCAGGCCGGGGCTTCAGCGCCAGGAGGGTCGAGAGGGGGGCAAGCGCCATGTCAGGCCTCCACGTTCGTGCGGCGCTCGGTCGCGACGATGCACTGATCGCCGAGCGCGGCCTGGAAGTACGAGACGGTCCAGTTGGGCTCGAATCTCGCCCACGAGGGCAGCCGGCCGGCATGCTCGGGCAGGCCCCCGGGCGCGACCATCAGCACGACCGCGCGGCGGTCGCCCTGGAACCGGTGGAGCACGGCCATCGGGACGCGATACCGCGCCAGGACCTCCGCGTCGTCGAGGACGAGGATGGGCCTGGATCCCGCGGCGACCTCGTCCAGGCAGGCCGAGACGCGCTTCTCGATCCAGCGCGTCACGTCCTCCTCGCGAGTCGGGATCTCGGCGGGCGGGCACAGGTCCAGCAGGCTCTTGCGGACCATCGCGCGCGGAGGGATCACGCCCCGGAGGCTGTCGGCCCGGCCGATCCAGGCGAACACCTTCTTGTAGGGCTTCGGCGCCGGCCCCACCACCATCTGGCTGGCCAGTTCCTCCAGGTCGGTGGCCGTCATGCCCGCAACCCCCGCTCCAGCAGTTCGTCCAGCGAGTAGCGCGTCGTGAACTGGTCCAGCCGGTCCACCTGCACGAACCGGGCGACCAGCCCGCGGTCCACGAACGATTCGATGCACCCGCGCAGTTCCTGGACCGACGCGAAGCCCAGGTGCTTCCAGAGCGAACCCGCCGCCACTTCCTCCAGGTCCACGATGCGGGGAGTGGGCGCGTACTCCCGGTGCAGCAGCAGCAGCACGGCGGTCGGGTCGATGCGGGGCTGGACGCGCACCGATCGACCCCGCACGCGGGCGATCCAGCCAAGGTTGCGCATCGCTCCCGCGCAACGCTTCGACACGTTGATGGCGTTCCGGCCGCCGACCTCGTCCCCGTACTGCCGGAAGAAGTCCAGCGGCAGCATCGAGCCCGGGGGGATCGGGTGCAGGCGCTCCGCGACCAGGCGGCCCAGCAGCGGCTCCGATTGCAGGAGAAGCGGCCCCATCACCGCTTCCAGCAGCGCCGGGTCGTTCCAGGTCCGCCACACTCGGCAAGGCAGCGTGTCCACCGTCAGATCCGCGAAGAAGCGCGACAGGATCGTGGTCACGGCCCGGCCGCGCGTCTGCAACGACGTCTGCGTCATCTCGCCCGGCAACCGGGTCACGAACTCCTCGAACGACACGCACGCCGCCGCGACCTGCACCGCCCGGATCGAGTCCGGCCACAGGATGTCCCACAACTGCCGGACGGCCTTGCGCCGGGCGTAGCGTTTCACGCGGACGCCCGCGCCCGTCTCCGTCGCACCAGGGAACAACTCGGACTGGTTTTCTTTCGGCTCCATCGCCACCTCGGAAACGCGGCGAGTCTAGCACGGCGGGGCGACAGCGGGACATGGATTTCGCCACCCGCACGGGGCGTTCCTGCACGGAATCCGGCGCTCCGTCTCTCCCCCAACGGGGTGTCTTTTCGTGCTATCGTCCATCCCGATTTCGGTGTCAGAGGCGAGCGGGCATGAACGGACTCGAAGCCGCGATCCTGGAAGGAGCGAAGGCAGCCCAGCACGAATACACCGACATGACCGGCTGGTGGCTCTCTCACGGTCCGGAGTCCTTCCTCGCGCACAGCGTCGTCCGGAAGGTCCACGCCATCGGCTTCTCGGTATTCCCGGAAGCCTCCCCGAAGAAGATCCTGAGGGAGCGCGGTGAACACCCGAGGGGCCGCCCGCGGAAGGATCTCGGCCAGCGGTTCGACATCGTCGTCTGGTTCAAGACAGGCAACTCGGTTCGTTCCGTCATCGAGGTGAAGCGGGCCTGGGGCATCGGGGATCTGCGGGGCGACCGGAAGAAGGTAGGCGACTACATGGCCCTTAACAGCCACGTGCAATCGGGATACCTGCTCGCGTACACCGAGGCGAAAGGCCATTGCCGATCCGGCGATCTGTCTGACAGCGAGAAGGCGGAACGCCGGGATCGATTGCTGAAGAATCGCATGGCCCGCTGGGCGGGGGAACTTGGGTGTTCCCTCGCCGGCAGCCACGTGGACGCACGTGGGGATGGGACGTGGGGGTGGGCGATCGGCCTGTTCCGGATCAAGTAGGTCCAGGCAACGCGGGACGCAATCGGACGAGGCCACGGCGGGGAGCAGGACGGATGGCCGCAGCGAAGAAGAACGACATCGCCTCCATCTTCCTGCTGGTCGCGGTACTGCTGGCCGTGGCGGCAGCGTTCGTCGCGTTGTGGAAGCCGCTCCGGGCGAGCACGAGCAAGGGGAAGGCGATCGGGCTCCTGGGAATCGCCTTCCTCGTCGCCGCCGTCGCATTCCTTGCGGAACCGGGGGCGGCGGCATCCCCCTTTGTGGGCATGTTGCCCGACCCATGGATCAAGGCTCTGATCGAACACAACGTCATTGCCGGTCTGCTCGCGGGCTTCCTGTTTCTCGTCCTGTACCTGACGGGTATCGGCATGAAGCAGCCCGTGGCGCCCTGCGGCGCCCGCCTGGTGGCAGCCTTGCGCCAGCACGCCCCGGACCGCGTCGAGCGCTTGGTCGAGTCGATTGGCGCCGCCCTGTCGGACGGCCGCATCGATGACGCCACGGAGGGAGAGCCCCTCACGCGGGAGGTCGCGAACCTCCTGTCCGAGTCGGGCGAGGCGTCCGCACCCGGCGCCTGCGCGGCGGCCCTGACCGAACTCACGCGCGAGGCGTTTTCGCGCACGCTGGCCGGGGCGCAGGAAGACAGCGTGATCTCACAGTCGGAACGGGATCACCTGCTCGCGTTCTCGATGGCCTTCCCGGACCTCTTTCCGAGGGCTGGCATGGAAGACGTTCTCCGTTCCGCCGAATCGACATGTGCCCTTCGATCGGGCCGACTGCCGGAGGTCGAGGCGCCCGGCATCCTGATGAAGTACCGGGAAGAGAAGTGCCATTTCGTCGTTCGTGACGTGGAACTCTGCTTCGAACAGACCGAGTCGCTCGGCTACCGCGGCGGCAGCGTCGGAACGACCGTGCGGGCGGGAGGACTCCCGATCCGGGTCGGTGTCCACGGCGGCAGCGTCAGGAAGCGCACGGCGGTGAAGACCGACGACACCGGCACGCTTTTCGTGACGTCCCGAAGGCTCGTATTCGTCGGAACGACCAAGAGCACGACGGTCGCGGTCGACAAGATCGTGCAGGTGGAGGCGACGTCCGATCCGCCTGTGCTCACCGTTGTCGCGGAGGGGCCGCGCACGAAGAACCTGTTCTTCTGCACCGGGGAAGCGGAGACGCTGGCCGCGGGCATCCGTGCCATCGTCGAACAGCGTGCGGTTTGAGAAGGAGGACGACATGTCCGAAGGGAACGGCACGCGCGATATCACGAAGACGGTCGGTGTCCGGGACACCCCCATCCTGGTGGACGTGGAGGACGAGCAGGGACTCAAGATCGGGGACTACGCCCTGGCCCTGGCGCGGTTCATCGAGCAGACCGAGACGCCCATGACGATCGGCATCCAGGGCGACTGGGGAAGCGGCAAGACCAGTCTGATGAACCTGATCGAGCAGCGTCTCGGGCAGGCCTACCCCGTCGTCAAGGTGAACACCTGGAAATACGCCCAGACCGAGCCGGGGCAGGGGCTCGCCATCGCGATTTTCCTGGCGATCATCCGAAGCCTCACGAAGCAGACGGGCGGGGAAGCCAAGCAGGTCGTGCAACGGATCGGCAAGGCGCTCCTGAGCCTGGGGGGCAAGGTCGCCGAGGCGCAGTTGGGCGTCAACGTGACGAGTGCGCTCGCAAAGGGCGAACTCGACCAGGTCTTCGAACAGTACGAGTCCCTCGAGAAGTTGAAGGAACAGTTGGAGGACCTGGTCGGCACCGTCATCAAGGACAAGGGGACCGGCCGTGATCGGGTCGTCGTGTTCGTGGACGACCTGGACCGGGTCCAGCCCGACCGTGCCGTCGAGATCCTCGAGGTCCTGAAGGTCTTCCTGGACATCCGGGGGCTCGTGTTCGTCCTCGCGTGCGACTACGAGGTCATCATGCAGGGCCTGCGGGCGAAGGCGGGCCTGGGCGGCGAGCAGGTAGCAGGACGGTCGTTCTTCGACAAGATCATCCAGGTTCCCTTCCAGATGCCGGCCCACACGCAGGAAAAGCTGGAGCGATACATCGAGGGGCTGTTCCGCAGGATCAGCGTCGAATCGGTCAACCCCGAGACCATCACGGCCATGGTCGAGGTCCTGCGCTGGACGACGGGGACGAACCCCCGAACCATCAAGCGCCTCGTCAACATCCTGAACCTCCTGCTCCTGATCCTCGACAGCGACAAGCACACGTGGGACGACAAGGTCGAGAACAAGGCGGCCATCGTCTTCACGCTGGTGGCCCTTCAGAACGCCTTCCCCGAGGCGTACGCCCACCTCTCGAACCGCGATCCGGAACGACTGTTTGCGGACTTCACGCCAGAGAGCATGCAGGAAGACCCGGGCCTGAAGCGCCTGCTGGAGAAGAAGCCGGACCTCTCGCCGGACCAGTTGAACGCGGTGCTCTCGATGCTCAAGAGCCTGGTTGGCGGGGACGCGGGCCTCTGCAGCCGATTCTTACGCGTGTCCGACATGGCGATCGTGCAGTCGAAATCGGAGGCTCCCCCGGCCGGAAACGGGCCGAGGCGTCACGCGAAGAGCTACATTGAGAGCCAGCCCGAGGAGGCCCGGCAGGTGATCCGGAGGATCCTCGACGGTCTCCCGGACACGATCGAGTACCACCGCTCCGGACGCGGCGTCGAGCAGTGCATCTACTTCCACCCGGTAGGCAACCCGGACTTTACGGTCACAGTCTGGTCCCGAAGGCGTGCGAAGCGGGTCGAGGTCGGGTTCACGGCGACCGGCAAGGAGACGATTCCCGGGAGCCAGGGGGAGACCTACGTGGCGCGGATGAGGACGTCCGGGTGCCCGAACGTCATGGAACGCGCGCCCGAGTGGACCGACGAAATCGTCAGCCGAGTCCCTTACGACACCCCGGAGGGCCAGGTTGACGGCGTGCAGCGCTTCGTTCGATGGTTCGTGACCGAGGCTCCCACCCTGTCGTGATAATCGGACGGCTTCACGGCGCCACCCGCCCCACGCCCATCGCAGTCCCCCTCGTCCCACAGACCGGGCACCATGCCCCCACGGGCGACTGGCGCGACACCTCCCACATGTGGCCGGCGTCGCACCGGAAGAAGTCGGTCCGGCCCTGCCGGGGTGGGTCACCCACCACGAACTCCAATCCCTGCGGCTCTGCCCAGAAGGCGATCTCGTCCGTGTCGCCGAGGTCCAGCGTGCCGTGGTGCTTCCGGGCGGCTTCGACGGTCTTCGCGACTGCGCACCGGGGGCACCACGACCCGTACAGGATCGCCTTCAGGCGGGTGCGCCAGACGTGGCCCTTCGCGCACCGCACGGTCATGCGTGATTCCTGGTTCTTGAAGGCCAGGTCCAGGCATTGACCGCCCCGTTCCACGACGATCTTCAAGGTGTCGGCGTGAATCTCCTGGGACGTTCGACGCAGGTGGGGCTTGCCCGAGTCGAGCGCGGTCCCCCCGGCCGGGGCGGCAATGGCTCGTGCCATGGTGAACGCCTCCGGCTACCCGTCGAGCGCCTCGGTCTCGACGAGCCGCTGGAACTGCTCCAGCACCTCGGGCTGGTGCTGCGACAGGAACCGCACGACCCGCGCGTTGTCGAGCAGCTTGCGCAGATACGCCCGCAGGAAGGAGAGGTTCAGACTGTTCTGCGACAGATCCTCCTTCACCCGGGCCACGTCCTGCTCGATGACCGCGGTCTCCTTCTCGATCCGGGACAGGTCGACCGGCGCGACGCCCTCCGATTCGCGGGGCCGCTCGGGCTCGACCAGCATGTCGCGACGAGTCGCGGCGTACAGCGCGAACGCGTAGCTGCGGGTGAAGTTGCCGGCGTCAATCATGGCCTGGGCCATCGCGACTTGGCGAACCGGCTTGACCTGCCTGAAGTAGTACACGGCGCTCGCGGCCACGTCGCGCTTCTTCAGCATCGCCACGGCCTCGGGGCAGATGCCTCGCAGCAGATCCCGCTTCTCGCGGATCCGGCGCACGTCCACGTTCAGGGCACGGGCCAGGCGTTCCTCGGACACGCCCGCGTTGAGCGCCTTCATCACCATGAAGTGCTCCTGGAACGTTGAGATCCGGTTCACGTGGCGGTTGTAGGTGTAGCCCTCGTCGTCGGTCGAGACCAGGCACCGGGCCTGCGCGACGCCCAGTTCCCGCAACGCCTCCAGCCGCAGGTGCCCGTCCAGCAGCAGGAATGCCTGCGCCGCGCCCTTCGGCGGATGTACGACCAGGGGCTCGACCAGCCCGATCTCCTGGATTGACGCCAGAATGCGTTTGTACCGCTCCATCTGCCGGAACTGCTTCCCAAGGGAACGCGTCGCCGCCAGGCGGTCGAGGGGCAGTTCCAGGGTCGCCTGCTCGAAGCCGATCCGCACGCCGGTCGCCATCATGCCGTCTCCTGCTGGAACCGCGGGTCCGCGCTCCATGGGGCATCCGTGCCGGCCAGCCGGGGCAGCGACAGAAGCCCCTCGGCCCGCAGGAGCGTCACGAAGTGCTCGTTGGCAAGGACCGTCTTCAGCGCGGCAACCGCGACGCGGAGAAGGTTCTCGCAGCGCTGCGCCTTCTTCACGAACGTCCGCTGCCGCGCGGCCTGCTCCTCGATGCTCTTGACCAGCGTCTCGGCCGTCGCGACCGGACGATGTCGGCCGCAGCCAGGCGCCATCTTCTTCCCGTGCTCGCGGCGCTCCTGCAGGATCCGCATCG
>JARKOL010000098.1 GCA_029975745.1 Myxococcota bacterium | reverse complement strand
ATATCCGGCTCGCAGACGTCGCAGACGTGGGGTCGGGTTGTTTCCTCGTACACAGGCGCATGCGCACATGTGGGCGCGCACGATCGCACGTGCGGCATGGGGATCACGTCTGCAACGTCTGCAACGTACTCGATTCCGCAGTCAGTACATTCGGTTGCATCATGCAGACATCCCGGATCACCACGTCTGCGCACGTCTGCAACGTCTGCGTCGGGTCCGGGGTCCGGTGCGGGAGGCGGCACGGGCGCGTCCTCGAGTCGCCACCGGATCGTCCCCGCCCGCCCGTCCTTCCCGGCCCGGCTCACCCGGTAGCCCGCGACCACGCGGTCGCGCAGCCTTCCCAGGTGCCGGCCCAGGCGGGTCTTCTGCGACCGCTCGGTCCCGTCGCCAAGGTTCAGGTCGTTGCTCGCGACGGGCAGCAGGTCCGACACGCCCACGACCGCGTCCCCGAACTTGTCGTGCCAGGCGGTGACGAACGAGCGGTTGGCCTCCTCCTCCGAATCCGTCTCGCCCCGGAACTCGTCCAGGTTCGCGAGGAAACCCGGGATGCCCGCCACGTCCAGGATCCCGCCCATCACGGCGGCCCAGGCCTCGTACGACCCGAGGTTGCGCGCCCCGGACGGCGATCCCGCCCGCTGCCAGGCCCGCACCAGGGTCAGCGCGGCATGGACCAGATCGCCCCGGTGCTCCCGCACCCAGCCCTTCAGGTCCGGGAACCGGAACGACTCCCTCGGCCGATCCGCCGGACGCTCCAGCCCCGTGTCCAGCCGGATGCGCACGATCCGACGCACCATCTCGTGCTTCGCGGAGGGGTTGTTGCCCGTCCCGAGCCACAGGCACCGGACCGGCAGTCGCACCATCCGCGACTCCCGCAGGATACGGTCGCTCCACCACTCCGACGTCAGTGCCGCGGCCAGCGCCGAGCCCTGGACGACGTCGTGGATGTTGTCCAGCAGCACGATCGGCTCGGCCGCCAGGAAGATCGACGTCAGCCGCTTGCGCCCCTCCTCGTCGTTCGGGATCTCGGTGCCGACCGGGGCCGTCTGGCCCGTGCCCACCAGCGAGAACACGTCGCACAGCAGCGAGCCGCCCGACCCGGCCGTGGGCTTCGTGACCAGGTGCATCGGGGTCGGGCCGCGGATCAGCTCCCTCACAAACAGCAGCAGCATCGCCGCGACGGCATGCGCCCGTTCGGATGCCGTCGTGAACGAGAAGTCGCACAGCGGCGAAAGGAGCAGCTCGCGGGCCGCCGCCACGTCCCCGGGCGTCGGGTCGTCCGGCACCGGGGCGACCGAGAACCCCTCCTCGGGCGCGTAGAAGGTCATGCTGCCAGGGTGGTAGCCCGGGGTCGTCAGGAACGCGCCGTCGCGTCCCACCACGGGCGCGGTCACGATGCGCACCAGCGTCGGCAGTTCGGGCGGCGGCTCCGCGCGCAGCGACTTGACCACGTGCTCGGGGGGCGAGACGGCCGATTCCGCTCCGGTTCGCGGGTCGATACGCACGAATCGGATGAGCCGCGCAAGCAGGATCCGGACCGAGTCGTCGCCCAGCGTCCGGATCGTCGGGCCGCTATCCCCCCGGCGAACGACCAGCAGCAGCGAGCCGTCCGCGGACCGGAACACTTCCGGGCGGTCCCCCGAGGAATCGACGAGCGCCCGGACCACCAGATCCATCAGGACGGCCAGGTCCCCGACCAGGACCACGGTCGGACGGGGGTCGTCGTCCGGGGATGCGACCGGCGCCATCGACCCGTTCGAGGCACCGCTGCCGAGGCGCGGCTCCCAGGCCGCGAGCCATTCCGGACCCGTGGGCGCATCGCCCACCAGATCCCGCAGCGCGTCCTTCGTCCCGCCCGCGGCGATCCAGTCCGACGCGTCCTTGACCCCCGGGAACTCCAGCACCCGGATCCGATCCGGCGCGACGCCGGCCCTCAGCAGCGAGCGCACGATGTCTGCCGCGTGCCGCTGGCCCGGGAAGCCCCGATCCTTCGGTTTCGACGGAGGCGGGTCGTTGTCCGGGCACACCACGATGCGGGCCGCGGTCGCGAGCGGCGCCGCGAAGACGTCCTCCCACTTGCCCGCCCCCTGCGGCGAGGTCGTCGCCACCACGCCCAGGGCCGCCATCGCGTCGGCGTCCTTCTCGCCCTCGACCACGAAGACCATCCGGCCGTCGCCGGCCGCGGCGACCACCTCGGGGAGGCGGTACAGCACGCGCCGGACCGGCTTCCCGTCCGGCCCTTTCAGGGAGTAGACCCACTCCCGTCCATCCGGGTCGCGTGCGATCCGGTCGGGCGGATCCATCGGTGTCGCGGGCCTGCGCTGGCAGAACTTCTTCGGAAACCGGCGGACGGTCTGGTACAGGAGCCTTCCCGCCTCGTCCACGTAGTCGTACGTCGCCTCGATACTGGAACGGCGGGACCCGCGGTCGTCCGGCTCGAACACGTCCTTCTCCTCCAGGCCCATGGCCGCGAGCACCTCTGCCCGAGTGCAGCCCGCGTGGCAGTGGAACCGGATGCCCCGGCCGTCGGCACGGAACGTCAGGGAGGGGTTGTGGTCGTCGTGGGCCGGACACAGGGCGCTCCAGTCCCGGGCTCCCTTGCGCACGCCCTTCAGCCGGGTCGCGAACTCGTCGATCCTCAGCATCGCCGCTCCCGCTGCTCGTTGCCCCGGCTCGGGCTCCTGCCGCCTCGACTTCACACCCGGCCGGGGAGGCCGTTCCAGGCGTGATTCACCCGGCAGGCGTCTGCCCGGCATCCGGGCCGTTCGCCCCGGCGCCGAGGCTTCCGGCCTCCCGCGACGCCGACAGGATCGCGTCCACGTCGGCCCGCGCCATGCGCCGCGTCCGCCCGAACCGGAACGAGGGCCACTCGCCCGTCACGATCCGGCGCCTCACGAACGTCTTCGACAGCGCCAGCGCCTTCGAAACCTCGGTCAGGGTCAACAGGGGCTCGTTCATCTCGGATCCTCCTCTTGCGCGGGACGGGACCGGCCCGCCCGCTCCAGGGTCACCCGGGCGACGGGGCTCGCTCCAGACGTGATTCACGTCCGCCGCCGCCTCGCCACCGCCATTCCAGCCGAGCCCAGGGGGCACGCTCCCGGCGTGTTCGGATGCCCCGGGCTCCCTCGCAATCTCCCAGTGCGAGGCGTTTCCCATCCAGGCGCGATTGCGCCAGCAACCTGGGGGTGCGTGCCAGGCGCGTTCGGCTGTTCCCGCCCGTCCATGCCTCCTCTTTCCGCCATGGGGGCGGTATGCATCCAGGCGTGATTCACGTCGGTTCCGCCTGCCCGACTGCCGGCCATTGCCACGACACCACCTCGGGGCGTTATGCATCCAGTGACGATTCACGATCGCCTCCGTCCTCACCCGGTAGTTGCGCGCCTTCCGCGCGATCGGGGACAGCCCGCTTCCGAAAAACCTCAATTCGGCACCCCAGGTCGTTCCGGGACAACGCCATCGCCCTGCCGTCCTCCCCACCCCTGTAGACGCCATCCCGCGCGCCGTTCGGGGCGACCACGTGGTCGTGCCATGGGCGCCAGGACACGGGTCCCCTACCCCTACAAGACACACCCACCCCCAAAACGGGGACATCGATGGCCGCAGCAACGTGCCGCCCGCACCAGGATGTCGCAGTCGTGTTCTAGAGTTCCGCCGTGATGCTGTTCAGGATCTTCATGCACTCGGAGGACGGCACGCCATGGATCTACCGGGCCTGTTCGCGATCGGGCTCTTCGTCCTCTTCGTCAGGTTCCTGTGGAGGCGGTTCCGGTAGCCTTCTCCGGATGAGTGGTTCCTTCCTGAAACTCGCCGGTTCCGCGAAACCGGCAGCATGGTAGATTCGCCGTGATGGGAGCCTACGTGAACACTACACTGACTGTACACCGCGCCGCGCACGAGATCGGCGGCAACTGCGTCGAGATCGCCCACGATGGTCATCGACTGCTGCTGGACATCGGCCGCCCGCTCAACGCCGAGCCCGACCGCGCCAAGGACGCGACCCTCGTACCCTCGACACTGGACCTGACGCGGCCGGTCGATGCCGTCGTGCTGTCGCACCCGCACCAGGACCACTACGGCCTGCTTCAGGCACTGCCCTCCGAGTGGCCCGTGTGGAGCGGGGCGCCGACCGACGACCTGATCGGGCTGATGGGCGATATCTTCAGCCTGCCGCGGACCCATCGCTTCCACCATTTCCGCAGTTCCCGGCCCTTTGTCGCGGGCCCGTTCCAGGTGACGCCGTTCCTGGTCGACCACTCCGCATTCGACGCACACGCCTTCCTTGTCGAGGTCGGTGGCCGGCGCATCTTCTACTCGGGCGATCTCCGCTTCTCGGGCCGGAAGGCGGCGCTCTCGCAGCGACTCCTGGAGCACCCCCCGCGCGACATCGACGTCCTGCTCCTCGAGGGAACGACGCTCGGGCGGAAGGGCACGTTTCCCACCGAAGGCGACCTCGAGGATCGGTTCGTGGACCTGTTCAGGACCACCCCGGGCAGGGTGTTCGTGACCTGGTCGGCCCAGAACATCGACCGCACGGTCACGCTGTATCGCGCCTGCCTGAAGGCCGGACGCACGCTCGTCATCGACGTCTACTCTGCCGACGTGCTCGACCGGCTGTCCCGTTTCAGCAATTGCCTGCCCCAGCCTGGTTCGGACAACCTCCAGGTCGTCGTCACGCGCAAGATGACGGCCATGTACCGCCACCGTCTCGGCCGACCCGACTTCATCCCCGAGCGCTGCGTGCCCCACGGATGCAGTGCCCGCCGGTTGAACGCGACGCCCGAGAAACTGGTCGTCATGCTGCGATGGGGCCTCTTCGATGACTACGAGCGCGCGGGCGTCAGCCCCACGCCCGACGATGCGTGGGTCTTCTCCATGTGGTCCGGCTACCTCGAACACCCGACCCACCAGCACATCCGGTCCTGGTTCGAGACGGCCGGGTCCCACGTGACCACCATCCACACCAGCGGCCACGCTGCGCCGGCCGACCTGTTCCGGTTCGCCGAGGCCGTGAAGCCCCGGTTCCTGGTCCCGATCCACGGGGCCGACTGGGACCGCCATGCGGGGTGGTTCCCGAACGTGATGCGGTTGGCGGACGGAGAGGCGTTCGAGATCCCTGGGAGAGGAACCTCGGAATGATCAGCGACACGTTCAAAGAGGTGCTCCAGGAGGTCGGGAAGCACCTCGGCCGTCATCGAATCGACGTACCGGGGGCCCGACTGTCCGGGGTCGAGTGGGAGGCCGCCTGGGACCACAGCGGGCGGATCCTGGATCTGGGCGTCACCCTCCCCCTCGCCGCGTTCCACCAGAACCTCCAGACGGACCTGCCGGCCGCGCCCTCGTTCCTGCTGTGCCTGGCGTACTGGATGGAGCGACTCCAGGCCCGAGAAGGTTGCGTCGTGCGCTGCACCTGCAGCATCGATTCCGCCGGCTGGACCGGGCCGTCCTTGCCGTCCACGAAGACCGACCGGCACATCTGGCGGTCCCTCTTCTTGGTGAAGGAACTCGAGCGCCTCTTCCCGGATCGCCTGATCTGCAACTACCCCGGAGGCGTTCCGCCCTGGCGCTGGCCCACGCAGCCCAGGTTCAACTCCCCTGGCAACCGGCCCGGGCCCCAGGGCGATCAGCAACTGCCGATCCGGGTGCGCGAAGCCGACATGGAACTGCACATGGCCGGGAATGCTACCGTCATCGCGGCATTCCCGGTTCAGGGCCCGGACGCGCCCACCGAGATGTCTCGCCAACTGCCGGTGGGCCTGTTCGAGGGCCCTGTCGCCCGCCACACCGCGGTCTCTCCCGGCGGCAAGTCGCAGGTCGATCTGTGGTGCTTCTCACGGGACCGGAGGGTCCTCCATCTGTTCGAGTTGAAGATCGATGGCAACCAGAAGGTCGGCATCATTCCCGAAGCGCTCTACTACGCACGTCTCATCGGGTACGCGCGCACCGGCTTCCCGTGCCCGTGGGGTGCATCCATCCTTCAGGATGAACGGAACGGCAAGGCGCCTGCCGACCTCTCCACGGTGCAGCGCATCGTGATGTGGCTGACCGCGCCCGATTTCCACCCCCTCGTCTGGTCCGCCCAGGGGACTCCCCTGGACTGGTTCAACCGGGCGCTCCAATCCAGCGCCATCGAATTCCGGATCGCGAAGTACCTTCCCGTTCAGCCCGCGGTGCCCGGCGCGTCCTCATCCGTTCACTGGGATGCCACGTGGCCCTGATGCCGGCCCGGTAGTTTCCCCCCGTCGGTATCGCCACGACGAGAGCCCCGGCATCCCGCCCACAGGTTCCTTCGCAACCCACTGATATAAAGCGGTTATTTCCCTTGCAATGCCCCGATCGTCGAGCAAACATGCCCTCACGGAGCGGGGACAACCCGCTGATTCAAAAGGAGGAACCCATGGCCGGCGCGATGAAGAACCTGATCGAGAACGAGGTCCGGAAGAGCCTGGGCGGGAACGCGGTCGATCTGGTGCTCCGCTGGCGCGAGGCCGGGATTCACTGGCGCCGTTTCCAGGCCGAGACGCACCGGATCGCCGCGCGCGTCTGCGAGTGCTCCGAGACGTCCGGGTGGTGCGTCGAGTTCGACGGCCAGGTCGGGTGCCTTGGGCGCGGGATGCTCGCCACGGTCATCCGCCTGGAACTGGCCGAGGGCTCGGACGCCGAGGCGACTCTGGCGACCCTCCTGCTGAAGCAGGTCGTCGCGCAGGCCATCGGGGACAGCAGGGAATGACGCGGTCGCGCGACCCCGGGGGTGGTCCCCGCGGGCGCGCATCGCATGGACGGAGGACACCATGAGCATGAAGAACGGACCGAAGAGCAAGGGCAAGGCGATCCAGGGCAAGACGGCGGTGAAGGGCAAGCGGGTCAAGAAGGCGGTCTCGATCCCCGAGGCCGCCCTGAACGATGCGGCGGAAACGGAAGGCGACGCCCCGGCCGGTGACGACACCCCCGCGGGCGCGGGCGCCCCGGTCGAGAACGTCGTCGAGGTGAAGGAGCCGGCTCCGAAGCGCAGGCGCGACAAGTCGATCGCGGAGTTGCAGGCCGAGTATCTGGAGGCGGTCGGGCGGCCGACCTCGTCCACGAACGCGGCCTACATCACGTGGAAGTGCTCCCAGGCCCGGAAGGGGCGCATCACGGTCGGCGCGATCGAAAAGCGCCCGTCGCACCCCGAGGGGTCGCAGCAGGTCCTGCCGCTGACCCTGTTGCGCGAGACCACCCGCCTGCTGGACGCCGCGGTCGCCGCGAGCGGCGCGAAGTCGCGCAGCGCCTTCATCCGGGCCGCCTTGATCGAGAAGCTCCGGGCGATCGGGGGTGCCGAGGCCCTCGCCGCCGCGGACGCTCTGGCCACCGAGGCCGGCTGACACCGGAACGCCCCGCGCCCGCCCCGCGACGAACCCCAAAGCCAGTGCATCAGCGGAAATCGCGAGGCCGCGAACGGAGCATCCTCGGATAGTACCGGTGATCCACCCGGAAATAGCGCTCGCCGTAGCAAACCACCTCGCCGGGCGGCGCGCAGTGGTGTCCGAACGACCGCAGTTTCCAGTGCTCCCGAAGCTCCTTCTCGAAGCCCCATTTCGCGGCGTAGAAGTCGGCGGCCAGTTCCGCGGCCCACTCCTCGTCGCCGCCGGCCGCCGCATCCCGCCGGTTGAAGTCCCCGACCCGCGTGGCGACGTGCCCGAGTTCGTGGGCCACCAGCGCGAGCATCTGGGCGGTCTCCATCCGGGCCATACGCTTCGCGAACCGGATCTGTCCTGTGCGGTAGAAGCGCCAGTCCTCCATGCGTTGGACCCACCGCCAGCGACCGGCGTCGATCGCAGCCTCGACCGCGTCGTGGTCGGGATGCGGTTGGTCCCCGTGCCAGTATCCCGTCGTGCGGGGATCCTCGCCCGGCGGGATGTAGCCGAATGACCGAACGCGCCGACGGATCCTTGCCCAGTCCCGAGGGTGGCGGGCCTGGATCCTCTCCATCACCGTCCGAATCGCGGCGCGGATCTTCGGGTTCGCGATCTCGCAAGGCACGCCGAGGATGTCTTTCGTCTGCATCCTGATCCCCTTCGGAAACCTAGGGTCCGGTGCGCTTCCCGGTCGCCTTCGTCCCCTTTGCGCCATACAACTGGACGACCTGGGCGACGTGGGAGGTCCAGAACCCGAGTTCCCGCATGCCATTCGGGTCCGGCTGGAAACCGCCGGGGAAGATCCCGAGTTCCTGGGCCCACGTGTAGAAGCCCGCCCCGGGCGTGCGATTCTCCTGCGACACGACCAGCGCCGAGAGCATCACGCCATCTGCGTCGAACGAGACCTGGGAGATTTCGCCCGCCAAGCCGCCGACCCGGATGCCGTCGTACTCGTCGTCGATCGTGTAGCCCACGCAGGCAGCCAGTTCCTTGTAGGTCACGAACGGGTTCCCGACCACCTTGCCGCCCACCAGGCGACCGCGCGACGCGGCAGCCAGAACGAATCGGTGGGCCTTCCGAACCTCCGATGACGTGAAGTGCGCGGGAACGGCACACATGGCTACTCCCCCAGTTCGTACCCGATCGACACCGACTGGAACTCCTTCGGCGAGATCACGCGCAGTTGGTCT
>JARKOL010000096.1 GCA_029975745.1 Myxococcota bacterium | reverse complement strand
ACTGCCCCTCGGCCAGCTCGTGGCAGATGCCGCCGCCGCACTGCGTGTCCACCCGGCACGGCTTGCACAGATTCGCGCCCTCGGGCACGCAGACCGATACCACGTCGGCGCCCACGCTCATCGCCCGGCAGTACCACTGGGACGGACACTCGCCCTGCTGACACGCCTTGGTGCAAACCGGTCCCTCCGGCCCCTCGACGCACACGCCGGACAGGCACTCGGAGTTGCTCTTGCACGGCCACCCGAACTCGCCCGGCGCCACATCCCCGAAATCGTACACCCCAGGATCGGTGGGGCCCCCAGGGTCCGACACCACGTCTGGGCGTCCGTTGTCCGGACTGACCGTTTCCTGGCCGGCGTCCTTCCCGCCGACGTCCGACCCACTGTCACCCCCCAGATCCCCAAGAAGAGGTCCGCCCCCTCCCTGACACCCCAGAACCACAACACCCGCCAACAGTGCGAGTCGATTCGTGCGCATGACAGTCCTCCCGTGTCGAATGACGAGGGTCTCGACATTGGTTGATTGGTCCGATCATAGACCTTGGCCGTCAGGTCTGCAACGGGGGGTGTTCAAGTCCCTGGAAAGCCGGACGGATCAACCCTTGGCGCGCGAACGCGCCGTCCACCCCATGACGATGCCGAGGACCATCGACAGGACGGCGGCGATGCCGATGCGGACCTCGGGCGCCTGTGTGAAGGTGAACGTGTGCAGCGGAATCCACAGCCAGATCAACGTGGCCATCGACTTGTCCAGTCCGGTCCATCCGATGCCGGAGTGGCCCAGGGCCCGATCGATGGCATTGTCCTCGATTCGGTGGATCAGCATCATCGAGGGCCCGAGCATCACGTTCATCAGGGTCGAGGTTCCCAGCGCCAGAAGCAGTCGCGTCCCGAAGCCGGCCTCGGGGCCCGGCAAGGGAAGGGCCAGTGAAGCCGCCAGGGCCGCGGTGCCCGCGCCCGCCGTCAGGAACATGGCCTTGATATAGATGCCCAACAGGCCCCAGCCCACCGCCTTCAACGCGGTCTTGGCGGCCGTGAACGGGTAGCGCCGGGACCCGGTGCGCATCATCACGGACAGCACCTCGCCGACCGTCCCCAAGACCAGGAACTGGACGAACGCGGCCAGGTACATGTGCGTTTTGCAGAAGGTCACGTACGTGGTCCACATGGCGGGAACCCCCGGGGTCAAGCCTGACGGCAGGGATACCACAGGTGGGGCCTCGCGTGCTACCATCCGTGCCCGGTCGGAGGGGGAGCCGAGGGTGGATCTGGTCGCAAGCATTCGGGACGCCGGAGTCGTGGGGGCCGGGGGCGCGGGCTTTCCCACCCACGTCAAGGCGTCGTCGCGCGCCGAGGTTCTGGTCGCCAACGGGGCCGAGTGCGAACCCCTGCTGGTTACCGACCAGTGGATCGCGGCGCGGCACGCCCGCGAGATCGCCGAGGCGATGCGTGCGGTCGGGACTCGGGTGGGGGCGCGGCGCCTCGTCTTCGGGGTCAAGGCCCACTACCACCATGTCATTGACGCCATCCGGCCGCATCTGGACGGCGACACCCCGATCGAACTGGGCTGCGTGGGTGACTTCTATCCGGCCGGGGACGAGCAGGTGCTGGTCCACGAGGTTACCGGTCGGGTCGTTCCCGAGGGCGGCATTCCGCTGGATGTCGGGGTGGTCGTCAACAACGTCGCGACGTTGCTGAACGTGCGTCGGGCGATGGACGGGGTCCCGGTGACGCGCAAGGACGTCACGGTGGCCGGGCTCGTGGCGATTCCCGGGGTCTACGACGTTCCGGTGGGCATCTCGGCGGCCGAGGTGATTGCCGCCGCCGGCGGAATGACGGACGAAGCGGCCGCTGTCATCGAGGGCGGCCCGATGATGGGCATGCTGCGGGACGACCTGTCCGTGCCCGTCACCAAGACGACCGGCGCCTACCTGGTCCTGCCGTCCGACAATCCCGTGGTGACGGTGCGTCGCAACCCCCACGCCACGGTCTTCCGGCGCGCGCTGGCCGTGTGCTGCCAGTGCCGGATGTGTACCGATCAGTGTTCCCGGGCCCTTCTGGGGCATCGGATCGCGCCGCACCTGGCGATGCGTGCGTTGCTGGCGGCCGGCGCCCAGGCGGTCGATGGGCTGGATGCCTCGGGACATCGGTTCGCGCAGCCGTCCGGGGTCGAAATTCCCCCGAAGGTCCGGGCGATGGGCTATCTGTGTTCACAGTGCGGCATCTGCGAGGCCTGGGCGTGTCCCCTGGGCCTGTCGCCTCGTTATGTGCTGGGCGACTTCAAGGCCGGGATGCTGGCCGAACGGCTTGCGAACCCGCTCCGGGATCGTCCCGATACGGCGCTCGAGGCCCAGGCCTGGATCCGGGTGCCCAAGCCGCGGCTGGTCGAGCGTCTGGGGCTGAAGGGGTTCCTGCTACCGCACGAGGGCGTCCCGGTGGTCGTGGCGGATCCCTGGGAGGTCCGCCTGAACTTGAAGCAGCACGTGGGCGCGCCGGCGACTCCGACGGTCCAGGTCGGTCAGCGCGTCACGGTCGGCCAGTGCGTCGCCCGGATCCCCGACGGGGCGCTGGGGGCGTGCATCCACGCGTCGATGAACGGCGTCGTGCGCGCCATCGACGCCGTTTCCATCCGCATCGAGAGGACGCACTGATGGCTTTGCAACCTGCGATTGGACTGCTGGAACTGACCTCCATCGCCCGGGGTATCGTGGCGGCCGACGCCATGGCGAAGCGGGCTCCCGTGCGGCTGCTCCAGTCCCAGACGATCTGCCCGGGCAAGTACCTTATATTAGTGGGCGGCGACGAGGACCCGGTGCGCGAGGCCATGGAGGTCGGCGTCCACTACGCCGGCGCCTACCTAGTCGATCGACTGATCATTGCGAATCTGCATGCTCAGGTCATCCCGGCCCTGGCAGCCGTGCAGCCGCTGGCGGGACTGGACGCGGTGGGTGTCATCGAGACCTTCTCGGTGGCGGCGACCGTCGTCGCGGCCGATGCGGCGTGCAAGGCGGCCGACGTCACCCTGATCGAGGTCCGGCTGGGCAACGGCCTGGGTGGCAAGGCGTACGTGACGATGTCCGGCGAACAGTTCTCGGTCGAGGCCTCGCTGGCGGCAGGTGTCGCCGCCGTCGAGTCGGGTCTGGTTGTCCGGTCCGAGTTGATTCCGGCGCCGCACGTCGAGTTGGGGCGGGCCCTACTGTAGCGGCCGGCGGTCGTGGGAGTCCCGATGCCGGGGAGTCCGAACCACCAGGCATCCTCTGAACCGTGGTGCCCGGCCGGGGGCCGGGAGCGGCTGGGCTTCCTTGCCGTGGCCGCGCTGGCCCTGTTGGGCGGCGTCGCGGTGCTGACTGCGCCGTTCCTGCCGTACCAGGATCTGCCCGCCCATGGCGCCATTCTTCGCGTGTTGTCGGACCCGCAGACCTACGCTGCGTGGTTCCAGCCCGGCGCGTGGCTGGTGCACTCCCGGTTGGCCTACGCACTTGGCGGGCTTCTGGTGCCGGTCCTTGGTATCGATGGGGCCATCGCGCTGCTGGTCGCGTTGGCCGTCGCGGGACTGCCGCTGGCGGCTTGGGTGCTTGGGCGCCAGGTTCGCGGCAGTGGCGCGTTGCCGGGCCTCGTCGGAGCGGCGGTCGCCTTTCACGCCGCCATCGGCATGGGATTCCTGCCCTGGAGCCTGTCCCTGGTTGCGGCACTGGCCGGCGCGGCCTGTGTCGTTCGCGCCATGGATCGGTGGACCGGTAGTGGCGCGCCCTCTCTTGTGGCGGCCGTCCTGGCCGTCGTCACCTACGGCCTGCACTATTTCGGTTTCCTGCTATTCGCGCTGCTGGCCGGATCGTGGACGATCACGATGGGGCGCGGGCGACAGCGCTGGAGCGTGGCGATCGCCGCGGTGGTTCCCGGGATTGCAGGCTTCCTCCTGGGGCGTCTGGCAGATGCGGGGGCCGTGGCTCCGGTGGCCGGGGGCGCATGGGTGTTTGACCTGGGCCAGCGCTTGGCGTCGATGGCGGGTGCCCTGACGCTGGGCAGCCGACCCGCGCTGGACGACGGGGTCGCCTGGGGTTTGATCGGGCTGGTTCTGGGCGTGGTGGCCATCGGAATCGCGACAGGGGGTCTGCGCGAGGGGAAGGGGCGCCAGGTGTGGGCTCTGGCGGCCACGGTGGCATTCGGAGTGGCCTGGGTCATGCTCCCGGATTTCGTCGAGTCGCCGCGAATCGTCATGGCCGGCACCCGGCTGGGGCCGGTGGTCCTGGTGCTGGGGGCGGTGGCGGCGCGGCCGGACGGACCGTTGGCGCGCCGGGCCAGCCTGGTCGCCGGCGTTCTGGCCTTCCTGGCGATCGGGTTCGCCGCGACGGCGACCCACCTGGATGGCGCCAGCCTGCTGCCCCAGGCCCGGCAATTCGAGCGGCTGCCGGTCGGCAGCGTCGTGGCGTCCGCGGCGGCCCATCGGCCGCCCTACGGGGCATTGCTGACCAACTACGCGGGCATTCACCTGCCGGCGCGGCATCTTTCGTCGGGACGAGGCGTGACCGTCTTTCCGTTCTTGCACGACGACTCACCGATCCGGCTGCATCCGCGAGTTCGGGACGATGTTCAGGAACTGTACCGGGATCTGCCTACGTTTCTGGCGCGGGCGGGGGCGTGGGCGGATCAGGTTGCCGGCGAGTTCGGCGACGAACCCCGCGTCGCCCAGGCCATGGCCGCGACGGGCTGGGTGCCCTTGCCGGAGGCGGGCGTGGGCGACTGGCGATTATGGGAACGGGAATCGGGGACGGGTACTGAAAATTGATCTTGACACCAATGGGAGAGACATGCATCATCCCTCTCCCCGGAATCCACTTCCCCCGGGGATGCAGCAGAAAAAATAGGCTTGACAGCGAAAAATGAGGGTCTAAAATACCGTGCCTTCGGCTTGGCGGGTGCTGCTCGCGCCGAGGGGTTGGATAAGGGAACCGAGGAGACCTCGATGCCGACGATCAACCAGCTGGTTCGCAAGGGGCGGACGGTCCGCAAGTTCAAGACGAAGTCCCCGGCGCTTCAGGCATGCCCGATGCGCCGCGGCGTCTGCACCCGCGTGTACACGACGACCCCCAAGAAGCCGAACTCGGCCATGCGGAAGGTTGCGAAGGTCCGCCTGACCAACGGGTTCGAGGTCATCGCGTACATTCCGGGCGAGGGCCACAACCTCAGCGAGCACTCCCAGGTCATGGTCCGGGGTGGCCGCGTCAAGGACCTTCCCGGTGTCCGATACCACATCGTTCGCGGCACGATGGACGCGAAGGGCGTCGATGCCCGTCGTCGCAGTCGTTCGAAGTACGGTGCCAAGCAGCCCAAGGGCGTGAAGTAGTCAAGGGAGGCAGTCGATGCCCAGGCGTAGAGTGGTCCAGCGGCGGGAAGTCCTGCCGGACGCGCGTTTCAATGACTGGCTGGTCGCGAAGTTCGTGAACCACCTGATGCTGCGCGGCAAGAAGGCCGTGGCGGAAAAGGTGTTCTACGAGGCGATGGATCTGATCGCGCGCAAGACCAAGGAAGATCCACTGAAGATCTTCAAGCGGGCCGTCGAGAACGTGAAGCCGCAGGTCGAGGTCAAGTCCCGGCGCGTCGGTGGTGCGACCTATCAGGTCCCCGTCGAGATTCGTGCCGAGCGCAAGACCGCGCTGGCGATCCGTTGGCTGCTGGGGTACTCCCGCAGCCGGTCCGAGAAGGGCATGGTCGCCAAGTTGTCGTCCGAGATCATCGACGCCTTCAATGGCCGCGGCAACGCGATCAAGAAGCGGGATGACACGCACCGGATGGCCGAGGCGAACAAGGCGTTCGCCCACTATCGCTGGTAGGCGTCGGGGAAACCCGGGGGAGTGGCTTTCGTGGCCAGGACGATCGACATCGGCGCGGTTCGCAACATCGGCATCATGGCCCACATTGATGCCGGCAAGACGACCACGACCGAGCGCATCCTGTTCTTCACGGGGGTCTCCCATCGTCTGGGGAACGTCGATTCCGGCAACACCCAGATGGACTGGATGGCTCAGGAACAGGAGCGCGGCATCACGATTACGTCCGCCGCGACGACCTGCTTCTGGGATGGCCGCCAGATCAACATCATCGATACTCCCGGACACGTCGATTTCACCGTCGAGGTCGAGCGCAGTCTGCGCGTCCTCGACGGCGGCGTGGTCGTGTTCTGCGCGGTCGGCGGCGTGCAGCCCCAGTCCGAGACGGTCTGGCGCCAGGCCAACCGCTACCGCGTGCCTCGCATCGCGTTCGTCAACAAGATGGATCGCACCGGTGCCGACTTCTGGCGCGTTGTTGGCCAGATTCGCGGTCGGCTGCGTGCGCATGCCGTGCCGATCCAGATCCCCCTGGGCCGCGAGGCCGGCTTCCGCGGCGCGATCGATCTGGTTGCCATGAAGGCGCTGGTCTGGTCGAACGAGCCCGGCTCCCACGACTTCACGGTCGAGGAGATCCCCGGCGACTACGTCGAGGCTGCGCGCAAGGCGCGCGTCGAGATGCTGGACGCCGTCGCCGAGTTCGACGATGACGTCATGGAGCGCTACGTGGAAGGCGAGGAACCGTCGGGCGAGCAGGTGATCGACCTGCTGCGCAAGGCGACCGTGTCCAACCAGATCGTGCCCGTGATGTGCGGGACCGCCTTCCGGAACAAGGGCGTGCAGCCGCTTCTGGACGCGATCGTCCACTACCTGCCGTCTCCCGGCGATCTGCCGCCCGTGCAGGGGGTCGAGCCGTTCAAGTCCAACGGGCATGTGGTCGAGGAGGAGCGCGCTCCCAGCGACGACCAGCCCTTCGCGGGTCTTGCGTTCAAACTGATGAACGATCCGTTCGTCGGCCAGTTGACCTTCGTTCGGGTCTATTCCGGCGTGCTCGAGGCGGGCAGCTACCTGCTGAATCCTGGCCAGGACAAGCGCGAGCGCGCGGTTCGGCTGTACCGGATCCACGCCAACAAGCGCGAGGAAGTCAAGGAAGTTCGTGCGGGCGATATCGTCGGCGTCGTCGGCTTCAAGGCGACGGTCACCGGCGACACCGTGTGCAATGCCGACCATCCGATCCTGCTCGAGTCCGTGAAGTTCCCCGAGCCGGTCGTCGAGGTCGCGCTCGAGGCCGAGTCCAAGAACGACACGGACAAGCTGTTCGCGTCGCTGCGGCGGCTGGCCCTCGAGGATCCGACGTTCCGGTTCAAGATTCATGAAGAGACCGGCCAGACCATCGTGTCGGGCATGGGTGAGTTGCACCTGGAGATCCTGGTCGATCGGATGCTGCGCGAGTTCAGCGTCGCGGCGCGCGTCGGCCGTCCCCAGGTCGCGTACCGCGAGACGGTCACGCGCTCGACCGAAGCCGTGATGAAGTACGTCAAGCAGACCGGCGGTCACGGGCAGTACGCCCACGTCGTGCTGCGCATCGAGCCGCTGCCCCGGAATGCCGGGATCGTGTTCGAGGACGCGACGGTCGGGGGCTCGGTCCCCAAGGAGTACATCCCGGCGGTCGAGCGGGGCGTGCGCGAGGCGGCGTCGAACGGCGTGCTCGCGGGCTTCCCCGTGGTCGATTGCAAGGTCACGCTGGTGGACGGGTCGTACCACGAAGTGGACTCGTCCGAGATGGCGTTCCGGGTTGCGGGTGCGATGGGGTTCAAGGATCTCGTCGCGCGGGGCGCCCCGGTGCTGCTGGAACCGGTGATGGCGCTTGAGGTCATCGTGCCCGGGGAGTACCTGGGCGACGTCCTGGGGAATCTGTCCACGCGGCGCACGCGCGTCGTCAAGATGGATTCGCTGGACGACGGCACGCACGCGGTCGGAGCCGAGGCTCCGTTGGGTGAGATGTTCGGCTACGTGACGGACCTTCGGTCGCTTTCGCAGGGTCGGGGCATCCAGACGATGGAGTTCCTGCACTACGCCCCGGCACCGCAGGCGATCCAGACGCGCGTGATCAACGCGGGGAGGACAATCTAGCATGGCGACTCAGAGGATTCGCATCCGGCTGAAGGCCTACGACCACAAGATCCTCGACCAGTCGGTCGGGGAAATCATCGCGACGGTTCGCAAGACCGAAGCGAAGGTCGCGGGGCCGATTCCGTTGCCGACGAAGATCAGTCGGTACACCGTGCTGCGTTCGCCGCACACGGACAAGAAGAGCCGTGAGCAGTTCGAGATCCGGACGCACAAGCGGTTGATCGACATCCTGGACCCGACCTTGCAGACGCTGGATGCGTTGACCAAGCTCGATTTGAGCCCGGGTGTGGACGTCGAGATCAAGGCCTGAGACGAGGCGAGGGAGACATGCCGAATCTGGATGTTTTTGACCTCGGGCGCAAGAAGGTCGGCTCGATCGACCTGTCGGACGCGGTGTTCGGCGCCGAATCGCGGCCGCACCTGTACCACCAGGTGGTCCGGGCGCAGCTGCTTTCGCGGCGTGCTGGCACCGTGAAGACCAAGAAGCGCGACGAGGTGTCCGGGTCGACCCGGAAGGTGTACCGGCAGAAGGGAACCGGCCGAGCCCGGCACGGCGACAGCCGCTCGCCGATCTTCCGGCGCGGTGGTACGGTCTTCGGGCCGATGCCGAAGGACTGGGATGTCAAGGTGCCCAAGAAGGTCAAGCGCGCGGCGCTGGTGTCGGCCCTGTCCGACCGCGTGCGCGAGGGCCACGTCTGGGTGCTGGAGACGGCGGACCTCGATCAGGCCAAGACCAAGCGGATCGCCGAAGTGATGGCGCGGTTCGAGGTCGGCAGCGTCCTGTTCGTGGACGTGGACAACCGGAACCTGTCGCTGTCGTGCCGGAATCTGCCGACCGCGAAGTACCTGTCCAGCCGCGGTCTGAACCTGTTCGACGTCCTCAAGTACGACCACCTGATTCTGACGAAGGGTGCCGTCGAGGCCATCGAAGGAGCGCTGACGACATGAAGAGCCCCTACGACGTCATTCGTCGCCCTCTCATTACCGAGAAGGCGAACCTGGACAAGGAGCGGCGCAACGCCTACCACTTCGAGGTCCCGGTCACCGTGGACCGCCAGGAAGTGAAGGAGGCCATCGAGCGCGTCTTCGCCGTGAAGGTCGAGGACGTCCGGACGATCACCGTCCGCGGCAAGATGAAGCGCATGGGCCGGTTCTTCGGAAGGCGGCCCGGTTGGAAGAAGGCGATCGTGACCCTGCGGGAAGGCGACAAGATCGACCTGTTCGAAGGGATGTGACCGCGTAGCCGAAGGGAGCGCTGACGATGGGGACCATCAAGTACAAGCCGACGTCGCCGGGCCGGCGGGCCATGGACGGTGCGGACTTCTCCGCGATCACGCGGAGCAGCCCCGAGAAGTCCCTGACGACGTACAAGCACAGCAAGGCGGGTCACAACAATTACGGTCGGATCACCTCCCGGCATCGTGGCGGCGGTCACAAGCGGCTGTTCCGGCTGATCGACTTCAAGCGGGACAAGGTCGGCGTGCCGGCGCGCGTCGCCCAGATCGAGTACGACCCGAACCGCAGTGCGCGCATCGCGTTGCTGCACTACGCCGATGGCGAGAAGCGCTACATCCTGGCGCCCCGCGAGATCAAGGTCGGCGACGAGTTGATGGCCGCCGCCCACGCGGAAATCCGCCCCGGCAACTGCCTGCCGCTGAAGGCGATTCCGCAGGGCACGCAGGTCCATAACATTGAACTGAAGGTCGGTCGCGGCGGCCAGATGGTGCGCGCGGCCGGCGGTTCGGCCCAGTTGATGGCGCTGGAAGGCGGCTACGCGCTGGTGCGGTTGCCCTCGGGCGAGCTGCGCAAGGTTCGCGAGGAATGCCGCGCGACCATCGGCGACCTGTCCAACCCCGATCACGAGAACATGTCGATCGGCAAGGCGGGGCGCAATCGCTGGAAGGGCATTCGCCCCCAGAGCCGCGGCGTCGTGATGAACCCGGTCGATCACCCGATGGGCGGCGGCGAGGGCAAGACGTCCGGCGGCCGGCACCCGACGACCCCGTGGGGCAAGCCGACCAAGGGCTACCGGACGCGGCACAACAAGCGGACGGACAACCTGATCGTCAAGCGGCGCAAGAAGTGACGGACGGAGTGAACCATGCCTAGGTCAGTCAAGAAGGGGCCCTTCATCGACAAGCACCTGGTCGAGAAGATCGAGCAGCAGCTCCGGTCCGGCCAGAAGAAGTCCATCAAGACGTGGTCCCGTCGCTCGGTCATCCTGCCCGAGATGGTGGGCCTGAACTTCGCCGTGCATAACGGCAAGAAGTTCATCCCTGTGTTCGTGTCCGAAAACATGGTCGGGCACAAGCTGGGCGAGTTCGCGCCGACCCGCACCTTCCACGGCCACGCGGCCGGGGACAAGAAGGGCAAGGTCGAGAAGCGCGGCGGCGGCAAGAAGTAAGAGGTGGGACCGATGGAAGGACACGTGGTCAAGGCCACCGCCCGCTACATTCGGATGACGCCCAGGAAGGTGCGCCACGTCGCCGACGCGATCCGCGGCAAGCGGGTTGACGAGGCGAGCGCCGTCCTGATGTTCATTCCGCGGCGCGCGGTGATGCCGGTCAAGAAGGTGCTCATGTCGGCCGTCGATCAGGCGAAGCAGGCAGGCAACTTCGACCTGGACAACCTGTACGTCAAGGAGATCTTCGTGGACAAGGGGCCGACCTTGCGTCGGAGCCTGTCCCGGGCGCGCGGCATGGTGAACCGGATCAACAAGTTCACCAGCCACATCACCGTGATCCTGGGCGAGCGGGAGTAGGAGGACACCTTGGGTCAGAAGACGCATCCGGTGGGATTTCGGATCCCCTACGTCAAGACGTGGAACTCGCGCTGGTACGCCGACAAGCAGTACGGCACGTGGGCCCGCGAGGACATGAAGATCCGCGAGACCGTCAAGAAGAAGATGGGCCAGGCGGGGATCTCTTCCGTCCAGATCGAGCGCACCGCGACCCGCGTGAAGGTGTACATCTTCACGGCGCGCCCCGGCATCGCGATCGGCCAGAAGGGCAAGAACATCGAAGAGCTGAAGCGCGACCTGACGAAGCTGACCTCGCTGGAAGTCGTGCCGTACATCCAGGAGATTCGCAAGGCGGAACTGGATGCGCAGCTGGTCGCCGAGTCCGTGGCACAGCAGCTCGAGCGTCGCGTGTCGTTCCGGCGGGCCACGAAGCGGGCCGTGACCCAGGCGATGAAGCTGGGCGCCAAGGGCATCAAGATCCGCTGCTCCGGTCGGCTCGGCGGCGCCGAGATGTCCCGGGTGCTGTGGTATCGCGAGGGTCGGGTTCCGCTGCACACGCTGCGGGCGGACATCGACTTCGGCCTGGGCGAGGCGCGGACGACGTATGGCGTGATCGGCGTCAAGACCTGGGTGTACAAGGGCGACATCCTGAAGAAGTGACGGCGAGCGCGGCCGTGGCGGCCGCGATGCGAGGCGCACCCGCGGGTGCGGACGGAGGCGGAAGATGCTTTCCCCCAACCGAGTGAAACACCGCAAGGTCCAGAAGGGCAAGATGCGCGGTCTGGCGTATCGCGGCTCGGAAGTGTCCTTCGGCGAGTACGGCCTGCAGGCCACGGAGTGCGGCTGGATCACGGCGCGGCAGATCGAGGCCGCCCGTATCGCGGTCACGCGCCACGTCAAGCGCGGCGGCCAGGTCTGGATCCGGGTGTTCCCGGACAAGCCGATCTCCAAGAAGCCGCTCGAGACCCGCATGGGCCGCGGCAAGGGCGCCCCGGAAGAGTGGGTGGCGGTCATCAAGCCCGGTCGCGTCCTGTACGAGATCGAGGGCGTGGACGAGGCCACCGCGAAGGAGGCGTTCCGCCTGGCGGGCCACAAGCTGCCGATCCAGACGAAGGTCCTGAAGCGGGGAGAGATCCGATGAAGGCGTACAAGACGGAAGAACTCCGGGCCCTGTCGCCCGAGGAGTTGACTCGGCGCGAGGAGTCGCTTCGGGAGTCGCTGTTCAAGATGCGGATGAAGCTGGCCGTGGGCCAGATGTCCAAGGTCGCGGATGTCATCGTGACGAAGCGCAACCTGGCGCGTGTCCTGACCGAAATGCACCGGCGTGCCGGGGAGTGAGGGACGAGATGGAGCAGCAGACCGTCAACAAGACCCAGCGGACGTTCACCGGCAAGGTGACGAGTGTGGCGGGGCTCAAGAGCGTGATCGTCGAGGTCGCGCGGCGCTTCGAGCACCGCACGTACCACAAGGTCGTGACGCGCAAGACGCGGTACATGGCCCACGACGAGGCCGGCGCCTGCGGGCTGGGCGATCTGGTCGAGATCCAGGAATGTCGGCCCATGTCCGCCCGGAAGCGGTGGCGCGTGGTGAAGACGCTGGAAAAGACGGCGAAGTGAGGCGCGGGTCGGCGGGCCTGCCGCAACGGCGCCCGCCAGTCGAGGTGGACCATGATCCAGACAGAGTCCTTTCTGGTGTCGGCGGACAATTCGGGCGCCAAGCGCATGCAGGTGATCCGCGTGCTGGGCGGAACCGGGCGCCGTTACGCCACCGTCGGGGACATCGTGGTCGCTTCCGTCAAGGAGGCGCTGCCGCGGGCGAAGGTGAAGAAGGGCGACGTGGTCAAGTGCGTGATCGTGCGGACCGCGAAGGAAGTCGGGCGGGTGGACGGTTCGTACATCCGGTTCGACCAGAACGCGGCCGTCGTGATCAACGCCGCGGCCGAGCCGATCGGCACGCGCATCTTCGGGCCGGTCGCACGCGAGTTGCGGGCGAAGCGGTTCATGAAGATCGTGTCGCTGGCGCCGGAGGTGATCTGACATGCGCAAGATCCGGAAGGGCGACGAGGTCGTGGTGCTGCGGGGCAAGGACGCCGGCCAGAAGGGCAAGGTCCTGGCCGTCGCCGAGGACCGCGCGACCGTCGAGAACGTCAATGTCGTGAAGCGGCATCGCAAGCGCAGCGTGAAGAACCTGAAGGCCGGCATCAATGACATGCCGGCTCCGCTGCCGCTGGGGGCGCTGGCTCTGGTCAGCAAGAAGGACGGCAAGCCGGTGCGCGTGCGGTTCGAAACGCGCGAGACGGCGGGCAAGGTTCGGAAGGTTCGCGTCGCGACGCGGACGGGCGAGGTTTTCGACTAGGCCGCGCGAGCGCGCCGCGTCGAGGTCGATGCAGGTGGCATGACATGACGAGAATGAAGCAGAAGTACGAGACCGAGGTCATCCCGGAACTGATGAAGCGGTTCGGGTACAAGAACCGTATGCAGGTGCCGCGGATCCTCAAGGTCACCGTGAACATGGGCATGGGCGAGGCGACCCAGAACCCGAAGATGATCGACAACGCGGTCACCGAGCTGACGGCCATCACCGGCCAGAAGCCCGTGATCACCAAGTGTCGCAAGTCGATCGCGGCGTTCAAGGTCCGCGCCGGGAACAACGTCGGCGTGTCGGTCACCCTGCGTGGCGACCGGATGTTCGAGTTCCTGGATCGCCTGATGAACATCGCGTTGCCTCGCGTCCGCGACTTCCGCGGCGTGTCGCCCAAGGCCTTTGATGGCCACGGCGACTACACGCTGGGCATTCGCGAGCAGATCATCTTCCCCGAGGTCGACTACGACAAGGTCGAGAAGTTCAAGGGGATGAACGTGACCGTGGGGACCAGCGCGACGACGGACGAAGAGGCGTTTGCCCTGCTGAAGGGGCTGGGCATGCCGTTCCGGAAGTCGGGCGCGGCGGCATAGGAGGGATCGGGCGTGGCGAAGACTTCGTTGAGGCTCAAGGCGGTTCGCAAGCCGAAGTTCAAGGTCCGGAAGTACACGCGCTGCCCGCTGTGCGGACGGCCGCGGGCCTATCTGCGGAAGTTCAACATGTGCCGTATCTGCTTCCGCAACCTGGCCTTGAAGGGCGACCTTCCGGGCGTGATCAAGGCGAGCTGGTAGGAGACGGACGATGGTGAACGACCCGATCGGGGACATGCTGGCGCGCATCAAGAACGCGATCAACGCGGGTTTCGCGTCGGTGGAGATGCCGAATTCGAAGATGAAGCTTCGGATTGCCGAGATTCTGAAGGAGCAGGGATACCTCGAGGACCTGTCGGTCATCGAGGACCGCCTTCAGGGCATCCTGAAGTTGTACCTGCGTTACGAGGCGCCCAAGCGCAACGTGATCGCCGGGATCAAGCGGGCCAGCAAGCCGGGCCGCCGGGTGTACGTCGATAAGGACGGCATCCCGCTGGTCCGCCGCGGGCTGGGGATCGCGATCCTGTCGACGTCGCGCGGCGTCATGGTGGACGCCGAGGCGCGGAAGCAGGGCGTGGGCGGCGAGTTGCTGCTGACGGTCTGGTAGTAGGCGGGTCGCCGCAGGGCGCCCGGGGTGGCGGAACCCCTGCCCGGCTGTCGGGCAGGCGCGGGGACGTCGCGAGGAGGTCCAAGTGTCGCGGATTGGCAAGAAGCCCATCCCGATCCCCAGTGGGGTCGAGGTCAAGGTGGTCGGGGATCAGGTCAGCGTGAAGGGCCCGAAGGGCGC
>JARKOL010000084.1 GCA_029975745.1 Myxococcota bacterium | reverse complement strand
AGGTCTTTCCTCCTGACCGTGGAAAACGTCAACGACGCCCCGGTTGTCGCGGTTTCCCTTCCCGACCAGGCAGCCACCGAGGACCAGCCCTTCACCTTCCAGGTCCCGGACAGTACCTTCACCGACATGGACGCAGGCGATACCCTGTCGTACGCCGCAACCCTTGAAAACGGCGATCCCCTTCCCTCCTGGCTCGCCTTTGACCCGGACACCCTCTCCTTCTCCGGCATTCCCGTTGCGGGCAGCGCCGGGGCGCTGGACGTAACCCTCACCGCAACCGATACGTCGGGCGCGGCGGTCGCGGACACCTTCCGTCTGGACATTGCCCCCCCACCCGGCGAAACCCTCATCGGCACGGACGGAAACGACATCCTCACCGGAACAAGCGGCAATGACACCCTGGACGGTCGTTCCGGGAGTGACACCCTCAACGCCGGGGCCGGAAACGACACCCTGCTCTTCTCCGCCGACGCCACGGCCGGATTTTTCGACGTCGCGGTCAACGT
Organism: Myxococcota bacterium; assembly: GCA_029975745.1. GTDB lineage: Bacteria > Myxococcota_A > UBA9042 > DTJE01 > DTJE01 > DUVQ01. The sequence continues at coordinate 720 of JARKOL010000084.1, read as the reverse complement.
GGGGAGTCCCGGCGCACCGGGCAGTCATTCCATCCAATCCCTTCTCGGCAGGAAGGTAACGCACGACACCTTCAACGGCGGCGAGGGATATGACCTGCTCCGTGCCGCGGACACTGACGACGCACTGGTCCTCGACGCGCGCTCGGGCGCTCCCCGCATTGTGGACATCGAAGCCATCGAAGCTGGCGCAGGCAACGACGTCATCGACCTGACCAGTACCCGCTTCAGCTACGGCGACGTGGTTCTGGACGGCGGAACCGGCAACGATGTCCTGTGGGCCAACGCCGGCAACGACGTCCTCTTCGGCGGAGAGGGAAACGACACGCTGGACGGCGGGGCCGGACACGACATCCTCCAGGGAGGGACGGGAAACGACACCCTGCGCGACCGGACCGGCGCAGGCCTGCTGGACGGAGGAACGGGGACCGACACCCTGGTCGGCGGCGCGGGCAACGAATTCTTCCTGGGTGGAGCGGGAAACGACACGATACAGACCGGATCCGGAGCGGACGTCATCGCCTTCAACCGGGGCGACGGCCGTGACGCCCTGTACGCCTCCGGCGCACCGCAGGGCAGCGTGCTCAGCCTCGGCGGCGGCATCTCCTGTGACGACCTGACCTTCAGCAAGAGCGGCAATGACCTGGTGCTGGAGACCGGCTCCGGGGACGCGCTCCTGCTCAAGGGGTGGTACTCCTCCTCCCGCAACCGGAACGTCCTCAC
>JARKOL010000254.1 GCA_029975745.1 Myxococcota bacterium | reverse complement strand
CGTCCGGGGGCGTCCCGGGCCTGGAACGGGCGATTAGACACGTCAGGAAACGAAACGGCGTCAGGACTGGACTTGCCGCGTCCGCTGGTCCAGGTAAGCGGAAAGGGCCATGTTGTCCGAGGTCGCAAAGGCGAGGCGCGCCATTGCGCCGATCCGGTTCTGTTCCGCTCGCAGGGTCGACGCGAGCCGTTCCAGGGCTTCGGCCAAGGTGTCCGCGTACCCCGTCGCGAGAATCAGGGGGTCGAGGTCCCCGGCGACCGCGGGCGGCTTCGACTCATCATCGGCTTTCGCGAAGCCGATCCGGGTCGCGATCTCCCATCGCCAATCCCCCATGAGTGTTTCCCGCTCCTCGCTGGCGCTGTCCGGCCCTGGGTCCCGCAGGTCAACCAACCGGGCCTCTAGCACCGTGAACGTCCGGCGATCCGTGTTCAGGTTCCCCATGATACGATCCTCCCCGTGCGGCGCGTCCCCGCGCCGTTCAAAGGGTCGGGCGGTCCACCTTCGCGGGGACGGCCGCCCGGCCCAACCTTCCTATCCTTCGCTCTCCGCATCGTTCGATTTCGCGCCGACCTTCTGACCGCGCCGGCCGGGGGCCTCGCGGGTGGACTCAATGAAGGCTTCCAGGTCCGCGCGCTTGATCAACCGTACCTTCCCGGGCAGGTAGGACACCAGCCGGCCCGCTGCAATCCAGCGGTGGACCGTGCGAACGTCAACCCGTAGAAGGTCCGCGACCTCTTGAAGCGTCAGGAATTCGGGCTTGTCAGGCATGATCCCCTCCGGTGCGCCAGCGCCAGGTCATCATCCGGCAGTCGCGGCGACCTGTCAAGGATGCGCCTTGAATGTCCGACAATGTCCTTCAATGTCTGATAAGAGTCATTATGTCAACCCGACGCCGAAAATATCGTGATTCGTGAAGGATAACGGGAAGATAAGGCGCGTTCCTGCGGTCTTGACGCGGCCGTAAGTCACCGAAACTACAAGCGGCGCGGTGCGTCATGGAAACCCGCGGATCCGCCGGTGTCCGCTTGGCACGTTGTTTGACACGCAATGTCATCCCGGGCCGGACCCTGGCGCGTCCCTCGGGTGTAGTACCACGGTCGCCGCGTCCAGGTCCAGGCGGTGCGGCGGTGCAGGCCAACGGCGCCCGCAGAGTGTGAACCTGTGAACGTCACAGGTCAGGGGGATCGGTGGCAGAAGCGGTCGCCGCTTTACCCGCGTTGAAGGCGGGGGGCCTCGGAAGGACCCAACCCGGGGGGTGGGGGTGCGCTGTGGGGCTACCTGTCGAAACGGTCGCTGGTAGGGATCGGTGCCGATCCGGCTTCCACGTCTTCGGTTGTCACGCAATCACCGCAGACCAGTTCCCCGGACGGCAGGCGTTCGGCTCCATTCTCGGGTCGGGCCACCCGGCCGCACCGCTCGCACGGGCCGGGGGTCCCGCGGCACTCGCGGGTCAGGACTTCCGCGATCGCCGCCTTGTGCTCTCGCAGGACGCGCAAGACCTCGGGGGTCAGGACTTCGGCGGGTCCCTGGCACCGCAACCCGTCACCGCTCCAGACGAGTGCTGCGCCGTGTTCGCGAAGCCGGCCTATCAGGTCCGCAATCCTCACAGGACCGCCTCTACACGCCGACCGGGATTCGGGACCGTTTCGGGGAGCGCCAGGTCAGGGATATCGACCTCGGGAAGCGCGGCGTCGGGATGCGTTTCCACACTTGGCACGGGGGAGGATACCTGGGATTTCCCGACAAACCCGACATTGCAGAGAGTCTGATCGCCGTCGAATGTCGGGTTTGTCGGGTTTTCCTCGGGACACCCCAGGGCGCCGGTTGAAAAGCAAAGCACGCTGCGGGATGCGGATTCCAGGGTTCGCCGGACCTTCAGAGTCTCGCGGTTGGCATCGGTCGCTTGCAGGTAGCCCGCTTCGTGGCATCGCTTCCACAAGGTTCGGGGTCCAACCTGCGGCGTCGTTCCGCTGTGGCTTCCGGCTTCCTGTGCGACCTGATAGGCGGCGTCCGGTTCAAGGTACAGGTCGTCGCCGGCGACCCATCCGATCCGCCGGCCTTGGGGATCCCACTCGGTCTGCGGATACCCCGTGTGAACCTCCCGGGCGCGCCAGCCCCATCGGCCCGGTTCGTCCGGCGCCGTTCCCGCGGGCGATGCGACGTGCGCCCGGCCCGAAACCAGCGCCGCCGCCAACAGTTCAAGGAAGCGGACGACAGGATCGGTGCCCGCATTGAGTGCAGCTTGCGCGGCCCCGACCTGGACCATGACGGCGAGGCACTCGGTCCACAGGTCATCGCAGCGCGCGGCGTCGATTGCGCCCGCTTCCCTTGCGAAGACCAGGAACCAGCGAAATCCGACCGCCAGGGATGCGATACTGCGGGGAACCCGTGCGTGTCCAGACACGCGGATCGAAGCCGCGAGTTCGTTTCGTTCCGCGTCCAGTCCCGCCTTGACGGTTGCGATCCGCGGCGCCAGCCATCGCAGGAAGCCGGACAGGGCGCCAGCGTAGACACCGGCCGCGGCGTCTTCCTGGCACGGGGTCAGGCGTTGGAAATCGATCGGCGCGTCGACCTCCAGCCCGATGATCCGCGCCCGCAGGGATGCGAGCCTGCCCGGCAGGTCTTCGCCGGTGGACAGGGGCAGGCAACGCGGCGGGCGTTCGGCCCGAAGTTTCGCTTCGGAGTTCAAGCGGCTGCGACCCGCGGCGTTGCCTACCGCGCGGAAGAATCGTTCGGCCTCGCGGTGGTAGCGTTCCCGATCGCCTATCGCGCCGGACGGGGCGAAGTCGTCTACCACCAACAGGCAGTCTTTCGCCAGGAACGCGATCGCTTCAAGCGCGTTCGCGGTGGAAGACCACGCGGCGGGCAGGTTGCGAGCGTCCATGCCGGGGCCGAAGTGCCGTTGCGCCAGGGCCGCGAGTTCGGACTTCCCCCGCCCCGTCGCGCCGGTCAGGTGCAGACTGAAATCCGCATCCCCAAGGACCGCGCGCCAGATCGCCGCATGAATCGGCATCGTCAGCCGATGCGGCGCAACGTCCAGCATCCGCAGGGACGCACGCAAGGCGTCCACCAGGGCCGCCCCTTCCGGGGGGTCGGGGAGCTTGAACCGTGCCATCGAACCCGAAAGGTCCAGGTCGACGCCGGGCTCGGTGCCGTCCGGTCCAATGCCGCCGGTCGCGTGCAGGAACACCAATCGACCGTCAAGGTTGCGCCAACCCAGGTGGCGGAAGATGTAGCGGGTCGGAATGTCGACGCCGGACAGGTCTTGAATCGCGGCGCGAAGATGCTCCCGGGCACCCTGTCCGGCCGTGGGATTGGGCGCCGCTCCCCAGAGTTCGTTGACCCATCCCATCCCCGCGAGTGCCCGGGAAGGCACGCGAACGGCGGGCAGGGGGCGACCTCCAAGCCGATCCGCCAGGGCGCCGGAAAGGACGAAGTAGCGGGCCTCTTCGCCGCTTCCATCGTCCAAGACCACCTCTTCCACAATCCGGGCGTGGAAGTTCGCCAGGCGCTTCGTTGTCGGCCCGTCCGGGGTCATCACCTCGCGGAAGATTTCGCCGCCGCGCAGCTCGTACCCGGAATCGGTGCGACCGTCCGGGGGGGCGGCGTCGGCAGGCTTCGACCCCTCGCCGGCCGGGGACCTGGACGCGCGGGCCTTCCGCGCCGTCGCGACCTCCCGATCAAGAACCGTTCGCTTCAGGAAGCGGCACTTCCCGCAGACCACATCAATCACGGCCGCCGCTTCGATTGGTTCCAGGGCCGCCAGGGCGGGGACCAGTTCGGCATTGATCCGACGTGCCTGTCGGATCGGGTCTGTCTCGCTTGCTTCGATGGAAGCCAAGAGGTCCGAAACCGCTTGACTGGACATCGGGGCGCCGGCCGCGCACGCAACCGCGGCGGCATCGTTGATCGCGGCGTCGGCGTCGACCCCGGAAAGAACCGCCGGGGCGTCGGGCGTTTTGGTGTCATGCTGCATGATTCACTCCGATGCGGGCACGGGCCGCGAACAGGTCATCGATCCCCTTCGCGCCGTTCCAGCGTTCGATCTCCAGATAGAAGCCCGCGGCCTCGATTCCCTTGGCGGCGTC
>JARKOL010000073.1 GCA_029975745.1 Myxococcota bacterium | reverse complement strand
GCGCCGGACGGGGTCGGCTCCCGACGTGATGTCGGCCCGTGCCGACGGCGCGACGCTGTCCAGGATCCCGTCCAGGATGCGGCCGATCTCCTCGGACTCGGGCAGGTCGAAGTCCACGACCGCCATGTCCTTTTCGAGCTCCATCGGCGCCTTGAAGATCGGCGACAGCAGGATCAGGTGCTTCTTGTGGCGGGCCGAGTGCGCGAAGTTGCGGCACAGGTCGCGCAGCCGACGAACGATGGTCGGGTCGGTCAGGTACGGATGGAAGTCGCGCATCACGAAGAGCGCGTGGTCCTCGTACCCATCGACGGCCTCCAGCGCGCGGAGGGGATCCCGGACGTCCCGGGACAGCGTGTTCGCCTCCTCGCGGAATCCCTCGGTGACGCTCCACAGCACCAGCCGCCGGCCGCGCCGACGCCCGATGTCGCGCAGCAGATCCTCGACGCGCTCCTCCTCGGGGGACACGACGTAGATCAACGGATAGGCCGCCTTGATCAGATCCTCGATTTCCTGGGAGCTGGGCACGCCGCTTCGCATGACCCCCCGTCGTCAGTTCGATGGAACGGTCGTCCCGCCTTCCAGCGCCTCCGGGTTCGAAGGCAGCCCGACGGCAAGGCGCAAGGCGGCCAGATCGTCCGCCAGGATGCGAAGCAGGTCGGTCAGGCCCGCGGCGACCTCGCCGGGCGTCGCGCCGGCAAGGGCCCCGGCCGCCTTGGGCGGCAGTTCGCTGTCGGCCAGGGCCGTCAGAAGGGCCTGGAACGTCCGGGCGTCGGCGCGCAGGACCGCCAGGTCGCCCTCCAGGGCATCGACCGCGTCGGCCAGTGCGGCCGACACCTCGGCGCCGGGCGGCAGGTCGGCGGACTGGACCGGCGCGTCCTGTCGGGCCCGCAGGGTCGCCACCTGCCGCAGCGCTTCCTCGAGTTCGCGGCTCTTGCGGTGAAAGTCGTCCAGCAGGCGCCGTCGATCGTCCTCGGCGTCGCCGGTCGCCGCGCCCGACCGGAGCTGCCGCAGTCGAACCTCCCGCTCCTCGATGGTGCGGCGCAGCTCCTCGATCAGGTTGCGATTCTCCTCGATCACGCCCTCAAGATTGCGGACCTTGCGCTCCAGCCCCTGCTGGCGCCCGGTGTCGGTCCGACAGTAGTCCTCCAGGCGGGCGTTCTCCTCGCGCAGCGTCTTCAGGTCGAACGCCTGGGCATCCAGATCCCGACGCAGGCGATCGATCTCCCGGTCACGCTCGGTCAGGCGCACCTTCAGTCCGGCAATCTCGTCGGCGGCGCCGTCCTTCCGGGACTGGATCGCCTCCAGGCGCTCCCCCAGATCGCGAACCTGCCCACGCAGTTCGGACGCCTCGCGAACGCTCTCGTCCGCCTCGGCGCGAACCGCGTCCAGCCGCTCCTGGAGGTGCCGGGCCTCCTCGCGAAGCGCCGCGTACTTCCCGTGAATCCCGTCCAGGGCCGACGCGGACACCGCGGCCCGATTCTCGGCATCCTGGACCCGACGACGGGCGTCCTCGAGCAGTCCCCGCAGATGGCGAACCTCGTCGTCCCGACGCGAATCGACCGCCGGAACGGAGGGCTGGGCCGGGACGGCCTGGGGAGTCGCCGGGGGCGGCACCACCGGGTCGGGCGCCGGGGCGACGACCGGTTCCTCGGGCTCGGGGGAAGGCTCCGGGACGACCGCGGGCTCGACGGAGACGGGAGCCTCGGCAGCGTCGGCCCGGAAGGTCACGCGAATGTCGCCCAGGCGAATGACATCGCCATCCGACAGGCCTACCGTCCCGATGACCTTGCGATCATTGACGAAGGACCCATTCACGCCGCCAAGATCCTGGAACACGAAGCGATCGTTGTCGGCCAGGATCCGACCGTGCGTCCGACTGACCGAATGGCTGGACAGGACGACGTGACATTGGGGACTTCGGCCGATCAGACAGCCCTGCTCGACGCGAGGCACCTCGACGGACTTCAGAAGCCCCGAACCATCCTGGTATTCGATGCGCGCCATGGGGAAGTATGGTATCACAGCAGCACCCGCTGTCCAGCAGGAGACCGGGCGGATGGCCCCCAGGTACCTCGCAATCGGCATCGTCGTCAGCCTCGTCCTCCACGCCGCGGCGGCAGCCGTCCTGCTGCTTCTGCCCCCGCCGGACGGACCCGACGCCGGTGGAGCGAGCATCGTGCCCCTGCGGCTGCTGGCACCCCGGCCGCCGGCGCCCCCCGCACCGCCCCCGCCGTCGATGGCGACCCCGCCCTCCCGATTCGCCGACGATTCCCCGCCAGCCCCCGCCGGGGGACTCGGGTCCACGCGCGCCACGCGCCCTCCCCGCCCGCCGCAGCCGGACCGGAATGCCCCCCCTGAAGGCGCCGAGCCCGCCCTGGCCGGCGAGGCCCGATTGCCTGCCGCAGCCGTCGCCAGCGTCCCGTCGAACAGCCAGCCGAACGACGGCGACACGGCGCCCGGACACGCCGGGACCGTGGCCGACGGTCCCCAGCAGGCCGGGGGCGTGGGTGCGGGAGGCGCCCGAACGGGCGTTGCCGGAGCTCCCCAGTCCTCGGAGGCCGGCCTGGACCGACTTCGCGTCGCGTACGCCCTGGACGTCCGTCGATCGCTGGAATCGATCGGGCGGTATCCGACGGTGGCACGTCGGCTGGGCCTGGCGGGACGCGTGGTGCTGCGCGTGCGCATCGACGATGCCGGCCGTGTGGCGAACAGTTCGGTCGAGACGCCGTCGGACCATCCGGAACTGGACGACGCGGCGCTGGCCTCGACCCGCCGACTGCATGCCTTGGCCCCGCCCCCCGGGGGCGCGATCGACGTCGTCGTTCCCGTGGTCTTCACGATGCGCTCCCGATAGGTTCGGAGGCGTCGCTCCCCGCGACGGAAGCCAGCGTGCCCCGGCTGAGGCGATAGTAGAACGTCGAGCGCGGCAGGCCGCTGGCCTCGATCTGGCGGCGTCGCAGGCCTCGCGACAGGTTCTCCTCCGGAGCCCGTGCCTCCCCCCACCCCATGCGGATTGCCTCGAGGACCAGGTCGGGGCCCGGCACCCCCGGACCGGCGAGCCAGCGCAGTCGGCGCAGCACGTTGCGCAGTTCACGCACGTTTCCGGGCCAGGAATGACGGGCCAGGATCCGCATCGACTCGACACAGGGCCAGCCGGATGGCAATGGCCCACCCCACAGTCGCCCGATCAGCGCATCCAGGTCCACCAGTCGGTCGCGCAGCGCCGGCAACCGGATCACCAGGCACCCCAGACGCTCCAGCAGATCGACCCGCAGCCGTCCCAGTGCCACCGCCCGACGCGGCTCCTGGTGCGTCGCCGCAACCAGCCGGGGACACGTGGGCACCTCCCGCGTGCCGCCAACCCGGCGGACCCGGCCGGTCTCGACGACGCGCAGCAGCTTTGCCTGGGTGTCCGGCGGCGCCTCGGCCAGTTCGTCCAGGAACAGCGTGCCCCCGTCCGCCGCCTCGAATGCACCGGCCCGATCCCGCGAGGCCCCGGTGTATGCCCCCCGCATGCAGCCGAACAGCTCGGACTCGACCAGGCTCCTGGGAACCGCGGCCAGATTGATCGCGAAGAACGGCCCCATCGATCGAATCCCCTGCTCGTGAAGCGCGCGAGCGACCAGCTCCTTGCCGGTTCC
>JARKOL010000064.1 GCA_029975745.1 Myxococcota bacterium | reverse complement strand
CGGCGCTGGTCCTGGGAGGACTGCCCGTGTGGGCCTGGGGGCGCTGGCGGGATTCGCGGGCTACTCGGCCACGACCGTGACGGGCAGTGCCTCCCAGTTGCCGGCAATCTGGTAGGCGTCCTTGGTACCGTCATCGTCCGCGTCGCAGTTCTGCGGCACGCCGATGGACTCGACGAACAACCCGAAGTTCGCCCAGATCATCTTGCCGCAATGACGTTCGCAGTACGCAGCTTCGCAAGGCGTTCCGGGCGAGGACGTGTCCGGGTTGCGCTCGGCCTGGGCATAGTCCGGGGCGTACATGAAGCTGCAAATCTGGCAGGCGGCCTCGGCCCGGATGCAGCCCTCCAGGCTGGCCCCACCGACACTGGAACAGTCCTGGGCGAAGGTGCCGATCGCCTCGAGCCGCGACAGCGGGATGGTATCGACCCCCATCTGGTTGGCGGAATCGCCGGCCGTGCAAATCAACCCGAAGTCGGCCGGTCCCGGGTGGAAGGGCAGGAAGCCCGGCTTCTTGGTGGCGAGGTTGCACTGGGCATCCACGACGATTTCGAGGTCGCGGGTCGCACCTTCGACGAAGTGGTATTCCGTCGGGGTCGCGCCGCCATCGACCGGCCCGCCGACCGGCATGACTTCCTGCGGGGTCTTGTCGTGCCAGGCCGATCCGGCGGTCACGACCAGATCCAGCGTACCATCTCCGTTGTCGGTGACCGTCTTGACCTGCAGGATCACGTTCAGGCGGTACGCATCGATGTCGGGGGCCCAGATCCCGTTCAGGAATTCGGGGAGGCCGGCGGGTTCCGAGGGCTGGGTCACGTCCAGCTTGCTGAAGCGGAACGCCATGCCCTCCACCAGGCAGGCATGACACCCGTTTCCGGTCGGGATGTCGGGTGTACTGGTGTCGAGCGTGCCCGGGTCCGTCGTTCCCGGGTCGTTGACCGTGGCGTCCTTCTCGCCGGAATCCGAGTCGCAACCCCAGTTCGTCAGCGCGGCAGCCAGCATGACCGCCATTGAGAGCCGAAACCAACCACCCATTCCTTGCCTCCGTTTGCCCGAGGGAGAATCCTCGGGATGATAGCAGTTTCCCACGAGGGCACCAGTCGAAAACTTTCGGGAATCGGTCAGGGCGTCAACTGGATGCGGGCCACGCCCATCGTCGAGGTCGTGTACAGGGCGGTCTCCTCCTCGGCCAGCTCCACGTCGCGCACGAAACGGCCGACAAACCAGCGGCGCATCAGGGTGCCCGTATGGGCGTCAAGCTCCCGGACCTCGCCGGGCAGGAAACTGGAGGCGTAGAGGCGTTGTCGCCGGGTGTCCAGGGTCATGGCACGGAGTCCGAATCCACCCCAGAACAGGTCCGCCAGGCGTCCGGTGTCGTAGTCCAGCACCGCGATCAGACCCAGTGTGGCAACGCCCACGTAGACGCGCCGCCGCCCAGGGTCGAAGTCGCAACCATCCGAAAATGCCAGAAATGCCCAGGGGAGTTCGTCCGACGAGCCGAGCAGGCGGATTCGGGTCGGGTCATCCTTCCAGGCCAGGGCCAGGAAGCCTTTGCCATCCAGCGTGAGCAGTGGGGTCGAGGCGAAGCAGTGGACGCCCTCGCGGCGCTCGGGGTCGAAGCGGACCTCTTCCGGGCCGACCAGGAACCGGGTCCGTTCCACGACGGTGAGGTCGTCGCCGCGACGCTGCTCCCGCGTCTGGAAGTCGTCGTAGAACACGTCGATGCGGTTGGAATCCAGCGTCGAGAAGTACTGGACCGCGATCGGGGGCGGAACGGAGGGGTCCGGGGGGACGGCAGCCAGCGGCCGCAGAGGCGAGGTTGCCGTCGAGCGGATGATGCCCCCGAATCCAACGCCGAACACCTCGTCCCGATCGGGCCGGTATGCCAGGTGATACATGCCGGGATAGGCACATTCGGTTCGGGGGGGGCTGGCTTCCGCGTCGAGCATCAGGACACAGGCGCCTCCGGTGAACGCGCCAGGGACATTGGGCGCCTGGCTCAGGTTGGCCGAGGCCAGCCACCGACCGGTGTCGCGGGTTGCGTACAATTTGCGGGGATGGCCGGGC
>JARKOL010000057.1 GCA_029975745.1 Myxococcota bacterium | reverse complement strand
TGGGGCGCGTCCTCGGGGACCGGCTGCAGCATCGCGGATAGCCAGGCATCAACCCGGGCCCGCGTTATCTGGTCCAGGCGCAGGGACCCCAGGGGCGGCCCGATCCTGTGCGCGAGGTGGCGGCTGTAGTTCTCCAGCGTGGAACCCTTGGTGTCGTGCTGTCGGGTCAGCCACTCGGCGGCGTAGGCGTTCAGCACGGGCACCCGGTCCCGGTCGCGGGCGGCCTGCTGGGAGGCCCTGCGGGCCCGCTCGTCCCGCTCCCAGACTCCAGAGCGGAAGTCCTCCAGGAACTGGCGCGCGGCGGTCTTGCGCCCATCGGGGAACGACTGGTTCAGCGGCCGATCGTCCAAGGTGTTCCACACCCGGACGGTGTAGCGGTCACCCTTGCCCCATAGCGGCGTGCGCGTCCCGTCCTTGCGTTGCCAACGGTCAGCGAGATAGCCCCGGCGAACGGTTCGCCTGAGTTCCCCGGCTGGTTCGGTTGTCGGCTTGTCCATGCCGTCGCCCCTGTCCCTCACCGATACACGGTGTGTTCACCGTAGCGGCCAGCACTGACAGCCGGGGCAACGACCTGCCCGCCGTCCTGGACGGCACAGGGGTACAGGTGGACAACCAACTACTGACGGCCGCCGAAGTGGCCGAGTACCTGCGCCTGACCCCGAAGGCGGTTCGGGATCTTGCCGCCTGTGGCCGCCTGCCAGCTATCGACCTCAGCCGGGGCACCAGTGCCCGGGCACAGTGGCGCTTTCGACGGGTGGAGCTCGACAGGTGGCTAGCCGGTCGGGAATCGACGGCCGCCGAAGTCCTGGCGCGGTCTCGCAGGTTGCGGGCGGTCTAGTCGGTCCGCCTGTGGGCGTACCGGGCACCCTCGACGGTCCCCCAGAGTTCCGCGAAGGCGCGCGCGGGGGTCGTCTGGCCGGTCCTGGTGGCGGCCTTGAACAGGGCATCTAGCCGGACCGCCAGATCGTGGAGTCCGTCGGCCAGGTGCTGCCCCGGCTCGTATCCGTCGCAGTCCTCGACGGCGCACACCAACAGCTCAGCGCGTACCCAGGCGAGATCGTAGGCGGCCCAGTAGTCCCCGGCTGTAGGGCAGCAGGCGAGCGGGTAACCGGCGGCCGACAGCGCCCCCGCGAGCTCGTCGGGGTCCATCGGGTCAACGTCCTGTGCGAGGGTCGGCGCGACCTGCTGCAGCCAGCGGGACACCCGCCAGGGGGCGGAATCGTGCCCGCCCCATCCGGGGTCGACTGGGACCGCGCGCACAGCGGCCAGGACCCGGCCAGCCGTCCACGGTTCCAAGGCCGTGTAGCTCATGCTCAGCGCGTCATCCTCGGGGGTGTGATCCCAGCCGCACACCTCGGGGGTTGTGCTCGTCATCCCGACCCCTAGAAGGTCTCTACCGGCAAGGCGGCATGCGCGGCGGCTATCATCTCGGCCACTTCATCAGCCAGGGCCCCGAACTCGGCCGCCCGGCACTCGGCGGCGCGCGCCTGCCGGTCATAGTCGGCCGCCCAGCCGGGGTGGTGGCGGCTTGCCCGCCGGTGGCTTGCTCGCAGTTGCTGTGCCTGGTGGCGGGCGCTCTCCGCTTCCTTGGTCAGCTTGTCGCCCAGGTCATAGAGCTCGGGCCCTACCAGGCCCGCGGCCTCGTCGGCCGGTGCTTCCTCGAACAGCGCCCGGAAGCGCCACACCGGGCCCCATGCCTGGGGCAGGGGTAGGGGGAGCCCGTACGGGGTCCACAGGGTCTGGGGGTCATACACGGAGAAGGTCTCCAGTTCGGGGGCAGCACCCGGCCCGGCTGTCTGGTTCGTCATGGGCTCGTCCTGTCGCAGGGCCCGGGGTCCATCCGGGCAGGTGGTTGGAAGCAAAGCCAACCGGGGAGGGGTGCTCTCCCCGGGCGGTCAGCGGTTCAGGGTGGCGAACCAACGAAGCGGGGCGTACTGGGTTCGTTCGCTGGTCAGGTCGACCGACCGGCAGCCGGGGCAGGCGTCCACGATCGGCCGGTGTGGCTGGTGGCTCTCCCAGGTGCTCCCACACTGGGCGCAGTTGGTGAGGTAGTTCACGGGTCAGCCCTCCTTGGTGGTGTTGTCCGGGGCGGTGAGCGAGCCCTCACGGACTCGGAGCCGCCGCTCCAACTCGCGCATGAGATCGGCGGTCGGGATGTCGGCCAGCGTCGGGACTGCTTCCATCATCCGCGCGACGTCGTCCCGGCCGGCCTGGCGCACACGCTCAGCACTGACCCCGGCGCGCTGTGCCAGTCGGGCCAGGATCAGAGCCTGTCCGGTCGTTTCGGGGTACGTCCCGTCAGCGCGTCGCGGGCCATAGCCCCGGAGGATGTCGCCGGTTCGGCCCTTGCTCTGGCCGGTCGCGGCGGCGAGCT
>JARKOL010000056.1 GCA_029975745.1 Myxococcota bacterium | reverse complement strand
GGTGCCGGACATCCTGAAGCCGCTGTTCCCGTCGTGGGACTTCCTGAACGGCGTGACCGTGAAGGTCGCCGTGGCGCACGGGACCGCGAACGCCAAGAAGGTGCTGGACAACATCAAGGCCGGCGGCAAGTTCGCGGAATGCCACTTCATCGAGTTCATGGCGTGTCCCGGCGGGTGCCTGGGCGGCGGCGGCCAGCCGATCCCGACCAGCCCGGCGATCCGGGCGGCGCGGGCCAAGGCGATCTACGGCGAGGACGCGGCGTACGCGATCCGCAAGTCGCACGAGAATCCGGCCGTCATGGAGATCTACGGCAAGTTCCTGACGGAAGGGCCCTGCGGCCACAAGTCCCACAAGCTGCTGCACACGCACTACACGCCGCGCGGCAAGTACATCGCCTAGGCGCTGGCCCACCCTTCCGGTCCTGCCGCGGCGGACGGCGCTTCACCTTCCGGAACCATCTGGGGCGTTTGATCCCTTTCTGAACGGAATTCGTTGTTGACAGCGGGGTCGGATGTTATCGTTTTGCAAGTGTTATTGGACTAATCAGGTCCAAGATAACTGATATCAGTGCCTCGAGGTTCGGAGGTGTACGTGAGCACGGCAAGCACACGCGGGACTCGGCGATCGCCCCTGGCCCGCCATCTGGGAACGCTGATGTTCCTGGCGGGCCTGATCGGCGCCCTGGCGTTCGGGTGGATTGTGTTCCCGCCGCTGATGTATTCATCGACGGAGCAGCCGATCCAGTTCAACCACAAGATCCACATGGGCGAGGCGGGCATGGCCTGCGCGGACTGCCACCCGTTCCGCGACGACGGGACGTTCGCGGGCCTTCCGACGACGGCGCAGTGCGCCGAGTGCCACGAGGAGCCCATCGGCGACAGCCCCCTCGAGAAGGCCTTCATCGACGAGTACGTCAGGAAGGGGCGCGAGGTCGAGTGGCTGGTGTATTCCCGCCAGCCGATGAACGCCTACTTCTCGCACGTCGCCCACGTCACGGTGGGCAAGCTCACCTGCGAGGAGTGCCATGGCGACCACGGTGCCACCGAGACCATTCCGCCCTATCAGGTCAACCGCATCTCGGGGTACAGCCGGGCGGTGGGCGGTGCCGCGACCGCGGGCCGGGCGCTGCTGCCGACCGAGGTGATGCGGATGGACACGTGTTCGGACTGCCACGAGAAGCACGGCCGACGCAGCCCGTGCCTCGAATGCCACAAGTGAGCGCAGGGGGACGTCGATGAAGGTATCGAGACGCGACATGTTGATGCTCCTGGGCGGCGGGGCGGTCGGGACGATCTTTTCGCCGATCCCGTGGAAGCTGCTTCGGGACTCCTCGGTGTGGACGCAGAACTGGCCCTGGATCCCGGTGCCCAAACGCGGCGCCGCGGCGACGGCCGCCTCGGCATGCCCCTTGTGTCCGTCGGCTTGCGGCGTCCGCGTGCGCACCATCGGCGGACGTCCGGTGATGGTCGCGGGGCTCCCGGATGCACCGGGACAGCGCGGCGCCCTGTGCGCGGCGGGCTCGGGCGTCCACCAGTTGCCGTGGCATCCGGATCGGGTGCGCACGCCCCTTCGGCGAGTGGGGGGCGGTTCCCCGGGGTTCGAGCCGGCGTCGCTGGAGGACGCCGTGGGCGCCATTGCGGCGGCCATCCGCGAAACCCAGGGGACGGTGGCGATTCTGGACGGCCGGCCGGGGCGCGTGCTGGGCGGTGCCTACCGCGAGTTCCTGTCGGGACGCGCCGATACCTGCGTGCTGGTTCCCCCGTCCGCGGTGCGGGCCTCGATGCCGGTGCTCCGCAAGCTGCACACGCGCGACCCCGGTCCGCTGGCCGTCGATCTGGACGTCGTGGACACGATTGTCGGCTTCTCGGCGCCGCTGCTGGACGGCTGGGGCCAGCCGGGCCTCGTGCAGCAACGCATGCACGAGGGGCGCCTGCGACTGTTCCAGTTCGAGGCGGTCCAGTCCCGCACGGCCCTGATGGCCGACCGCTGGATCCCGATCACCCCCGGCACCGAGCGGGCTGTCGCCCTGGGCCTGGCGCGGATGCTGATCCGCTCGGGCCGGGTCAGTCCGGCGTTCGGCTATGCCGACTTCAAGGCGTTCGTCGCGGCCTACGAGCCGTGGACGCCTCGCCGGGTGTTCGAGGTAGCCGGTGTGGACGAGGCGACCCTGACCGAGGTGGCCGACGCCCTGGCGCCGACGGGCCGCGTCGTGGCCATCGGCGGCGGCGACCCGGCGGGCGGTCCGCTGCCGTTCGAGGACGAGGCGTCCATCCAGGTCCTGAACCTGCTGCTGGGTGCGATGGGCCAGGCCGTGAAGGCCCAGCGCCCCCTCGCCGACGACCCCGCCGATGCCGCATCGGACCGGGTGGCGACCCGCGACCTGTGCGACGTGCCGGACGGGTCGGTCGGCGTGCTCATTGCGGACCTGGCGATGGCCGGCGCGACGGTTCCCTGGCCGATTCTGGCCCGCAAGATGGCCCCCCAGGGCCTGCTGGTCAGCCTGACGCCGGTCCTGGCCGATCTGGCCCTCCACGCCCAGTGGGTGATCCCGACCGCGCCGGCGTTCACCGCGGCGCACGATTGCCCCGGGCATCCCGACCTTCCGCGCTCGCTCCGACTGGCGCGGGGATTCACCCCCGCCGGTGACGAGGTTGTCGATCCGGTGGACCTCCTGAATCGCCTCGGTACGGCGCTGGGGATCGAGCGCCAGGCCACCGTGGCCGACGCCCTGGACGACATGATGGCGTTGCGGCTGCGGGCCTTGCACCGCGCCGGCGACGGCACGGTGTTCGTCGCGGGCAAGGACCCCGTCGCCATGGCCGAAATCGATTCGCCGGAAGACGTGTTGTCGATGCTGCGCGCCGGCGGCTGCTGGAGGACGGCGCTCGCCGCCGCGGCCTCGGCCGAGGAACCGGCCGTCGAGGCGGGCGATGACCAGACCGAGACCGCGCCCCCCCGCCCGGCGATGCCGTTTGCCCTGGAGCAGGTCGCCGCCAAGGATTCCGGGGGCCTGGTCAACGGCTTCCAGATGTATCTGATCGTCGGGGGCGGTGTCGAGCGCACGGCCGGGGTGGCCCGGTCCCCCATCCTGTCCAAGGTGGACCAGGAATCCGGCCTGCGCCCGTTCGCGAACGTGGCGCGCGTGAATCCCGCGACCGTCGCCAGCCACGGGCTGCGACCGAATCGCCGGTGGCGTGTGTCCACCCCCCAGGGCGCGATCACGATGCGCATCGAGCCCGACCCGACCGTGCCGCCCGGGGCGATCCTGGCGGGCGCCGAACCGCAGGGGGCTCTGCCCTGGAACGCCGGCAATCCCGTCGATCTGGCGGCACCGGACGGCAAGACGTGGCGGCTGCTGCCCGCCTCGATCACGGAGGCATGACGATGAGCGGACCGAAGGAAACCCCCCAGGGCGCCTCCCGCTACGGCATGGTCATCGACCTGGACCGCTGCAACGGCTGCGGGGCCTGCATGGTCGCCTGTGCCGTCGAGAACAACGTGGCCCCGGCGCCCCAGCGCGCGAACGATCGCAACGGGATCACGCTGCTGCGCGTCTTCCCGATGCGCAACGGCCGCGACTACCCCGAATCCCGCCAGGTGTTCGTGCCGATGACGTGCCAGCAGTGCGACGCGCCGCCCTGCGAGTCCGTGTGCCCCCAGCACGCGGTGGAGTTCGACTGGACCACCGGCATCGTCGCCCAGATCCCCGTGCGTTGCCTGGGCTGCCGCTATTGCATGGTGGCCTGTCCCTACCACGCTCGGGCATTCAACTGGTGGGACCCGGAGTGGCCCGAGGGCATGGAATCGACCCTGAATCCCGACATCTCGACGCGGTCGCGCGGGGTGGCCGAGAAGTGCAACTTCTGCCACCACCGTCGGCAGGTCGCACGGGAGCGCGCCGCCCACGAGGGGCGCGAGGTCCGCGAGGACGAGTACCAGCCTGCGTGCGTCGAGGCGTGCCCCGTCGGGGCGATCGTGTTCGGGGACCTGAACGACCCGGACAGCGCCGTCGCCAAGGTCTACGAGGCCCCCGATGCGTTCGCGTTCCTGGACAAGCTGGGCACGAAACCGAAGATCCGCTACCGGTCACGCCAGGAATGGGTCCACGCGATGGCCAGGCAGGGCGTTCCGGAGAAGGAGGTGACCCGTGGATAGGTCCATCATTCCGCGTGGCCTGGAACGTGCCCCGCTGGGCAAGTTCCTGCTGTGGTTGCTTCCGTGGGTCCTGCTGCTGGGGTTCGGCCTCTACTCGGCGTACCTGTGCCTGCGCTACGGCCTGCACCAGACCAACATGGACAACCGGTTCGCCTTTGGCGCGTGGATCTTCCTGGATCTGACCGTGATCGCGCTGGGCGCCGGCGCGTTCTTCACGGGGTTCCTGCTGTACATCCTGAAGCGGCGGGAACTGAAGGCCGTGATCAACAGCGCGGTCGTGATCGGATTCATCTGCTACAGCGGCGCGGTCGTCGTGCTGATGGTCGATGTCGGCCAGCCCCTTCGTGCGTGGTTCACCTTCTGGCACCCGAACGTCCATTCGATGCTGACCGAAGTCACGTTCTGCATCACGTGCTACCTGACGGTGCTGGCGATCGAGTACCTGCCCATCCTGCTGAAGAACCGGAAGCTGCGCCAGATCCCGGCGTTCCTGGTCTTCGAGTTCAACCTGCACAAGGTCATGTACGTCCTGGCGGGCGTCGGCACGTTCCTGTCGTTCTTCCACCAGGGGTCGCTGGGCGGGCTGTACGGCGTGCTCAACGGTCGGCCGTTCGTGTTCCGCGAGGCCTTCGGCATCTGGCCGACGACGTTCTTCCTGTTCATCATCTCGGCGGCGGCGGCGGGGCCGTCGTTCATGCTGCTGACGACGTGGATTGCCTCGAAGGTGTCGGGCAAGCGCCTGGTCACGCACTATGTCTACGAGTCCCTGGGACGGATCTCGGGCTACATCCTGTCGGGCTACGTCCTGCTGAAGACCGCCGACACGCTGTTCTGGATCCGGGACACGGCCCCCAGCCTGGGCGTCCACCCGGCCAGCTTCTTCGCGAACCAGCCGGGGTACACCGCCCTGCATCTGCTCGAGGTGGCGCTGTTCGGCTTCCTGCCGATGGCCATCTTCCTGACCAAGCGGCTGCGGGCGAGGCTGGGCTGGCTGGTCACCGCCGCCACCCTGACGTGCCTGGGCATCGTCGTCAATCGGTACGTCCTGACCATCCAGACGCTGGCGCTGCCGACTCTGCCCTTCGCCGAGGTGCTGTCGTACGTGCCGTCCTGGCAGGAGACCGGTACGTTCCTGATGGTGATTGCGTACGGCATGCTGGTGTATTCGATTTCGTTCCGCTATTCCAACCTGTTCCCGCAGGAGCGCGAGTTGCGGCAGGGCTAGCGCGTGCAGGCCGGCACCGGGCCGGCCGGGGAGGACCGTCATGTTTCCATGGGTGTACGGCTTCGAATGGAACGCCGGGACCGTCATCTTTCTGGGGCTGTTCTTCACGGTCGTGATCGTGATCCTGACGACGGTGACGGTCGCGGTCGTGCGCTCGCTGCGGGCGTTCGCCCAGCGCAAGCACCACGCGGTGGGCTGGGAGGCGCAGTTCGAGGATCTGGGGCGCGAGGCCCGACCGTGCCGCCACCAACTGGCGGGCGAGACCGATCAGCGCTACTGCCGCCACGGCTTCGAATGCAAGGACTGCGACTTCCACCGGAAGATGCTGGACGTTGCGGAAGGCGAGGCCGGTGACGCGCCGGACCGCTATTTCCACCGGGGCCACGCGTGGGTGCGTCCCGAGACCGACGGCACGGTCACGATCGGCATCGACGACTTCGGCGCCAAGGTGGTCGGGCCGCGCGCGCGGGCCAAGCTGCCTCGGATTGGGCGCCGCATCCACGAGAACGGGACCGGATGGCGGTTCCTGCTGGGCGACGACTCGGTTCGCGTCCTGGCCCCGGTCACGGGCGAGGTGGTGGCGCACGGCGGTCGCGACGAGGGATGGTACCTTCGGGTGAAGCCCCTGGACGGGCCGTTCGATCTGGGCCATCTGCTGCAGGGGCCCGAGGTCCGGCCCTGGATGGAGCACGAGATGGCGCGCCTGCTGCGCCTGATTCCGAAGGACTGCCACTCGGATCTGACCCGGGACGGTCGGATGGTCGATGACGTGACGGCCCACTGTTCCGGCCTGGACTGGGACGTCGTCTGCGCCGAGATCCTGCTGGAGCCCTAGCGGCCCTCGCGACGTGGGTTTCCGGCAATCCGCCGGCTACATCGCCGGGTCCAGGGACCAGAAGTGCAGTTCCTGGGGCGGGCCGTCCTTCTTCGCCTCGCTGACCGTCAGATAGCCGCTTCCGTCCGGCAGCAGGGCGATCGCCTCGCCCTGGGGCTCGAACGACGCCGGCGGCACCTCCTCCATCGGCGAAGGCAGTTCGCAGGGCTCGTGCGCCAGCGCCTGGGCGACGGTCTGGTTCGCCTCCCGCCGGAACAGCCCGCCGCCGACGTAGGTTCGAATCGCGATCCAGGTCCCGTCGGGGCTGATATCCGCGCCCGTCGAGATCAGGACCGGCACGCGGGCAATCTCGTCCAGGATCGACAAGGCGTCCAGCGGGTCGTGGGGCGCGGCCTTCCGAAACACCCGCGCGGTGCCCGTCTTTCCGAAGACCTCCTTCGCCACCAGGAAGAGGTCGCCGGTCCGCGGGTCCACGAACAGCGACTCGCAATCGACGGGGCCGTCGGGATACGCCAGGACGATCGCGGCGTGGGGCTGGACCTCGACGGAACCCTCCGACTGCGGTGACGGCTCGGCGACCACGTGGATCACGACCGAGGCCCGCCCGGCGGTGTTGTCCCCGACATCGGCCAGGAAGAGCGCGTCGCCCTCGATGCCCTCGAAGGGGCCGATGGCGATGTCCTCGAAGTCGATTGCCGTCACGCCGGCCATCGCGAACTCGCCGACCGTCGCCCCGGTGGCCTGGTCCACCGCGAAGAACCGGGCCGAATCACCCGAATCGTTGTGCGCCCACAGGATCCCCGGATGGGTTCGGCTGGCGACCAGGCCGGACACCTCGTCCAGGTCCTGCGAGGACAGCGTGCCCCAGACCTGGGGCGGGCCGACGAGCGGGCAGCTCGGCGGGGCCTCCACATCCGTGCCGTTGTCCGGACCGGACACCTCGTTGACGGTATCGTTCGGCAGGTCCGAGGGCAGAGGGGCGTCCTGCGGCTCGAACGGATCCGGCCCCGGATCCCTCGGCGCATCCGCGAGGGCATCCGCGACCCCGTCGGGATCCGCATCCGCCGTGCCCGGATCCGACGAGCCTGGGTCGGGCGTCGCCACGTCGGCCTGCGCATCCGTCCCTCCCGAATCCGCCGGCCCCGCCGTCCCGTTTCCGCATCCCAGGACCCCGACCGCCAGCACCAGGGCCACCAGCACTTCGCCACTCAAGCCCCGACCCTTCCGCACGGCATTCCTCCCTCGGCTCCCGGCCCCATCAGGTCGGGAGCCTGCACCGACCGATCCGATCCTAGTCGAAACCCCGTCATCGCCGGGGATCAATTGGCTTGGACCTTGATTGTTACAATCCGGTTGCCATATGGTTACAGACCCCTGTCGTTCGGGGGAATCCGGACCCGTCCGTCGGCGCGGTCCGCCAGGAGGAGATCCCGATGAAGCGCACCTTGCTGCCCCTGCTGACCGCCGTCGCGTTCGCCGTCGCGTGCTCGGACGGCACGTCGTCCAGTGCGGATGCCGGCCTCGACACGATCACGCCCGATGTGGTCGGCGATACCGCGGACGTCATCGACACGGCCGAACCGGACGTTCCCGTGGAGGATCCGGGCGCCCCGGACGACGACACGCTGCAATCCGACGCCGAGGAACCGGATGTCCCCGGCGAATTGCCCCTGTTCGAGGACCCGGCGACGGCGTTCGTCAGTACCGAGGCCGGCCACCTGGTCGGGGGGCCGATGGCCGCCGGCGTGGTGGGCGATGTCGTGATCCGGAATCGGCACGTCCAGTTCGTCGTGCTCACCCATGAACGCAGCCTGGTCTCGCCGTACGGCGGCGCGCTGGTCGATGCGGACCGGGTTCGTGACGAAGGCGAGCCGGGCGGCGACCAGTTCTTCGAGGTCTTTCCGATGATCGGCATGGGGCGCGTGTTCAAGCCCGCGTCGATGCAGGTTCTTGACGACGGCGTTCATTCGGGCACCGCGGTCGTGCGGTTCGAAGGGACCGAGGGCGGCATGACCCTGATCGACTCGATCCTGCCCACCGAGCCCACCGGCCTGACCGCCACGACCGACTACGTCCTGGGCCCGGACGCGCGGCACCTCGAGATCGTCACCTCGGTTCACAACCCCCACGGCGTGGTCCTGACGGCGCTGCTGGGCCAGTTCCTGCAGATGGGCAAGCGCCTGGTCCAGTTCCATGACGGCTGCGGCCTGAACCTGGACTGCCTGTCCGGCAAGTCGGACCTCCAGTGGCTGGCGGGCTCGGGCGACGGCATCTCGTACGCGTTCGCGGTGCCCGCGGGCGAGGAGTTGTCCCTGATGCTGGCCTATGACGCCCTGCTGCTGCTGCAGGCCGGCACCTTCGACATCGGCCCGGGCCAGACCGTGACCGTGCGCAGCTTCCTGGCCGTGGGGGACGGCACGATCGAGGATGTCGTGCAGCAGGTGAAGGTGCTGCGCGAGGAGCAGCCCGGCACCCCCGTGCCGCTGCGCGTGACGCTGGGGGACGCGCATTCCCGCATGCAGGATGCCTACGTCCAGGTGCGTCGCGTCGGCGAGTCGGCCCGGAACCGCTGGGCGACCTCGGTCGTTCCGGACGCCCAGGGCGACGCGACGGTGCGCCTGGCGCCGGGCACCTACGACTTCGTGTTGCGGCTGCCCGGGGCTCCGGACGCCGTGGTCGAGTCCGTGGTCGTCGGCACGACATCGCCGGCGGAGCCCGTTGCGATCGCGGCCAACCCCGCGGGATTCCTTCGCGTCCGCGTCACCGATGGGAACGACGCTCCCCTGATCGCGTCGGCCGTACTCCAGTCCGGTCATGATGCCGCCTGGCGCGCCGGGACCGTGACCTACCAGGCCGTCCGTGACGGCGACTGGACCTTCCCGGTGGCGGCGGGCAACTACACGCTGACCGTCTCGAAGGGCATGGTCTGGGGCATCGATCGCCGCAACGTCACCGTGACCGCCGGCGAGGTCACCGTCGTGGATGCCCAGATCGTCCAGGAGATCGACACGACCGGCTACGTGATGGTCAACACCCACGAGCACAGCGAGCGCAGCATCGACAGCGAAGTCCGGGCCGAGGACCGCGTGTACAACGCGATCGCGAACGGCGTGGACATCATGAACCCGACGGACCACGACTTCTTCGGGTCGTTCCAGCAGACCATCGAGGCACTGGGCGTCGAGGATCTGGTGCATTCGTTCCTGGGCTGCGAGGTCTCCCCGTTGTGGGGCCACACGACCGCCACCGGGTGCCGCAATCCGCCGCCCTATCCGACCTACTTCGCCGTGGACTTCACGTTGTACGACGACGAGGGCTACGTGGACCGCGGCCTGACGGCGACCGAGATCTACCAGCAGGCGCGCAACGTGTTCCAGTGCGAGTTCGTCGCGGTCAACCACCCCTACCGGGGCGGGGAGACGTTCACGACCTACGGGATCGACGACAAGTCGAATCCGGCGAGCGCCATGCCCGACCTGGATCTGTCGCTGGTGGATGCCGTCGAGGTTTACAACAAGTACGATGACGTCGAGGTGATCACCGGCCAGAACATCACCGCGTGGTTCAATCTGCTGAACCGCGGCTATCACATCGCGGCGATCGGCGGATCGGACGAGCACGGGTTCGCCGGGTCCTACGGCAATCCCCGCAACATGGTGCCGTCGTCCCGGACCGTGGCCGAGGGCATCGACCAGACCGAGATCTTCGACGCGATGAAGGCGTTCCGGACCCAGGTGATCGGGGGGCCGGTGCTGACGCTGACCGTGGACGGCAAGTCGGCCGGCGAACTGGTCGAGCCGGTCGGAGGCAAGGTCACGGTCCTCTTCCAGGTCCGCGCGCCGTCGTGGATGGGCCTGGACTTCGCGCAGGTCTATGCCAACGGCGTCAAGGTGGCCGAATTTGTCCCCGCCGCCACGACCGATGTGCTTCGGGTCGACGAGACCTTCGAGCTGGACCTGATGGAGGACGCCCACATCGTGGCGATGGCCGGGTCCCTGACCTCGGCTCACGAGATGGTACCGGTCAGCCGCAAGCTCCCGTTCTCGAACACCAATCCCGTGTTCGTGGACGTGGATGGCGGTGGCTACACGCCGATCTACCAGAACGGTGCTCCCTGGGATCCGTAGCAGGCGCGCGTTTTCCGACAAGTCCGCCCATTCCAGTCCGAATTCCCTCCTGAACCCCCCAACGATCATTGCCAAGGGCGGGCGCGCTCCTCATAATCCCGTCGGAGTGGAGGCACCGCCGCGATGAACCGGGACGTCCTGGCGTACATCGACATCCCCGAGGGACCGGTTCCGACCGGGGCCTTCCCGGAGCAGGCGCGCGATGCCCTGGACGCGATCAACCGCCGCATCGCCGCCGAGCCGTCCCTGGATCGCGTGATGGACCTGCTGTACGAGGCGACGCGCGACCTGTGCCCGTGCGATCGCATCGGCCTGGCGTTCGTCGAGGACGACGGCGCCCGCGTGGTGTCCCGCTGGGTGCGGGCCGAGTACGCGCCCGTGCTGCTGGCCGGCGGCTACGGCGAGGACATGGCCGGCAGTTCGCTGGCGGCGCTGGCGACCGGCCGCAAACTCCGCGTGATCCGCGACCTGGCCGCGTACCTGGACGCGCATCCCGGCAGCCGCAGCACGCGCATCCTGGTGCGCGAGGGTGTCCGCTCCAGCATGACGTGTCCGCTGGTCGTCGATGGGCGGACGGTCGCGCTGCTGTTCCGCAGTTCCCGGATGCCCGACGCGTACGGTCCGGACCAGGTCGCGATGCACCTGGCCGTCGGCGAGCGGCTGGCCCAGGCCGTCGAGAAGGCGTGGCGCATCCGGCAGTTGGAGGATGCGAACCGCGCGTACACCGAGATGCTGGGCTTCGTCGCCCACGAACTGAAGAGCCCCGTCGCGTCGATGATGCGCGACAGCCAGATGATGCTGGACGGCTACGCGGGCGAACTGTCGCCGCCCCAGGCCGAGCGGCTGCGCAAGATGGTCGCCAAGGGCGACTACCTGCTGGGGCTGGTGGGCGACTACCTGGACCTGGCGCGCCTGGAGGGCGACCTGGCCGTCAACGCCCGCGACGGCCTGGACCTGGCGGGCGACGTGATCGACACGGCGGTGGACATCGCGCGCGCCGACGCCGACGCCAAGGGCATGACGATCGAGATCGACGCGCCGCGCCCGATGCCGGTCCAGGCGGACCCCGACCTGATGCGGATCGTCGCGGTCAACCTGGTCGGCAACGGCGTCAAGTACGGACGCGACGGCGGCCGGGTGCGGGTGACCGCGCGGCACGAGGACGGCGCGTTCACGATGACCGTCCACAACGAGGGCCCCGGCTTTCCGGAAAGCCAGCGGGGCCGGCTGTTCCGCCGCTTCTCGCGCCTGGACACCGCCGAGTTGCGGCGGCGCAAGGGCACCGGCGTCGGGCTGTACTCGGTGGCGCGGATCGTCCGGTTGCACGGCGGCCGGGTGTTCGCCGAGTCGCAGGAAGGCGCGTGGGCCGAATTCGGGTTCTCGATCCCCCAGCCGCTGCCCAACGGGGGCGTGACCGAGGGGACCGTGCTGCACGGGGACGACGGGCCGCGGGCCTGATCGCCGCCCGGGAGGGTGCCGCGATGGCGAACACGGAAGGGATCGAGCGGTTCATCGACGAGGCGAAGGTGGACGCGGTGCTGGCGGCGGGCCAGGACCGCAGCGCGGCGCACGTGCGCGAGGTGCTGGCCAAGGCCCGCGAGATGCGCGGGCTGGACGACGCGGACGTGTCGGTGCTGATGGGGATCTCGGACCCGGAGCTGCTGGGCGAGTTGTTCGACGCGGCCCGGTTCGTCAAGGACACGATCTACGGGCGTCGCCTGGTGCTGTTCGCGCCGCTGTACGTGTCGAACCTGTGCGGCAACGACTGCGTGTACTGCGCGTTCCGGGTGCGCAACCGCGAGGTGACGCGGCGCGCGCTGACCCAGGACGAGGTCGCCAACGAGGTGCGCGTGCTGGTCGAGCAGGGCCACAAGCGCGTGCTGCTGGTGGCTGGCGAGTCCTATCCCAGCGAGGGCTTCAACTACGTTCTGAAGTGCGTCGAGACGATCTACCAGGTCAAGGTGGGCCGCGGCGAGATCCGGCGCGTCAACGTCAACGTGGCGCCGCTGGACGTGGACCAGTTCAAGGCGCTGAAGGCGACGGGCATCGGCACCTATCAGCTGTTCCAGGAGACCTACCACCGCGGGACGTACGGGCGGGTCCACCTGGCCGGCAAGAAGCGCGATTTCGACTGGCGCGTCACCGCGATGGACCGCGCGATGCAGGCGGGGATTGACGACGTCGGCATCGGCGTGCTGTTCGGGCTGTGGGACTGGCGCTGGGAGGTCCTGGCGTTGCTGCAGCACATCCGCCACCTGGAGGCGCGCTTCGGCGTCGGTCCCCACACGGTCAGCGTGCCGCGGATGGAGCCGGCGATCGGGTCGGACGTCGCATCACATCCGCCGAAGCCCGTGTCGGACATCGATTTCCGCAAACTGGTCGCGATCCTGCGCCTGGCGGTGCCGTACACCGGCATCATCATGTCCACGCGCGAGACCGCCAACCTGCGTCGCGAGACGTTCGCGCTGGGCGTGTCGCAGATCAGCGCCGGCAGCCGCACGAACCCCGGCGGGTACGAGGAGGAGGACGCGAAGAAGGAGTTCGAGGCCGCCCAGTTCCAGGTCGGCGATCATCGCCCGCTGGACGAGGTCGTGCGCGACGTGGCGTCGATGGGCTACATTCCGTCGTTCTGCACGGGGTGCTACCGGCTGGGGCGCACGGGCGCGGACTTCATGGACCTGGCCAAGCCCGGCGACATCAAGCAGCACTGCGACCCCAACGGACTCTCGACGTTCATGGAGTACCTGCTGGATTACGCCTCGCCGGAGACGCGGTCGGTCGGGGACGCGCTGGTCGATCGGGTGCTGGGGGACATGGAAGGCAAGCCGGGTGCGACGGCCCGCAAGCTGGTGGAAGCGGTTTGCGCGGGAAAGCGCGACGTGTACGTGTAGGATCGGGGCGGCAACACGGGGGAGGAGCACATGGACAGGCACATCATCGTGGGCGTTCACGTGACGGACCGGCTGGAGAACGCGGCGCCGGTGCAGGCGATCCTGACCGAGTACGGGTGCTACATCAAGACGCGGCTGGGGCTGCACGAGACGGCCGACGGTCGCAAGTGCTGTTCGAAGAACGGCCTGCTGCTGCTGGAGATGATCGGCGATCTGTCCGAGACGAACGCCATGATGGCCAAGCTGGAGGCGATTCCCGGATTGCACGTCCAGAAGATGGTGTTCGAGCACTTCTAGGCCCGGCGGACGGCCGGTTCAGAGGCGGCGATGGCGGGCGACGACACGGGCACGCGGATCGAGCACGACCTGCTGGGGCCGGTGGCGGTGCCGGCGGGGGCGCTGCACGGGGCCCACGGCGCGCGGGCGGCGGCCAACTTCTTCCTGGCGGGGCGGCCGACGCACCCGGCGCTGGTCCGGGCGATGGGCGCCGTCAAGGGCGCGGCCGTCCGGACGAACCGCGAGCTGGGCGGCTGGGACGACGATCCCGAAAGGGCCGACGCGATGGCCCGGGCATGCGCCGAACTGGCGGACGGCCGGCTGGACGGCGCGGTGGTCGTGGATGCCCTGCAGGGCGGCGCCGGGACCAGCCTGAACCTGGCCGTGTGCGAGGTGCTGGCGAACCGGGCGCTGGTCCTGATGGGCCTGGAGCCGGGCCGCTACGACCGCGTGGACCCGATCGACGACCTCAATCGCCACCAGTCCACCAACGACGTGTTCCCGACGGCGCTGCGACTGGCGGCCATCCGGGGCGTGCGCGCGCTGGACCGGGAACTGGTCGCGCTGCAGGAATCCTTCCAGGCCGCCGAGCGGCGCTTCGCCGACGTGGTCAAGGTCGGGCGGACCCAGTTGCAAGACGCCGTGCTGACGACCGTGGGCCGCTCGATGGGCACGTACGCGGAGGCGTTCAACCGCGATCGCTGGCGCGTGTACAAGTGCGAGGAGCGGCTGCGCGTCGTCAACCTGGGCGGCACGGCGATCGGCACGGGCCTGGCGGCGCCCCGGCGCTACATCTTCCGGGTGGTGGACGTGCTGCGCGAGGACACCGGGATCGGGTTCGCCCGGGCCGAGAACCTGGTCGAGGCCACCGCCAACGCCGACGTGTTCGTCGAGGTGTCGGGCATCCTGAAGGCGTGCGCGACGTCGCTGTGGAAGACCGCTTCGGACCTGCGGCTGCTGGCGTCGGGGCCGGACGCGGGCCTGGGCGAGCTGCGGCTGCCCGCGCGCCAGGCCGGGTCGTCGATCATGCCCGGCAAGGTCAACCCGGTGATCCCGGAAGCGGTGACCCAGGCGGCGATGCGCGTGATCGCGAACGACGTGGCCGTGACGACCGCGTGCGCGTCGGGCAGCCTGGAACTGAACCCGTTCCTGCCGCTGGTCGCGGACGCGCTGCTGGACAGCCTGGACCTGCTGGCCCGGGCGTGCGACGCGCTGCGGCGGCTGTGCGTGGACGGGCTCGAGGTCGATGAAGCGCGGTGCCGGGCCCACGTCGAGGGCGCGACGGCGACGGCGACCGCGTTGATTCCGGCGCTGGGGTACGCGGGCGCGGCCGAGGTCGTGGCGGCGGCGCGGGCGACCGGGCGCACGGTCCGGGACGTGGCGGTGGGCGAGGGGCGGCTGACGGCGGAAGCGTTCGACGCGCTGGTCAGCCCCGAGGCGGTGCGTCGTCTGGGCATGCCCGACGCGCCGGGAGGCAAGGGACGATGACCCAGGGGGCGCCCCGCGGCATGCGGCTGCATATCGGGCTGTTCGGGCGGCGCAACGTCGGCAAGTCCAGCCTGCTGAACGCGATCACGCGCCAGCAGGTGTCGATCGTGTCGGACCAGGCAGGGACGACCACCGACCCCGTCGAGAAGCCGATGGAACTGCTGCCCCTGGGCCCGGTGGTGTTCATCGACACCGCGGGCATCGACGACGAGGGCGCGCTGGGCGCGCTGCGCGTCGCGAAGACGCGCCAGGTGCTGGACCGGACGGACGTCGCGCTGATCGTCGTGGCCGCCGGCGACTGGGGGCCGTTCGAGGACGGGCTGCTGGCCGAGTTCCGGTCCCGCCAGGTGCCGGTCATCGCGGTGTTCAACCAGGACGACGTCGCGGCGCCGCCGCCGGGCGTGGTCGCGCGGCTGGAAGCCGAAAAGGTGCCGGTCGTGCGCACCGTCGCGCCGCAGGGGCGGGGCGTACTGGACCTGCGGACGGCGCTGCTGGCGGCGGCGCCCCAGGACTTCGTCGACAACCCGACGATCCTGGGCGACCTGGTGTCGCCGGGCGAGCTGGCCGTGCTGGTCGTGCCCATCGACAAGGAGGCGCCCAAGGGGCGGCTGATCCTGCCCCAGGTCCAGGCCATCCGCGACCTGCTGGACAACGACGCGTTCTGCATGGTGGTCAAGGAGCGGGAATTGCGCACCGCGCTGGACCGCCTGACGGCGCCGCCGCGGCTGGTCGTGACGGACTCCCAGGCGTTCCTGAAGGTCGCCGCGGACACGCCGCCGGACGTGCCCATGACGTCGTTTTCCATCCTGTTCTCGCGGTTCAAGGGCGACCTGACGACGATGGCCATCGGGGCACTGGCGATCGAGGATCTGCGTCCCGGAGACCGGGTGCTGGTCGCCGAGGCGTGCAGCCATCATCCCATCGGCGAGGATATCGGGCGGGTCAAGATCCCCCGCTGGCTGACCCAGTACGTCGGCGGCAAGCTGGAGTTCGTGCAGATCCAGGGCCACGACTTCCCCGAGGACCTGTCGCCGTACAAGCTGGTCATCCATTGCGGCGCGTGCATGTGGAATCGCCGCGCGTTGCTGAACCGGCTGCTGAGGTGCCGCGAGCAGGGCGTCGCCGTGACCAACTACGGGCTGTCCATCGCGTACAGCCTGGGCATCATCGAGCGGGCGCTGACGCCGTTTCCGGGCTCGCTGGAGGCGTTCGTGGCCGCGCGAGCGACGCGCCACCCGTAGCCTCCGGGACCCTATCGGCCCACCGATTTCCGCCGCTGCGACTTGCGCCGCGGCCCCCCTTCTGGTAAGCCTTCCCCTTGTCGCGCGACGGAGCTACCGCCGCCATGAAACGCATCGGCGCCACCATTTCCCGACACGCAGCCCGGGCCTTCAGCCGCTTCCTGGACATCGTCGAACGCCTGGGCAACGCCCTGCCCCACCCGGCCACGCTGTTCGCCCTGTTGGCGCTGGCGGTCGCGCTGGCATCCTGGCTGGGCAAGTGGGCAGGTCTTCAGGCCACGCACCCCGTCGATGGCTCGGTCATCGTCGCCCGCAGCCTGCTGGACGGGGACGGCTTGCGGTGGGTCTACGAGAACGTCGTCCACAACTTCGTGGCGTTCCCGCCCCTGGGCTACGTGCTGGCGGTCATGGTCGGCATCGGGGTCGCCGAGGGCTCGGGCCTCTTCACGGTCATGATCCGCGCCCTGGTGCTGGGGGCCCCAAGCCGCCTGATCACCGGGGCGGTCGTGCTGGCGGGCATCGTGTCCCACCTGGCTTCCGAGGCCGGCTATGTCATCCTGATTCCCCTGGGCGCCATGATCTTCCATGCCCTGGGTCGCCACCCCATGGCGGGCCTGGCCGCGGCCTTCTGCGGCGTCAGCGGCGGCTTCGGCGCCAACTTCCTGATCGGCTCGGTCGATCCCATCCTGGCCGGGCTGTCCACGTCCGCCGCCCAGATCCTGGATGGCGAGATGACCATCAACGCCGCGGTCAACTTCTATTTCATGTTCGTCTCGGCGTTCATGGTCGTGTTCGTGGGGACGTGGGTCACCGAGCGGATTGTCGAGCCCCGCCTGGGCACCTACCAGGGCACCGCCCAGCAGATTCCCATCGAGCAGTTGACCGACCTGGAGCGGCGCGGCCTGCGCTGGGCCGGCATCGTGCTGCTGGTGACGCTTGGGTTGCTGGCGCTGGCCGTGATTCCCCCGGGCGGCCTGCTGCGGGATCCCGCCACCGGCTCGATCCTGCATTCCCCGTTCCTGGACGGCATCATCACCGCCATCCTGGTGTTCTTCCTGCTGCCGGGTCTGGCGTACGGCATCGTCGTCGGCACGGTCCGCAGCGACAAGGACGCCGTCAAGCACATCACGAAGTCCATGGCCGGCCTGGCGAGCTATATCGTCCTGGTCTTCTTCGCCGCCCAGTTCGTCTACTTCTTCCGGTACAGCAACCTGGGCCTGATCTTCGCCATTCAGGGCGCCGAGGGGTTGCGGACGATCGGGTTGACGGGCATCCCCCTGATCATCGGCTTCGCGCTGCTGTCCGCCTTCATCAACCTGTTCATGGGCAGCGCCTCGGCCAAGTGGGCGATCATGGCTCCGGTGTTCGTGCCGATGTTCATGCTGCTGGGCTACCACCCGGCCCTGACCCAGGCGGCGTTCCGTATCGGGGATTCGGTCACGAACCTGATCACGCCGATGATGAGCTACTTCGCGCTGATCGTGACCTTCGCCCAGAAGTACGACGAGCGCTACGGCATCGGCACGATCATCTCGACGATGCTGCCGTACACCCTGGTGCTGACCCTCGTCTGGGTCCTGCTGCTGGTCGGCTGGGTGCTGCTGGGAATTCCGCTGGGGCCCGACGGCCCCCTGATGCTGGACGTCGCCGCGACGGTTCGGCCCACGTCCCCCTGACGTGCCCGCGACGCACCGGCTGTTGCACGGACGGGGCTCTCGTTGAGTTTCCGGGCCGACATGGGATACTTGTCTCCCGGACGCGTCGGGAACCGTCGGCGTTCTCTCGAGCGGGAAAGGAGCCGCGATGAAAGCCATGAGGGTGTCGTTCGTCCTGGTGCCTGTCTTCCTGGGCGCACTGGCCGTTTCGGGACCGGGCTGCAGAAAGGACCAGGCCGCGCCGGCGCCGGTCGCGGCAGTCGAGCCAACGCCCGCCCTCGTGGTTTCCATGGAGCGGCTGTTCCGGGAGTACACCAGCAACGAATTCGCCGCCGATCAGCGCTTCAAGGGCAAGGTGCTGGAGACCGGCGGGAACATCGCCGAGATCGGAAGGGATGCGGGGCCCGTCGTCCTGATGCTGGACACCGGTAACCCCGTGACCCAGGTGCGAGCCGTCTTCAAAGAGGATCTTCGCTTCAAGGTTGCCGCGATGAAGCAGGGGGAACCGGTCCGGATCCGCTGCGTGTGCGACGGGCGCTCCGGTCATGTGCAGTTGCGCGACTGCGAGTTGTTGTAGCCCGCATCCAGCCTGCCGACGCCATCCCGAGTCTCGCGAGGACCCCACGGCGTCTGGAGTTTCCCCAACGCCCAGGCGACGGGGGCTTCTGGCAGCCCACATCGGGGACATGCCGAGGTCGCTCAGGGAAGCGGGGGCTCGTAGGTACGGTGTTCGGCATCCCAGCCCGTTGGCTCAACGGACAGGACATACATGCCGTTCGCATCCTGAAGGATGGTGCCGTCTTCCGTCTGGAGCGTCCCGCCAATCGCCACCTCGAATGCCTCGGACGGGTCGAGCCCGGAGCAACCCCAGACATACAGGAACTTCTGGCCGGGCTCCAGCCACGATTCGCTGGGCGTGCCAAGGTGGCACCCTGGGACGTTCGCCGCCGCCTGGGTCAGGGCCACCGTGGGCGCGAGCGACAGGGACGGCGTCGTCATCCCCTCTGTGAATCGAATCGTCAGGGCCTCCGTCTTGTCGTCCCGTTCAATTCGCCCCACCCGCGCATCGTGTCCCTGCCGAAAGCGACCTCGCGGCACAGGTTCCAGGTATTGGGCAACCGCGTCGGGCATCGCATCGAGCGCGACCTCGTACCAATGGTCCGGCTCGACGGTCTGGGTCGGCTGGATCGTGATGGCGAAGCGTGCGAGGCTGGATGCGTAGCACCGGCCATCCTGGTTCCGAGGCAGACGTTCCCGAGTCGCCGTCACCTCGACGCGGTCTCCGTCCGTCACCCGGGAGAGCCGGATCGCCTCCTGGATCTGGGCGGCCACCCCGTCCAGTTGGTCGGGCGGCACGTGCCACATCTGGACCACCATCCCAGGCACTCGGTCCCCGATGCCCGACGTCAGATCCACATCGGATTCGCCAAGGTTCGGGGTTGCATTGATGATTGGGGTTCCGGCGGCATAGACGTATTCCTCGGGGCACTCTTCGGGCGGGTCCCCGGTCTCGTAGGCGTCCGCCAGGTCCGCCGTGCTGGCGTCGGCGACGATCCCGCTGTCCAACGGGGGATTCGTGGAGTCCTCCTCCGTCACGGCGTCGCGTGGTGCGGGATCGGTCGAGGCGGTGTTCCGGCATCCAGGTCCCAGAAGAAGCGACAGGACGACCAGGGGTCCTATCGTGCGAATCCACCGGGGGCTGGTCGCTGCTTCGATGCGCTGCATTGGAGCCTCCATCCTGGCGTCACAGAGGAAGCCTAGCGAAAGGGACCCCGCGAATTCAAGGTCGGTCACAAGGACTATTTCGGGACTGTGTTCACGGGACTGTGTCCATGGGCCGAATCCATGTGGGATCGACCTACCCCTTTCGGATGGGGGGACATCGAGATCGGATGGGGAAACGGGACCTCGGGCAGCATCCGCGTCCTGGCGTCAGACAACCGCAATCCTGATGGACCCGCGGCTCTGCCGGCCGAACGGTGTTGCGCGTCGCCGGCGGACCCGTGTCCGGCATGCCGTCCCCCGTCGTGGTGGGCGAAAACCAGGAATCGGAGCACTTGTCCTTCAGTCTTGGCAGAGGCGCCATTCGTCCGCGCATGACGATTCTGCGGTCGCCTCGAGACAGGTGATGCAGGCGAGATCGCCAAGCTGGTCGCATTCCTCGTGGCAGGACGGCAAGCCGCATTCGAAGACTCGCAGAAGGGGGACCTGTGCGGTGGTCAATGCCTCCCGCGCGCAGGCCTGGCGGCACTCCGAGAGTCCCGGGGAACCCGTAGTCGCGGCGCAGCCTCTGACACAAGACCACAGGCTGTTGCAGGACACCAAGGTGCAGCCCCAGACGCAACCGGCCATTTCATCGGCGCAGTTTGCATCCAGGCAATCGGTGTTCCAGGGCGCGTCGTCGGTCGCCTGGCATTTCGTTACGGCACACTGTGCCAGCGCCTGGAACTCGCCCAGGCCCGGCGATCCCAGATAGGAGATGCACATGCCGTGACAGGCTGGGAAACTGGAATCCGGAAGGCACGCATCGAGGCAGGCCAGGGCGTCCTGGCACGAAGCCAGTGCCTCCACGGGACTGCATGGGGTTGTGCATATGCCGAAAAGGCACGTGGAGCCGACACCGCACGAATCGCAAGGGTCTTCACCTGCGTCGAGCCTGGAAACATCCGATGGGGACGTGTCGCCCTGGAGGGCATCCTCGACGTCGCCGGATGGAATGTCGAGGTCATCGAGTCGGGTTGCATCTGTATCAAGGGGAATGTCCAAAGGGCCGTCGCCTGCTGCACACGCGAAGAACAGCAGCAGAGTCGTGAGTGTCGTGAGTGGCGTCACCAGAGGAGATCTCATGCGTCCCCCAAGAAGCACAGAACCGATGATAGGGAGTGGCAGGTCCGAAATGCAAGAGGTATGTTTGGCGGCGAGGGGGGGAGGTGAAGTGGTTCGGGGATCGAGCCCATCGGTGACCCAAGCGGGCCGGATGCGGGGACCGTGACGACAGGGGTTTGTCAGGCCCAACTGCGACAGCCCGTGAGATGCCGTCCAGCGGCAGGCGGTCGATTTGCCTTGCCGCAGCGTTCACGAAATGGCTGCAATCTCGTTACGAATCCTGACGCAACCCACGCCGAGGTGAGGCCAGAGATTGTTGCGAAGGCCCTGGTACATGCACTTCAGAACCCACTTCAGTCGTGTGGATGAACGACAAGATCCGCGTGGGCCTTGATCCGGGGCGACGCGATGAAGTCTCAATTTGTGTCACCCAAGGGTTCGCTCTATCCTTGAGGGGTTCGCGGTGACTCGACGAACGCTGCAAGGCGGCGCTTCTTCCTCTTCCCGGAGCCGGCCCGATGAAGACTCCACCGATCCCACCCAGCGAGACCGAGCGCCTGGCGGCGCTGCGTCGGTACGGCGTCCTCGACACGCCGGCGGAAGCGGCCTTCGACGCGCTGACCCGGCTGGCCGCCCATCTGCTGAAGGTGCCAATCGCATTGGTTTCGCTGGTGGACGCGGACCGTCAGTGGTTCAAGGCAAGGTACGGCATCGACGTGACGGAGACCCCGCGGGACGTTTCGTTCTGCGGCCACGCGGTGGCGTCCGAGCGGCTGCTCATCGTCGAGGATGCCTCCGCCGACGACCGTTTCGCCGACAATCCACTGGTTGCCGGCCCCACGGGCATCCGGTTCTACGCCGGCCAGCCGCTGACGACGCCCGACGGCCATGTTCTGGGGACCCTGTGCGTCATCGACCGGCAGCCCCGGAAGCTGGACGACGAGGAACGCGAGATGCTGCGCCTCCTGGCTGCCCAGACGATGGACCAGCTGGCGCGTCGTCGCGAGAACCGCCTGCTCGCCGATCGGGAGGCCCGCCTCAAGGCCGTTCTGGACACGGCGGTGGACGTCATCGTGACCATCGACGAGCGTGGCGTCATCGAGCGTGTGAACCCGGCGGCCGAGCAGATGCTGGGCTATACCCCCGAGGAACTGACGGGGCAGGACGTCGGCGTGCTGGCCTCGGCGCCCCATGGGGACCGGCACGCGGCGTATGTCCGGGACTACCTCCGGACCGGTGTCAGCGAGGTCGTCGGGTGCAGCCGCCAGGTGTCGCCCTGGCCTGTCGAACGGCCTGCAACTGACCGGCGACCCCTGGTGACCGGGCCAAAGACCTGGGCAGCCGGCGCGACCCTGCGGCCCCGCCAAGTCGGACCTTCAGACTTCTGGGGCCATCGAGGCGGGGCCGATGCAGGGACCGTGTCGGCAGGGGATTGTCCGTTCAAGACGCTTGTCAGGGGGCCCGTCGTGGTTTCAGTTTGGGCAGCCAAGCGTGAATAGGCACGACAACCGGCACGGCGCCTGTGGTTGGGAGGGCGGGAGCGCGCCTTCGTCGGCACCGCCCGGCAGTCGCTAGGCACGGAGTGGCGGGTTCGGCATGCTCGGGCTCATGGTTTTGGCCAGTTGGCGAGCACAGTTGACGTCCAGATGGCAAAACGTTAGAGTGACTACATGAGCACGACGCAAAAACGAGCGACTGTCTATCTCGACCCGGTGGTTCATCGGGCTCTTCGGGTCAAGGCGGCGGAAATGGATCGAACGCTGTCTGACCTGGTCAACGAGGCGCTTCGAATCAGCCTTTCGGAAGACGCCGTGGACCTGGCGGCCTTCGACAAGCGAGCATCCGAGCCATCGGTTGCCTTCGAGGACCTCGTGAAGGAGCTCAAGCGGCGTGGGAAGATATAGCATCCTCATCAAGGCATCTGCGGCGAAAGAGATTGACGACATCGGTTCGAAGAAGGACCGACAGCGCGTCGTCGCGAAGATCGGCGAACTGGCCGACAATCCGCGTCCGGTCGGGGTGCAGAAACTGTCCGGTGCCGAGAAGTATCGGGTTCGGTGCGGTTCCTACCGGATTCTCTACTCCATCGAGGATGACCAGTTGGTCGTCTTCGTGGTCAAGGTCGGGGACCGGAAGGAAGTCTATCGCTGAAACCGGCTTGCGAAAGACGGGACCCAAGAAAGTCTGGCGGAGACAGCCTTCCTACTCGGGGCAACGAGGGCCGACCTTGCGAATGGAATCGACCAAGAAGTCGCTCGGGATGGGTATTCCATCTGTGGGCCAGAACAACTCAATGGTACCTCTCACGGTGTATTCCGCTCCGACCTCGAACGCGATGTCGGGTCCGAGCAAGTTGGAAGGAGGTGCGTCCCATGCGCATCCGCTTCCGTAGCAAGAGATGATGCCCCCGGTCTCGGAATAACTTAGCCTTCCCCGCCGGTCCCAGGCGAACACGTCTTCGAAAGGGTAGCTCGTGTCTCCGAAGACGACGAACCATGTCAAACTTCCACAACAGGGGTCTCCATCAAGACAACCGTCATCGAGTACATCCGTGATCGGTTAAGCGTTCAAGCGGCATAGGCGACCCTCCCGACGAGGGCGCTGGGCCGCGCCAGATTTGGGTCTGTTGCCTGGGAGAGTAGAAGTAGCCAGGGGTCATCAGGCGGTCGAGGACGGGTGAAGGTAGGAAGGACGGCCACGAGGAGCCCGGGTGCGAGAGCGTCGAAGACGGCTGCCCATCGGAGCGGGGGGATCGAGCGGCCCGCGCCGAGGCGGCGTCGTAATGCGTCGAGGAGTGCATGGCTCGCGATGAGGGTGAGGATCGCGGCATAGAGCAGCGTCTCAACGACGTGGCGCTTGCGGCTCGGCAACTGGTCCAGCCGGTAGTGGGACTTCATTTCCTTGAAGAGCAGTTCGATCTGCGTAACCGTTCACCCCTTCCCCATGGTGGTTTGCTGAAAACTTGACGGTGGGTGGTGTCATGCGACGCTTTGGACGTGACGATTCCACCGCCGCCAGTCGCGCAGACCCTGGAAGAAGCCAACGAGATCATCGCTCGCCTG
>JARKOL010000010.1 GCA_029975745.1 Myxococcota bacterium | reverse complement strand
TTCTTGTGCCTGCCAAGAAGGCTGTCTCGGGAGATCAAGCAGTTACGTGACCTGATGCCCCGAATCCTGGGGTGAACTCCCTCGCCGAACGCCCGCGCGAGCCCGTCAGGACTTCACCTGCGAACAGCGCGGATTGCTCCGGCGGTCCAGGTGCGCGCCGAGGTGGTCGTCGTCCTGCCGATGCTGGCGGGACTGTCCCTGCTGCGGCCCCAACGCCCCGGTGCCTGGCGTTCCCCCGGGCTGTGGATGGCCCTCGGTCTGGCGCTGGGCGCCTTGATTCTGATGCGCCTGCTGAATCCGACGGCGCACCAGGTGGATCCCGGGGACCCCTTGTGGTCTCGGTTCCTGCGCTGGGTCTGGTTCGAGGGACGGGTCACGCCCGGGTGGCTGCTGGTGCCCTGGGGCCTTGGCGTCGCCACGATCTTTCGTCGTCGGAACCGGATGCCGGCCCTATGGGCGCTGGCATCGGCGGCGGTGTTCACCGGGTTCTCGCTGTTCTTCTTCAGCAACGACGTCTATCGCGAGCGTTCCCAACTGCTGGCCGTTCCGTTCCATGCCATCCTGGTCGCCCTGGGCATCGCGGCCGTCGCCTCGGTGGCCGGCATGCAGGCTCGTCCGCGGGGGGGCCTGGTCCTGTTGACCGCGGCCCTGCTGGGGGCGGTCGCCTTCGGTCATCGCGGCTACGTGACGCAGGTGACGGCCGCGATGGACGAGTGGACCTTTCTGGACAAGACCGTCCCGTTGCTGCCCGACGCTCCCGGCACGCGCCTGTTCGCGGCCACGGCGGGGAAGGGCGCGTTCCCCTTCGAACGCCTGTGGCGTGCCGGCAAGCGACCGGATGCCGCCGACGCGCGCATGCTGCTGGAGGAACCCGGCGAGCCGCCGACGGGATCGCGCATCTACTACGAGGGGCTGAACTGCCGGCTGGTCGATCACGGCCCCGATCCGGACGGATCGGCGCTGACCTCCACCTGTGCCCGGATTCGCCAGCGCTGGCACCTGGAGCCCCTGTTCACCCGGGTGATCTTCGCGGACGGCGGCCCGGACCAGGAGTTCCTGCCCGGACGCGAGGGGCCGTTCCCCGTCGGATTCTACCGGGTCGGCGCGGCTCGGGACCCCGGTGCCACGCCCTGAGGACGCGGCGCTAGGACGTCACCGGGCACGTGGCTTGCCCGATCCGCTCGCGCCCCTTTCGCCAGCCGTCGCGGGCGTTGTAGAACATCACCCAGGCGTCGCCCACGCGCCGCACGTCCAGCGCATAGACCAGGGCGCGCTTCCAGCCCTCGCCCTCGAAGGTGACCAGCGGCTGCTCGCTGGCGTACGTCCAGGCCAGGCCGTCCGGCGAGGTCATCAGGCGGATGTCCGAACGGGATCGCCCCTGGTCGTCGATGTAGATGCCGTTCGTGAACCCCCACAGGCCGCCGTCCGGTGCCGCGAGCACCTTGATGGCCCCGGCCCCCAGGTTCCGGTGGGGCACGGCCGGGTCCGGCGACAGGATGGGCGTCGGGTGCTTGACGAACGGGCCCTCGGGACGGTCGGATTCGGCGAAACCGATGTGGCGCGGCTCGGGGAAGCCGCAGTCTCGCAGCCAGGAAATCCCCGCGCTGAAGTACAGCCGGTAGCGTCCCTGCCACTTCACCAGACTGGGGTTGCCGTTCGTGCGCACGAAGCCGCCCTCCCAGGGCAGCGACGGCGCCAGCACCTGGCGAGGGCGCGTCCAGCGGACCAGGTCCGTCGAGGTCGTCACGGCAATCGCCGACCGCCACGGGACCGGCATGCGCTCGAAGAACAGCAACCACCGGTCGTCCTCGCGCCACAGGAACGGGCGCATGCCCTGGGCGACCCGGCCGACCCGGCGCCAGCGAACGCCGTCCTTGGACACGAAATGGTGGATTCCCAGGAAGATCCCGTGCGCGAACAGGTGCCACAGGCCGTCCGGAGTGTTCCCGGGCGCCGCGAACGTCGGGTCCGCGATCAGGAATTCCGGCCAAGGGGGATCAATCAACGGGTTTTTCGCGTGATCCGTCCAGGACAAAGGGGGGTGCATTCCATTCATGGTGGATATTATAATCGCGCGCCGCTGGGCGGGTCCGAGGAATATCGGGTCGCGCCTGCGCAGGGGAGGTTGCCGACGATGGGGAACGCCGTGTTGCGGGGGTTCATGAAGCCGCTGGTGGGGTTGGCGCTGGTTGCCGTGGCGACGACCGTTGCCGTCGATGCGCGCGCCGGGGGCTTCTCGAACCCGGACTTCGGCATCCGGCGGCTGGGCATGTTCGCCGTGACCGCGCGTCCGGATGACCCGACGGCGGTGTTCCACAACCCGGCCGGCCTGACCTTGATGGACGGTACGCACTTCTACCACGCGCAGTCCTGGTTCTTCCTGAACCTGGGCATGCGCCTGTACGACAGCCAGGGCATCCTGCGGCCGGAAAAGGAACTGCGCCCCACCGTCAGCGTGGGCGCCATCCCCTTCCTGGGATTCGTTTCGGACTGCGGCACCAAGGATTTCCGACTGGGCTTCGCGATGTACGCCCCGAACGCGTACGGCGCGGCGCTGCCCGAGGACTCGCCGACCCGCTACCACGCGACCCAGGCCCTGTTCCTGGCGTCCCGCGCGACCCTGGCGGCCGCGTACCGGGTATCGGACGTCTTTCGCATCGGGGCCAGCGTCAGCCTGGTTCACGTCTACCTGACGAAGAGCTGGTACATGAACCGCGACATGATTCCGTCGGACATGGACCAGCCCAACGATCCCAAGTACGACAAGCGCTTCCTGCCGAAATCCGAGACCGCGTCCGGCGACATGAAACTGCAGATCGACGGGCAGGACTGGACGTGGGCCGCGGACATCGGCTTCCTGTTCCATCCGCTGCCGTCGCTGCGGATCGGCGCCTCGTTCGCCGGCGGCTCGAACATCAACCTGGAAGGCAACGTCAAGCTGACGGATCCCAGCGGCGCCGTCGTCAAGTCGCGCCATCGCACCGGCATGACGATTCCGTGGGAACTGAAGGGCGGCATCAACTGGGAATTCGTGCCCGGGTTCGAGGTCGGTGTCGATGTCTATTTCTGGCACTACCAGGTCTTGCAGGAGCAGCGGACGTTGCTGTCGTCCCCGCTGTACGGGATGCGGGAACTGCGGGACGCCAAGAACAACGGGAACTCCTGGGCCTGGAACATCGGCCTGATGTACAAGCCGACGCCCTTCGTCGATCTGATGATCGGCTACCAGCAGGACTACACGCCGATTCCGACGCAGACGTATTCGCTGGACAACCCCAGCACCGACCAGTTCGGCATCAGCCTGGGCCTGCGGTGGCAGATCAACGACCGCTGGCGCGTGGGCATCGCGTACGTCCACAACTGGTTCGAACTGGTCAACGTCCAGAACAGCATCGGCAAGCCGCCGGCCAACGCCAAGGGCCACGGCGACAACAACGAGATCGGGTTCGAGTTCGCGTACCGGTTCTAAGGGGCGCCGATGACCGACGCGCCAGCCATCGTGTTGCGCCGCTTCCAAGCCATCACCGATCCTGAGGTTCGCCGGGGCCTGGTCCGCCAGACGCTGGCCCGAATGGAACCGGATGCCCTGGGGGACTTCGCGGGCCACCTGTGCCGGTTGATGCCGGCCCCGGAACATCGCGCGGTCTGGCTGGACGTTGCGCTCGCGCTGGTCCAGGACCTGGACGAGGCGTCCGAACGTGGTGCCGCCGTCGCCGCCCGGCTGGGGCATCACCCCTTCCGGCCCGTCTTCGACTTCCTGGTCACTCCGGGGGACGTGCGGCGCTCGGCGGGCAGGGGCGGTTCGGCCCCCTATGACCTGGAAGACGTGCCCCTGGGCGTTCGCAAGTCGCGGGCGCGCGGTCGCTCGCGCGACGTGCTGCGCCAGCTTTGCGACGATCCCGACGCCTCGGTGGTCCGGATCCTGCTGGACAACCCGCAACTGATCGAGGCGGACGTCCTCCGGATTGCGTCGCGCCGCCCGCAGACCGGCGGCACGTTCATCGAGGTGGTTCGCTCGCGGCGGTTCGGCCTGCGGGACGCGGTGTTGTCCGCGGTCGTCCTGAATCCCTGCTGCCCGACTCGTCTGGCGACGGCCCTGACCCCGCTGCTGACCCGACCGGTGCTTCGCGAGGTCGCGGGACTGTCGGTGCTGGACGACGCCGTGCGGGCCGCGGCGGTCGTGCTGTCGGGCGAGGCCCCGGGTTGATGCGGCGGGACGGCCGGCGTTCCCGGGTCCTCCGCGGCGCATGCCTCCCCGACTCGGTACTCGTCGCACCTTGGGCGCTTCGGCACCCGACAGGGTGGGGCGCCTTGCACATGCCGGCGTGTTGCCGACCTCGGACATTCACCTGACCGTGGACCTGGGCTAGATCGGTTCATCTTCCTGGTCGGAAGTCGCGCTATCGACGGCCTCCTTCAGGGAATCCAGATAGATCTCGACATCGTAGGCCGGTCGGCCGGGCGGTGCGGGGCGGTCCTGGAAGTAGGCCTTCAGCACCATCAATCGGTCGGTGCCGACCAGGGTCGCCAGGAACTCCAGGAATCGCATCTGCTGCAGGCGCGCCCGGAACGTTTCGGCGATCTCCCGGCGGACATCGGGGTCCTCCAGATCGCGCCGTTCGGGCGCCACCGAACTGCGAACGAACAGGACGTGCCATCCGTACTGGCTGCGAACCGGCTGGGCCAGGTTCCCGGCACCCGTCTGGACCACCGTCGCCACCACAGCGTCGTCGAACAGGACGCGGCCGCGCTGGATGCCCCGTTCCTCGTCGTAGGCGAAGTTGTATTCCTGGTAGGCCAGTCGCGGCGCGGATGCCTGGTAGCGTTCGATCAGGAACGGCAGATCCTCCGGATCGGGCCGCGCGAGGGACAGCGCCTGGTACACCGCGGCCATCGCAGCCTGTCCCTCGGCGAAACATGCCTGGACCTCCGGCTGATTGCAGGCGGCCGGTCGACCATCGCAGCAGATCCACTGGTAGTCCTGGACATCGAACAGGCGCGGGTGGTTGAACCGCGCCCAGATGGCGGGCTGCGCGAACAGCGCCTCCAGGTGGGCACGCGGCACGTCCTCGGTGCCATAGCCCGACTGGAACAGGTCGTCCACCAGATGCTTGACCAGCGCGCGCTCCCAGACCAGCCGGTTGGCCTCGACCTCGAGGTTCGGATCCAGTCCCCCGACCGCCGCCTGGGCCGCCAACTCCCGGTCGATCAGGGCATCCAGCACCACGCGGGGATCGCGAGCAGGTTCGGCCGCCAGTGCGCGCCGCAATCGCGAGGCCGGGATCGACGCCTTGCCCACCTGGGCCACCGGGAAGTCTGTCTCGCCTTGCGCGCCGGTCCATGCCGCGTCGTCGGCCACCTGAAGTTGCGGCACAACCACGCGCCCCGTGGTCTCCGGGCCCCGTCCGCAGGCGCAGACCAGTCCGATCGATACGGCCAGCAGGACTTGCAGGGCACCCTTCACCGTCCGCGCTCCGTCTGGGCTAGGGATTGGTCTTGCAGTCGATGTCCTTGTCGCGCTGATCGACCAGCAGGTACGGGTTGTAGCAGTACGTGCCCGAGAACCCGGTGTTCCCCGCGGTCAGGGTCAAACGGTGTCGCTGGGCGAAGTAGTAGGCCGGGTCCAGGAACACGACGCCCTGGTTGAAGGACTTGTAGTAGAAATCGGGGTCCGGCACCGTCGGGTTCCAGCCCCAGGCCCACGGCGGCCGTCCGCCGGGCGTCGCCTCGTCCATGGTGTTGACGAACCGCGTCGGCAGCCTTGCGCTGTTGCCCCCCATCCGGCCCTGGGGTGCCTCGTAGGTGAACGTCGAACTGAACAGCGTTTCCATGCGATCCCGGCGCGTCCACCACTGGTCCATCACGGGGCGAAGGTCGTACCCGACGACCTGCCCGGGGGCCGTCGAGACCGGCCAGCCCGTGGCGCCGCGCTGCAAGACGTCCACGTACCCCGTGAAGGCGAACTGCATGATCGACAGGGTGTTCTTCAGCCCTTCGTTCAGTTCGCAGCGGTAGTCCAAGGTGGCTTCCTTGTTCGTCTGGGCCCACGCGCAGGACTGGTGCGTGCCCGAGGTCAGGTAGGCCTGGTAGTGCCCTCCGGGAAACAGCGTGGCCTGGGGGAACACCCAGTTCACGCCGAAGTACTTGCGATCCCTGTCGTTCAGGTTGCCGTTGGGGCCTTCCGCGGCGCCATCCGTCACCATGCCCGATTCCTGGGTCACGAAGGACCGCAGGTCTTCCTTGGACGCGGCGCCGAAGTAGGTTTCGACAGCGATGGGCCGTTCGGTCGGATACTTCTCGACCACCACGATGGCGCCGGCCGCCTCGTTGCCGAAGGTCAGTTCCACGCCCTCGGTGTGCCGGACGTAGAAGTACGCGTAGCGCAGGAAGTAGTGCGTCTTGCTTTCCACGACGTCGAAGTACACGACCGGCGGGATCTCGGTCGCCTTCTTCATGTTGTCGTCGTTGTTCAGGCCGTCCCAGTCCCCGTCGAAGTCGGCGGCGGTCGGGTAGTCCCAGATCGGGTTCGTCTTGTTGACCGACTGCATCAGCACCGGCGAGTACTTCTGGGCCAGGACCTCGTACCGATCGAGGTTCGGGAACAACTCGGTCGCGAACCGCAGGGTCGTCCGCTCCATCCGGTTTCCGGCGCGATCCTGGATCAGTTCGGTCAGCACGACCCGGTAGGGCGATGCTCGGTAGAACGTCGTCGATGCGGCGGGGGTGAACGTGACGGTGTAGGTCTCGGCGTCGTAGGTCAACTCGCCGGACAGTTGGACTCCGCTGATGTCATAGACGCGGAAGGTGGTCTTATCGACCGTCGCCTCGAATCGGATGGGCTCCGAGAATGTCACGTGGATCACGAAAGGCGTGGCGACGCCGGTGGCCTCGTGCGCGGGGTCCGAGGACGCGACGAACGGCGGGGTGGTGTCGTCGATCAGATCGATGCCCGCATCCTCCTCGATGCCCGGGTCCGGCTGGCCGGGGTCGAACAGGTCCGGCTGCCCCTCGTCCGGTTCGATTCCGGGGTCCATGCCTGGATCGGATCCAGGGTCGTACCCGAAATCCAGGACGCCCGGGTCGAAACCGGTGTCCGCGAGGGGCGAACCCGAGTCCTCGCACGCCGTCGTCGCCACCAGGACGATCGCCGCCAACCATGCCGTGATTCGCATCGTCTTCCCCGCATCGCGCCGACGAAAGACTCGCAAATGACCCCGGAAATGTCAATGCGGACGGCTGTGCCGCGGGGACTTGCGTCCGGGGGGTCGTGCCCGTTGACTTACGGCGCCCCGTGATTACCTTTTGCCCCGGGAAGTGCGCGGTCTGGCGCACCGGATTCGGCAGCGGGAGGCACAGATGGAACGGATCATCGGGATCGACCTGGGAACGACGAACTCGGTCGTGGCCGTCATGGAAGGCGGCGAGGCCAAGGTGTTGCAGAACGAGGAAGGCGGCCGGACGACGCCGTCGGTCGTCGCCTACGACGACAAGGGCGGGGTGCTGGTCGGGCAGATCGCCAAGCGCCAGGCGATCACCAACCCCGAAAACACGATCTTCAGCATCAAGCGCTTCATGGGGCGCCGGTACGACGAGGTCGGCCAGGAAACGAAGCACGTGCCCTACACGATTGCCGCGGCCGAAAACAACGCTGCCGCG
Source organism: Myxococcota bacterium (assembly GCA_029975745.1). Taxonomy (GTDB): domain Bacteria; phylum Myxococcota_A; class UBA9042; order DTJE01; family DTJE01; genus DUVQ01. Next base: position 2,770 of record JARKOL010000010.1, on the reverse strand, counting down.
GTGATGGTGCGGGGCAAGCCCGTCACGCCGCCCGAGGTGTCCGCGAAGATCCTGCAGAAGCTGAAGAAGGCCGCCGAGGATTACCTGGGCGGGCCGGTCAGCGCCGCCGTCATCACCGTGCCGGCGTACTTCAACGACGCGCAGCGCCAGGCGACCAAGGACGCCGGGCGGATCGCGGGCCTGGACGTCAAGCGCATCATCAACGAGCCGACGGCGGCGGCGCTGGCCTACGGGATGGACAGGAAGAAGGACCAGACCATCGCCGTGTACGACTTTGGCGGCGGAACGTTCGACATCTCGATCCTCGAGGTCGGGGACAACGTGGTCGAGGTCAAGTCCACCAACGGGGACACGCACCTGGGCGGCGACAACATCGACCAGCTTCTGATCGCGCACCTGATCGAGGCGTTCAAGGCCGACACGGGCATCGACGTCGGCAAGGACAAGATGGTCCTGCAGCGCCTGAAGGACGCGGCCGAAAAGGCCAAGATCGAGCTGTCGTCGATGGCCGAGACCGAGGTCAACCTGCCGTTCCTGACGGCGGATGCCAGCGGTCCCAAGCACCTGACCCTGAAGATCACGCGGGCGAAGCTGGAGCAGTTGATGGGCGACCTGGTGGCGCGGACGATCGATCCGTGCCGCCAGGCCTTGAAGGACGCGAAACTGCAGCCGTCGGACATCGACGAGGTCGTGCTGGTCGGCGGGTCCACGCGGATTCCGCTGGTCGTCGAGACCGTGCGCAAGTTCTTCGGCAAGGAGCCGAACAAGAGCGTCAATCCGGACGAGGTCGTGGCGCTGGGGGCGGCCATCCAGGGGGCCGTCCTGTCGGGCGACGTCAAGGACATGCTGCTGCTGGACGTGACCCCCCTCAGCCTGGGCATCGAGACCCTGGGCGGGGTGATGACGAAGCTGATCGAGCGCAACACCACGATCCCGACGCGCAAGACCGAGACCTTCTCGACCGCGGCCGACGGTCAGACGGGCGTCGAGGTGCATGTCCTGCAGGGCGAACGCGAGATGGCGGCCGGGAATCGGTCGCTGGGCAAGTTCAACCTGGACGGCATCCCGCCGGCGCCGCGTGGCGTGCCGCAGATCGAGGTCACGTTCGATATCGACGCGAACGGCATCCTGCACGTGTCGGCCAAGGACAAGGCGACCCAGCGCGAGCAGAAGATCACGGTCACCGCGTCGTCCGGCCTGGACGAGGGGGCCATCAAGCGGATGGTCGAGGAGGCACGGGATCACGAGGCCGAGGACAAGAAGCGTCGCGAAGAGGCCGAGAGTCGGAATCGCCTGGACTCGCTGGTCTACCAGACCGAGAAGCTGGTCAAGGAGAATCGCGAGCGCATCCCGGTGGCCGACCTGAACGCGGTCGAGGGCGAGATCCAGAAAGCCAAGGACGCGCTGGCCAAGGGCGACATCGATGCCATCAAGAAGGCGACGGACGACCTGACGCACGCCTCCCACAAGATGGCCGAGGCGATGTACCAGCAGTCGGGCCCCGGGGCCCAGGCCGGGCAGGATTCCCAGGGGGGCAACGGCGCCGGTGATGGGACGTCCCAGTCCGGGAACCCCGGCGCCCACGCCGGCGGCGACGTCATTGACGCGGAGTACGAGGAGCAGTAAGCGCGGCCAGCGCGGCCTGGACGTAGGCGCCGTCGATGCGCAGGGTCGTTCCGGCCAGTTCCGGGCCGTGGAACAAGGCCTCGGACATCACTTCCTCCAGCACCGCCTTCATGCCGCGCGCTCCCGTTTCCCTGCGGTGCGCCTGGGCCACGATCTCGCGCAAGCCGGATTCGTCCCAATCCAGAGTGACGCCGTCGAGCCGCAGCAGTTCCGCGAATTCGTGCAGCACCGACTCCCGGGGCAGGGTCAGGACGGCCAGCAGGTCGTCCTCGGTCAGGGCCTCCATGCGGACCTGGACGGGCAGTCGTCCCAGGAACTCGGCCAGCATGCCGTAGCGCAGCAGGTCCTTTTCCGTGATCGCGGGTCCGCCGGACTCGCCGACCTTGCCCGTGAAACCCAGTCGCTTGGACCGGTTGCCGTACATGTGCAGATCCGAAAACGTCCCGGCGCAAATGAACAGGATGTCGGTGGTATCGACGGGCACGAAGTCGTGCTTGGACCAGTGCTGGGTGACGTTGGTTGGACAGAAGATCTTCCGCCCCTCCAGCAGCTTCAGCAGTCCCTGCTGGACGCCCTCGCCACCGATGTCCCGGTTGCCCGCGCCGGTGACCGCCCCGTGCGACCGCCGGGCGATCTTGTCCACCTCGTCGATGAACACGATGCCGCGCTGGGCCAGTTCCGGGTCCATGTCCGCCGCCAGCAGCAGTTCCCCGATCATGACCTCGACATCCTTCCCGTAGTAGCCGGCCTCGGTGTACTCGGTCGCGTCGGCGATCACGAAAGGCACTTCCAGGAAGCGTGCCAGCGTTCGGGCGATGTGGGTCTTGCCGCAGCCGGTCGGGCCGATCAGCAGGATGTTGGACTTGCGGGAGGTCAGCGGGCGGCCCTCGGCGCGCGCCCGCGTGCGCTTCTGGTGGCTGTACGCGGCGACGGCAACCGCCTTCTTGGCGCGCTCCTGGCCGACGACATGCGCATCCAGCTCGCGCAGGATGCGTGCCGGCGTGAACGGGGCCGGCAGTTCCTTGGCAAGGGTGGTCATCCGGATCTCCGAGGCCGAGGTCGGCATGGCGGGGTCATCTTAGCGCAGCCGTGCGGATCCCGGAAAGGCTGGTGGGGATTTCGTCAGTTGAAACAATGGGTTGTT
>JARKOL010000408.1 GCA_029975745.1 Myxococcota bacterium | reverse complement strand
CCTGCCTTGCGACCGGAAGGACGGGACATGCATCGACTCCATTGATTCGTGCAGAACCTGCCAGAAAATCCCCGACCGGGACCCGGATGTCAACCCGCAGCGGTCCCCGGGGCGGGCACTGGAGGCGGCCACAGGGTCAGCCACGGGGGCGGCGGGAGAGCTGGGTCAAGCCCCAACAGTCCAGGCCGGCATGCCCGGTACCCCAGCCTTACGCTATCAGGCCCCGATGATGAGGGGATGGGGCAGACGGCCACTGGGTTGTGTGGATCCCCTCTGCGCGCTAGACTGGTGGGCCACGTGTGGCGATGAACCCGGTGGGGATTGCGGATTTCGACATCTTCGACCCTCGGCAGGGGTTCGTCGCGGGCCCGAAGCTCTCCAGGCGGAGGTTCGGTGAACGTCGTTCTGGTTCAGCTTCCGGTTGCGGCCGAACGGATGTACCCGATCGGCCTTGCCGGTCTGGCCGCGGTCCTGCGGGAGGCCGGCCATCGGGTGCGCGGGATTGATCTGCAATTCGAAGGTCTGTCCGATGTTGCGTGCATTGCCAGGGAAGACTGGGCGGACTGGTTCGGGCTCGCGCTGCTTCCCCAGAACGTGGCGCGTGCTCGGGAGGTGATCCGGACGATCCGGGGCATCTCTTCGGCACGCATCTTCGTGACGGGCGCACTGCCTCGAATCGATCCGGGAAGGGTGCCGGCCGATCTGGGGGCGGATGCGATCCTGGTGGGGCCGCCAGAGCGGGACGTTCTGGCGCTGCTGGACACCCCGGTACGAACGGGGTCACCGGCGGCCAGAGCCTGTGTTCAGGGGGCGCCGAGGACGTCCATGCCTCCTCTGTGCGGGCTCCCCCCGATGGACCGGACGGTTTTTCCTCTGGAGCACTACGGTGCGGCGATGCGATCCACGGCCTATCCATATGCCGTGATGGTGACCAGCCGCGGCTGCGATGATCACTGTCCGTGGTGCCCGGTTCCCGTGCTGCAACCCGAAGGGTTCGATGCGCGTTCGCCGGTCCAGATCCACCAGGAAATGAGGGCGCTGGCCCTGGATTTCGGGATTCGGTGCATCCACATCGAGGACGACGCCTTCCTGGCCCGGAGGGAGCGGGTGCTGGAACTGGCCGCCCTGCTTCGGGACGATCCGCTTCCCCTTCGCTGGGAACTGGTCAACGGGGTGCCGCCCGATCACCTGGATCCGGAACTGCTGGGGATCATGGCGACGGCCGGATGCAGCCGGGTGGTCATCGGGTTCGAACACGTGGGCCGACTGCCGCCGCCCCTGCGCTCGCGACCCTTCCTTTCGGCCTGGCGCCTGGTGCGGGATGCCCGGGCCCAGGGGCTTCGGGTCGGCGGCTACTTCATGGTCGGCCTGCCCGGTGTCGGGCTTCCGAGAACCTTGAAGGGGGTGGTGATGGCCCTTGCCCTGCCGCTGGATGACGCGAATTTCACCGCCTGGTACCCGCTGCCCGGCACGGCGATGGGCGGACACGGGGACCGTTCGCGCGCAACCCGGCTCGTGTCAACCGTCCTCAGCCTGGCGGCCCAGGCGGCGTTCTTCCACAAACCGAGGCCCCTGCTTCGCATGGCTGCGGATTTGTGGCATCGCCCGGACGTCGGCCCCGCGTTGCGCGCCAAGGCGCAGGAACTGATGTTTGGCGGGGGCCCGGTTCCCCTGCGAGAGATGTGGTAGCCCGATGGTGATGTCTTCCCAACCCCGAGCCATGCTGATTCGTCTGGCATCGTGGCTCGATTTCGAGCACAGCCATCCCCACGACTTGATGTGGCCGGCGGTGATGCTGGGTGCGGGCAACCTCCTGGCCGACCGGGGATTCGATGTGCGTTTCATCGACACGCACGTCGATTTCGATGGGCCGACGCGACTGATCGCGCGCATCGTGTCGGCACGTCCCGACGTACTCCTGGTCGAGAGCACCACGCCGTCACGAACCTTGGCCATGAACATCGCTCGTGCGGTGCGGCGGCACCTGCCGGGAGCCCAGGTCTGGGCCTCGGGCCAGCATCCGTCGGTTCAACCCCAGGATGTTCTGGCCGAAGGGGATGCCTACCACGGTGTGCTTCTGGGCGAGTACGACGGGTTGGTGGACTCGTGGCTGGACCTGCTCCACGGGGGTTCCGGCGGACCGGGGCTGCTTCCCTACGGGCAGGCGATTGATGCCGGGTTTTCGAACCGTCCCTGCGAGGTCGGTGATCTGGATGCGCTGCCTCCGGTGAGCCCCAGCGGGCTTCGACTCGACCGCTACCGTTGCACTTCGCTGCTGCTTCCACCCCTTGCCGCCGGACAGCGCTGGGGCTTCCTGCTGACCAGCCGCGGCTGCCCCTACGGATGCACGTTTTGTTCCCCGACGCTTCGGCACAGCTACGGAACCCGGTTTCGCTTCCACAGTGCCCAGCGGGTCGCGGACGACATGCAACGGCTGCAGCGGGACTTCGGCTGCACGAACTTCTACCTGATCGATGACATGTTCTCGCTGGAACAGGGGCGGGTGCTGGAACTCTGCGATGCCCTGGCCCGTCGTCCAACGGGGATCCGCTGGGCCGTGCAGACCCGTGCCGACGCCCTGGACGAGCAGGTGCTGGCCGCCATGGCATCGGCCGGGTGCGCCGCCGTCAAGGTTGGAGTGGAGTCCGGGTCAGATCAGGTGCTTTCGGCCCTAAGGAAGCAGGAAAGCCGGTCGCAGATCGTGGCGGCGGCCCGGCGCATCAAGGCGGCGGGCATCGCGCTGACCGGGTGCTTCATCGTGGGAAACCCCGGCGAGACGGCGGATCAGGTTCGGCAGACGATGAAACTTGCCAGGGAACTGGACGCGGACATGATCCAGATCGCGTTCAACACGCCCTATCCCGGCAGCGTCCAGTACCAGCGTCTGGAGGATCGGATTCAGAACGCCGAGCTTCTGAACCACTACGAGTCGGTCGAGGTCAATCTGAGCCGCATGTCCGATGACGAACTGAAGCGGATGCATCGGCGGTTCTACCTGGACTTCTACACGTCCCCCAGGGTGCTGTGGAACTACCTTCGAAGGCGCGGAGGCGGGGCGGTGGTCGATCCGGCCGAATGGTCCCTGATTGCATCGACCCTGGGCTACCTGTTCCTTTCGGGCGGGCGCGGGGCGTTGGGGCATCGCGACGCGGTGAAGCCCCTGGTCCTGCTGGGGCACCCGGTGGACCTGCCCCGACCGATCCAGCGCCACCGCATCTGCCTGACGCGACAGGAACTGGGGCTGATGGCGGATCACCTGCGCGGCGGGCCGGTCCCGACAGGTTCCCTTGGGCGCTTCGAGGCCGCCATGGCCGACTTCCTGGGGGTCCGGGCGGTGTTTGCTGTCGAATCGGGCCGGGCGGCCCTGGCCCTGGCCCTGTGGGCCCTGGATCTGCCCCCGGGAAGCACGGTGGTTCTGCCGCAGTACGGCTTCTACTCGCTGCCCGCTGTCGTCGAGGCCCTGGGACACAAGGCTCGATTCGCTCCGGTCGATCCGGACGGATACGGCCTGGATCCGGATCGACTGGCGGACTTCCTGCCGGGGGCGTCCTGCGTGGTGGTGATTCACCCGTTTGGTCAGGTCGCCCGGGTGGCCGATTTGGCCGCCTTGTGCCGGTCCAGGGGGATTCCCCTGGTGGAGGATGGCTCGCAGTCCACGGGGGCATCCATCGGGGGGCGTTCGGTCGGGAGCTTCGGGGACGTGGCCGTCTTCAGCCAGGTCAGCGGAAAGAACCTCCAGACGTTCGGGGGCGGCGTGGTCGTGACGGCACGCGCGGACCTCGCCGAGCGGATGCGCCGGATTCGGGAACAACGATGCGTGATGCCCTCGCAGGACCAGCGGCACCGGCTGCTGGGCGGCCTGGCCCAATGGCTCCTGACGACGCGCGCGGGCCACGCAGCGGCGGTTTGGCCCCTCTTCCTGACGCTGGATCGCCTGGCTCCCCAGCGCCTTACACGATTGGCCGTCGAGGAGCGGGTTGCGTTCGACCCGGCCCGACCCATCGGGAATCTTTCCGAGATTCAGGCGGCGCTAGGGGTCCTGGAACTGGCCTCCCTGGACGCGCGGAACGCGGTGCGGCGCGAGAATGCCGCCGAGCTGCGCCTGCGGCTGGAGGGGCTTTCCGGGCTCACCTTCCAGACGTTCGATCCGGTGGCGAAGAACACGTTCAACGCCGTGGTTTGCCGGGTCCGCGACGGAGACGGGCTTCGCCGCTTCCTGCTGGCCCGGGGGATCGATATTCGTTACGACTACATGGAGTGGTTCGACGCCAGGCCGCCGGACCACGACGTCGTGTACCTGCCGAACCATCCAGGCATGTCGTCCCGGGACGTTGCCCACCTGGCCGATGCCGTCAGCCGGTGGCTTCGGGGCGGCGGGTGAGCCGGGCGGCCAGGACCAGAAACCCCAGAGACAACAAGATCATCGCCACCCGTTGTGCGTCCAGGTAGCCGTAGTTCCGGATGGCCAGCCGCAGGAACTCGGCGTTGCCCAGGTAGAACGGGAACGGGTAGGGCTCTTCGAACAGCGGCGGTGATGCCGACAGCACGGTGTTCGTGTCGATGATCGTCAGGCCCAGGCCATGGGAGACCAGACAATTGTTGCTTCCCGGCATCATGGACAGGCCCTTGATCCGCGGCCCCACCGTGACCTCGCCGACCAGTTCGCGTCTCTCGGTATCCAGGAAGGACACCTGGCCGGTGAAATAGTTCGAGACCAGCAGGATATCCGTTTCGGGAATCTTGGCGATGTAGCGCGTGCCGCCCGCGCCGATCGGGATGCGGTCGATCACCGACAGATCCTCCAGGGACAGCTTGAACACATCGCCCGCGAAGAGCGAGGCGGCGAAGACGGCATTGCCATGACGGGAGGCCACCAGGTTTCCCTGGGGGCCGAACACGAAGCGGGCGCCTTGGTGCGTCATCGTTTCCAGGTCGTAGGCATGGACGAATCCGATGTCCGTCGTCACCAGCAGCCGGTCCTGCTCTGGGTAGATGAAGACGTTGTCCACCACCGGCTTGAAGAGCGGGGTGTCCAGTTCGCTTGGTGTGAACACATTCTCCAGCGCATAGTCGTCGGTCGAGATCTCCAAGAACTCGCCGTTGGCCCGAGTCATCAGGATTCGTTCGCGCGCTTCGTCGTAGACGAGCCCGGCGAACTTCGTCTCGTCCCCTTGGCCCGTCGGGAACTCGATCGTGTCGGCAATGGTGAGGGTCGCCGAGTCCAAGATGTGCAGGCCGCGATTCCACCCCGCCGCCAGGATTCGTCCAGGGGGGTTGTGCCGGGAGAAGCTCAGGATGTCGATGCCCTCGATGGTCTCGATCGGCCGATTCAGATCCCGGGTGTCGTATCGAACCATTCTCGACAGCAGGGGGTGGGTCACGGCGACGTACCGCCCGTTCGGGGAGAACACGAACCCGTATCGCTTGGCCGCGGTGTTGTTCCGGGTCACAACGTTCCTGACTTCATGGATTGGAGGCTGCAGCGGCAAACGCACGGGTTCCTGGACCATGTTGGACGCCAGGAACAGCAGGGCGGCGCCACCGATGGTCGTGGCGATTGCGGCGATGGCCAGGCGAACCCACAAGGTCCGGATCGGAAGGCTCCAGTAAAGGGCGCCTGCGACGCCGACCAGGATCGGCAGGAAGTAGGGGCTGATGGAGCAAAGGGCCCACGTAAGGATGCCCAGGCCGACGAGGAGGGGCAGATGGAGTCCCAGGACCACGGCGGCGATCACGCCACGGACCCGGGGACGCAACCGGGTGCGGCCCAGCGCCTCGATGCCAAGCAGCAGGACCAGCAGCAGGGTTGCGGTTCCAAACAGCAGCAGGAAGTCGCTGGCGAAGCAGGTCAGGACGAACAGCAGCGCGAACGGGGTCAGGCGGAGCGTCCGGACCATCGTGTCCAATCCGGGATGTCGTTGCAACGATTCGAGCACGTTCCCCTCCCCGGCGTGCCCGTTCCGGGGCCGGCGTGTCGTGATACGCCCCTGGGGGCGTCGTCGTCTCCAGCGGTTGGCGGAAGGCCAGGTGCTGCCCCGGCAAGCACCTGGACGGCCCCTTGTCCGCGTTGGAGTCGACTCGGTACTGCGGGAGGGTAGTCGAACAGCGGCCCCGGCGCAAATGGTTGTGACAGCGCTTCTGGCCCCACGTGTGATTCCGCGTGGCGCTTGGGCGGGTGTTGGCGGCTTGACAGGGGGCGCGGCGGGCGGCAAGAATGCCCTCGGGGACGGAGGTCCCATGCGCAGTCTCGTGGCACGCTACCTGGCAACGGCAATCGGGCTTCTCCCAGGCAACATCTCCCACCTGGTGTTGCTGGTCACCGCGCGGTGCAACCACCGTTGCGGCTACTGCTTCTACTGGCGGGGCCAGGGGACGGGTTCCCCACGCGACGAACTGACGGTTGCGGAGTACGAACGGCTTGCCGGCCAGGTCGGTCGGGTGCTCTGCCTGACCATCTCCGGTGGGGAGCCGACACTTCGGGACGACATCGCGCAGATCGTGTCGATGTTCCACCGGAAGGCCGGGGTTCGTGCGGTCCAACTCCACAGCAATGGCCACCTGACCGACCGCCTGGTCGCGACGGTTCGGGAATTGGTCGGACGCCACAGCGACCTCGCGCTGGATGTCTGCCTGTCCATCGACGGCCTGGGTTCGGACCATGACCAGGTGCGCCAGGTGCCGGGAAGTTTCGAGCGGCTGATGGGTACGGTGGAGCGCCTCTCGGCCATGCGGGCGGCTCATCCCGGGCTCGGGCTGGAGTTGAACACGACGTATTCCGCCGTCACGGCGTCGCGAATTCGCGCGATCGCCCGATTCGTCCACGAAAGCCTTGGCCTTGACTTCAACATCGCGCTGGTTCGTGGTGCTCCTCGTGACCCCGCCACGCTGGACGTGGATCTTGCCGCGTACCGGGATGTCTGCCGGGAGGTAGGCTGCTACCGGGACGGCAGTTCGGCCCGGAACTACCCGTATTCTTCGCTTGTCGAGGCCATTCGTCAGCTTGTCCCTGGGCTGTCGGTCGATGCGCTGGTGCGGGGGCGGCAGGTGGTGACTTGTCAGGCTGGTCGCCGGCTGCTGGTGATCGACGAGCGTGGGGAGGTGTGGCCCTGCGAGGTTCTGGGGCGGTCTTTCGGAAGCCTTCGCGAGTCTGACTTTCGGTTGGAGACCTTGATGAGGCGTCCAGACTCGCGGGCCCTGATGCGTTCCATTGCCCAGGGACATTGCCACTGCTCGTGGGAGTGCGCGATCCCGACCAGTCTGATCTTCTCCACCGCAGGCCTGGCACGGGTCGGAAAGGCTTGGGCCGGGGGGAGGAGGCGATGAGGTCGGGCCGAGCGCTGTTCAGGCCATCGGGATACGACCACTCGATGGTCTCGACGGCACTGCGCATCCTGGGGGCCAGGGCGCTGGGACGGAATCTGCCCCTGATGGTGCTGTTCTTCGTCACCTATCGGTGTTCGCGTCGGTGTGCGTACTGTGCGGTGTGGCGCCGGCCAGCGGTCGAGATGCCGACGGGCACCATCCTCGATCTGGTGGACCAGATGGCGGCCATGGGCATCCAGCGACTGAGTCTGCTGGGCGGCGAGCCCATGGTTCGCGACGACATCGGTGACATCGTGTCCCGGGCGAAGCGCCGGGGATTGACGGTGAACCTGCTGTCCAACGGGCATCGGGTCGCCGAACGAATCGATACCCTGGCGGGCCTGGACTTCCTGTCCTTGAGCATCGATGGGCCACCCCAACTCCATGATGCCCAGCGGGGGCGGGGCAGCTTCGCGGAGACCATGGCGGCACTGGAGGCCGCTCGGTCCAGAAAGGTCCCGGTCTGGGCCACGATGGTGCTGACGAACCACAATGTCGGGGCGGTTCCGGAGGTCATTGCCCTGGCGCGACAGGCGGGCTTCCAGGTGACGTTCCAGCCGGTCATGCCCCAGGCGCTGGACGCGCGAAACGCCGTCGAGCTGGCGCCGTCCCGCCCCGCGTTCGTGGCGGCCATGGACCAGATCCTTCGGGAGAAGCAGTCCGGCGCTCCCATCCCGATGTCGTCCGACGTGTTCCGGTTCATGAAGCGGCACTGGGGGCTCGATGCGGGGGCCGGTCCGTCGCGTCCGGGTGCCTGGCACGCAGATGCGCTGCGATGCCATGCGGCGCGCCTGTTCTTTTCGGTGGCGCCCAACGGCGACTGCCATCCGTGTGATTTCCTGCACGACATTCCGGACCCGCCGAACGCTGTGGCCGAGGGGCTGGCGGCGGCGGTGGCTCGGATGCGGGCGCCGGATTGCGGGGGGTGCTGGTGCGACAGCACGATCGAGGCGAACCAGATCTTCTCACTGCGCCCCGGGCCGATCCTGAACATGCTTCGACTGCTGTGGTGAGGCGTCCTGGGCGGGGGGCGCCGAGAGGCGTCGAGGCCGGCAGCGCGCCCGGACCCTGTCGAGTGCCAGGCGGAACGCCGCGGCGACCAGTCCCCAGCCGAGGCACGCGGACACGTAACTGGCTGCCGGGACCGCCGCGGCCGCCAGGGCCGGGCCGCCCTCGGCGTGAACGAACCGGAAGAACCGGGCGTTGAGTACCAGGAAGGCGCCGTAGCTTGCCGCCGCCAGGACCAGACCCGCCGGCAGGATTGGCGACACGATCAGGCCCGTGGAGGCACCCAGCATGGCCACCGTGCAGCCGATCTCGCGCCCGTTCACCGACGAGTCGTTCTGCTCCAGGCTGCGAGTGGCTAGGAAGTACGCCAGGAAGGGCCGTGAGCGGTGGAACAGTTCGTGTCCCCTGCGCAGGATGCCCCGGCGAAGGTGGACGACGTCGATATCCCGGTACTGCCAGAGGGTCGAAACGCGACGCAGCGCCCGTCCGAAGGCGTAGTCCTCGGCCCCGGCCCCGGGGATGCGTTCGTCGAACCCGCCCGCGGCGACGAAGACGTCGCGACGGACCGCGCCGCAGTAGGCCAGGAAGCACGAAATCCGCCGCCGCGGCTCGGTGGCGGGCCATGCGTGGTAGTAGTAGTGGTCGAACAGGGTTCCAAGTCGGGGACCGATGCCTGACAGGGGCGTGTCCCTTGCGTAGATGGCGCACGCGGTGTCCGCGCCGTCGGCTTCCAGAGCCGACGTGATGCGTGCCAGGGTGTCCGGCCGGACCACCACGTCGGCATCCAGGAAGACCAGGACATCCCCCCGCCCGCGACGCGCGCCCTCGTTTCGGGCGAACGCGGCGCCGCGATTGACGCCGTTCCGGATCAGGGTTACCGGGTGTCGCTGGGCGATTGCGGCGCTGTCGTCGGTGGAACCATCGTCCACCACCAGGATCTCCAAAGGGGGTCGGGTTGAGCGGGTCAGGGCCTCCAGGCAGCGGTCCAGGGACCACGCCGCGTTGTAGCAGGGCACGATGACCGACAGGGTGGGACGAGGCGCGTTCATGGAACCCCCACGGCGCTGCCGCGTTGACACGGCTTGCGGGGGCATGGTACCGCTTCCGTGCCTTCAAGGGGATGCCGCCGCAAAGGGAAGTCCGGTCGAATCGGGGGAGCGGATTGTGAACCATCGCATGGGGACGTCGTTCGGGAGCAATGCGAAGGTCGTCCTGGTGCGTCCCCTGATGGGGCTGATGGACCTCCTCCACAAGACGCCGCCGGTTTCCCTGCTGGCCCTGTGTCGGTACCTGGACACGACGCGCTACCCGGTCGTCCTGATCGATCAGTGCGTGCCCGGATGGCAGGCGGCCCTGCGCGATGCGCTGTCCGGGGACATGCTGCTTGTGGGCATCTCGTGCCTGACGGGCTTCCAGCAGCACTTCGGTGTCGAGATTGCCGCGCTGGTTCGCGAGGTCGCTCCGAAGGTCCCCCTGGTCTGGGGCGGCATTCATCCCAGCGCGCTGCCGGAACAGACCCTTCGGGAACCCCTGGCCGATATCGTCGTGATCGGCGAGGGGGAACACGCGTTCCCCGAACTGGTCGAGGCGCTGGCCACCGGGGCCGATCTGCAGACAGTGCGGGGGATCGCCTTCAAGGACGCCGCAGGCATCGTTCACAGGACGCCGACGCGAGAGATGCTGGACATGGCGTCGTTGCGGCCGTTTCGGTACGACCTGGTCGATGTCGCGTCCTACGCGCGCGACAATCGCAACTTCGGCCCGATCGTCGAGGCCGGTCGCGGTTGTCGATACGACTGCTCGTTCTGCTACAACCCGTCGTTCAACCAGCGGCGATGGCGGCCTCGTCCGGCCGGCGAGATCCTCGACGAGATGCGGGCGCTGCACCGGGCGCACGGGTGTCGCGTGTTCCACCTGTGTGACGACAGTTTCTTCACGTCGCCGGATCGGGTCTGGGAGTTCGTGGGGCTGCTCGAGGCGGAAGGCGAGCCGTTTCAGTGGAACGCCGAGGGCAATCTGCACCACCTGCAGCGGATGGGGCTCGAGGGGCTGACTCGCCTGAAACGCGCCGGCCTGAACTGGCTGTCGGTCGGTGTCGAAAGTGGGTCCGAGCGGGTTCGGCGGTTCTTCAACCGGCCGGTCGATCTGTCGCAGGTGCTGGACTTCAACGAGACCGCCGCCGCGGTCGGGCTCCAGGTCCAGTACAACTTCATGACGGGGGCACCGATTGAGGAGGCCGAAGACGTTCGCGCCACCGTGGCCCTGATCCTGCGACTTCTGGATCGCAATCCCTTCGCCTTCGTCCAGGCAATGTACATCACGGTCCCGTACCCGCAGACGCGCTACCTGGAGCAATGCAAGGCGCACGGCTTGCGGGAGCCGGCCAGTTTTCACGAGTGGGTTCGTTTCGATCCCTTCATCATCGCGGAAGTGCTGCCATGGATGACCCCGGAGAAGAAGGTCCTCTTCGAATCCCTGATGTTCGACAGCCTGTTCGTGGATCGGAAGGGAAGCTTTCACACAACCGGGTCGCTGTTTGGCGTGGTCGTTTCGCGACTTGCTCGGGCGTACCGCCCGGTCGCGCGCCTTCGGATGGCGCATTCCATGCCGTGGCCCACGTGGCCGGGCTGGGTCATCCAGATGGCGTCGAGGGTCCACCGGCAGCAGGTCGGGGTGGAACTGGAGGCGGTCGCTCGCGCCGTGCGTCGCGCGCGCCGGGCGATCGGTTAGTGCCCTTCCAGGAAGTACATCCGGATATCGTCCAGAAACTGAGCCGGCTCCCGCAGGAAGAGCGCGGGCTGCATTCGCAGCGAGGGTTCCGCGTTCCCCGAGCACCAGCAGCGGGCTTCGCATCGCCCAACCTGGGCGCGCAGCCGCGCCATCGCCGGGCTGCGCCAGGCCTGCGCCAGGCCCCCTTCCAGCACGTTCGGCGCGTCTGACGCGATGTCGTAGCAGGGAAACAGGAACCCGTAGGGGTCGATGTTGCCGATCAGGTAGCCGACATAGCAGGGCACCGTCGGCTGTCCCAGGATGAAGCGTTCGATTCCCCGCAGGAACCGTCGGGAGTTCGTCGCGATCCCGAGGCGGGTGGCGCGGCGTTTGACCGCCTCCAGTTCCTGGCGGACGGCCGTGACGTGCCTGGGGTGGAACACGAACCGATCGGCAAGGGGGGTCGCACGCCAGGAGTGGTTCAGGTTGTCGTGTGCGGGCAGGAACTTGACCGAATGAACGTCCCAGGCGGCTCCCAGATCCACGAGGGCTTCCAGTGTGCCCAGATTGAACGGTCCGATGACCGTGTTCAAGCCCACGTGGACGTTCGGGGCCAGACGGCGGACTCGCGAGACGGCCTGTTGCACCGCGTCATAGGTTCCCTTTCCCCGAACCGCGTCGTTCAGCCCGGGGGCGGCATGGTCCAGGCTGAAGATGATCGCGCAGTTCCGAAGTCGGCTCAGGGCACGGGCGTGGTCGTCAGTGATTCGCGTGCCGTTGCTGTTGACATGAATGCTCAGGCCCAGGTCGTCGGCGAAGGCCAGCAGTTGCAGGAAATCGTCGCGAAGAAAGGGTTCTCCGCCGCTGAAGGAAACGATGCGCGTGTGGAGTTGCGACGCTTCCCGAAGGACGCCCTGCCACTGGGCGGTATCCAGGAGCGGGCCGCGAACCGGGTAGTTCGACGCATAGGCGCAGTGGAGGCAGCGCAGGTTGCATTGCTGGACGACCTCCAGGTACAGGATCGGGAGTTGCGCGGGACATCGTCCCAGAACCCGGGCCGTTCGGATATCCAGGTAGGTCGCAAGCCCCCCGCCGATTGAAGCGGCTCGCGAGCGGAGGGAGGCTCGTTCCGGTTCTCGCAGGAGTGCCATGATTGACCTCAGTCCAGCCCAGCCGCCCGCCTGATGGCCTCGCCGTCCAGGGAGTCCTCGGCCAGCAACCGATCCGCCAGGCGCTGCACCGCATCGCGCCGCGTCGTCAACAGTTCGCGGGCCGCGGCCTCGCCGTCCCGGATCCAGGCCTCGACCCGGCGGCGCGCCAGATCCCCGAATGCGGCCGCACCGGCATCGGGCAGGGCGTCCAGGGCCACCGGCCCGAATTCCTCGTCGAAGCCCCAGGCCGTCACCGCGGACCAGGCCAGTCCGGTGGCCTGGTGCAGGTCGCTTCGCGCCCCGGCGCCGCCGATCCGCCCGGTCAGCAGGCGCTCGGCCTCGCGACCGGCCAGGGCGACCGCGATTCGGGCGGCGACGTCGTTCCTGGAAAGGTCGTGGCGATCCTCCGGGCGTCGCCATGCCAGGAAGCCCAGGGCGCCGGACTCGGAGGGCACGATCGTCAGGTGGTCCAGGGGGCGGTCCGGCAGCCGCAGCAGGTGGACGACGGCATGGCCCGCTTCGTGCCACGCGGTCACCCGGCGCTCGTCCTCGCGCACGACGAAGTCCTCGCGCGCCGCGCCGAACACCACGAGCCGCCGCGCGGCCTCCAGGTCCGCGGCCAGGGGCTGGGTCCGGCCGGCGGCGCTGATCGCGTAGATGGCCTCGCGGACGATCCGGTCGATCTGGGCCGGGCTGCAGCCGGCGGTTCCCGCGACGACGGCATCCAGATCCAGGTCCCCTCCCCCCAACCGGGCCAACCTTATCCCGAACAACGTGCGACGCGCCTCGGAATCCGGCAGGTCGATCGGGATGACCTCGTCGAAGCGCCCCGGACGCACCAGAGCCGGGTCCAGCGACTGGGGGTGGTTGGTGGCCGCCAGCACGAACACCGTCTGATCGCCGCCCCCGAAGCCGTCCATGCTGGCCAGCAACTGATTGATGGCCGAGGCCTGGTGCGCCGGCTCGTCGCCGGAGCGGGCCCGGGCGATCCCGTCGATCTCGTCCAGGAACACGATCGAGGGCGCGTACTCCCGCGCGCGCTCGAACAGTTCCCGGATGCGCGCCTCGGATTCCCCGACCCACTTGGACTGCAACTCGCCCGCCGACAGCGCCAGGAAGGGCAGGCCCGCCTCGCCCGCGACGGCCCGGGCCAGCAGCGTCTTGCCGGTTCCCGGCGGCCCCGCCAGCAGGAAGCCCCGGGGCGGCCGCATGCCGAAGGCCCCGAGGACGCCGGGGTTCTTCAGCCAGGCGACGACCTGGGTCAGCCGGCGCTTGGCTCGACGCAGCCCGACGACATCCGCGAACGTCACGTCCGGAACGCCCGAGAAGCGGATGGTCGCGGTCCGGTCCTCGGCCGACACGACGACCGATTCGCGGGCCTCCAGAAGCGTGCCGTGGACGGCGCCAGAAGGGGCATCCCAGGAGAATCGGCTGCGGAACGTCAGCGTCTTGTGGCCGCGCCGCAGCTGCCGCAGGATCGCTTCGTGGCTCTGGCGCGACAGGATCTCGTCCAGGCGCACGACCAGGTCGTCGGACTGGAGCGAGGTGTCGGCATCCCGCCGGATGGCCAGGTAGCCCCGCGCTCCGCCGCGCTTGAGGATGCGGCCGACCGCCTGGTCGAACGACGCCCGATCCTGGGGATTCTCGCTGTAGACATAGACCGGCAGGTCGGGAAAGTGGGTTCGCAGCGATTCCAGGCGCGAAAGCCCGGCCTCCATTCGGGGGCTGTCCGCCGGCTCGTCGATGCTCAGGTCCAGCAGCACCAGGGTCGGTCGTTCGCGACGCACCGCCTGGACGATGTCGGCGTCCGGGCCCACGCGGGACACTCGGGGAGCGTGGTCGCGACACGCGTCGGCCAGGAACGGCGGCAGGAAGTCGTCTTCATCCACGACCAGGACGCGCAGGCCCGCCTCCTGACGCAGGCGGTCCAGGGCGGCAGTGCTGGCCGGGTCCGGGGAAAGCCGGATCTCGAACGCCTCGGGCGCCGCCTGGTGCAGGTCGTCCCGGCACTCTTCGTACGCGGACTTGAGGACATCGATCGCCCACTTGCCGCCCCGGGCGACCGTGCGGCGCGCGTCGATCTCGGGAAGCAGCGAAGCCAGGAACAGGAACCGGGCATCCCGGTCCGGGACCACCGTGGGCATGGCCAGCTTCGCGGTGCGGGTGGCCTGCGCCACCTGGCGGGTGATCGCCCGGTCCAGCAACTGAAGGTAGTGGCCCGTGTCCAGCCGGTTGAAGATGACCGCGCCCCCCTTGGCCAGCCGCGATACGAACTCGGGCGGCAGCGCGGGACGGCTGGGCTCCGCGGTCGAACCGACATCCCCGAAACGGCGGGCCGACGCCAGCAGGTCGAACACCATCGCCGGAGACATCGCGACCTGGCCCAGGAAGCCCGACTCGTTGCCGTTGTCGAAGAACTCGCGCCCCAGATTGGTCGTGAACACGATCCATGCGTCGCGGAACGACACGACCTGGTCCAGGTGGTTGTCGGCGGCTTCGCCCTTGTCCAGGATCGACAGCAGCGAGGCGATCGTCAGGTCGTGGGCCTTCTCGATCTCGTCGAACAGCAGCACGCAGCGGGGATGCTGGTGGACGAACCCCGTCAGGATGCCGGGCTGGCTTTGGCTGTAGAACTTCGCCGTTCCGAACAACTGCTCGTGGTTCTGGTGTCCGGAATAGGTGCTCATGTCGAAGCGGCGCCAGGCGTAGGGCTGCTGCTCCAGCGACCCCAGGGCCTCGCCGAACGCCTCGGCCAGCATCGTCTTGCCGACGCCGGGCGGCCCCAGGAACGTGAATACGCCGCGTGGCCCGTCGGGGGCGCCGCCCAGCCGGGCCAGGTAGTAGGCGTCCGCCAGCATCTGGACCGCCGCCTGTTGGCCCAGGACGACATCGTTCAGCCGGGTGGCCAGCCGGTCGGCGTGCTGCTGGATGTCGGCCATGTGGGCGACCAGTTTCGAGCCGGGGGCGCGGCCTCGATTCAGGTCCAGGAACTGGGCGACCAGGGTGGTCGGCTGGCGCAGGACATTGGCGACCAACGCCTCGGGCGCCAGGTCCGACCGTGCGGCGTGCGCGCGATCCACGGCGTCTCGGAGCGCCGGGTCCATCCCCAGTTTCTCGCGGACCTCCGGTACCCGCATGGCATGGGCGACTCGGGTTTCGACCTCGCCAGGCCAGCGCAGGCGGTCGTCGGGGACGGCGACCAGGCGCGGGAGCAATCCCGCCAGCACGGCCGCCTCCCGGTTCGCGTACAGCCCGCACAGGACGTCGTCGGGCGTCAGCTCGTTGCGGCCGCAGGCCCGCGCCGTGCGCTTCGCCCAGTCGATGATCCGCTGCGTGGTCGGGTCCAGTGTGCTCATCGTCAGAATTCCGTCGGCGCCGACCCGGGTCGGGTCCGCCGCAGTTGGCCGGCCAGTTCCTCCAGCCCACGTGCCAGATCCTCGTCCGTCAGGTCGCCTCCCGCGGCCGCCTTGACCCGGTCGAGCAGGGCGCTTCCCTCGGATTGCTTCGCGTCGAAATCGACGATGCCGTGTTGTGCGGCCTGCTGCAGGACCGGGAAGTATTCGTCCATCAGCGAGACCATGCCGCCGACGCAGCGCCGGAACTGCTTGGTGGTGATCCGGCCGTCTTCCAGGGGGAA
>JARKOL010000248.1 GCA_029975745.1 Myxococcota bacterium | reverse complement strand
TACCGTGGCAAAACGGGGTCCTGGTAGTGCGCATAGTCGTCGGGATGGACCAGCCGAGGCAGAATCTCGCCCTCCAGGGCGATCAGTTCCTCGGGGGAATACCCCATCACCCGCTCGAACTGGCGACTCATGTACAGATTGCGCCGGTCCCGCAGGTCATAGACCCACAGGAAGTCCGGGCTGGTGTTCATCATGTTCTCGACGAAGCGCCGCCGTTCGTCCAGTTCGGCGACCTGGCGGGCCAGTCGGTCCTCGGTCCGACGACTTTCCGTGATGTCCCGAATCGTCGAGAACGCCACCTCGGGCCCGTCCAGGTCCATGCGGTCCGCGTGGACCTCGACCGGGAACGTCGTGCCGTCCCGCCGCCTGAACGTCGTCCGGACCACCACGCGGCCGGTTGCCAGGAACTCGGCGCGCGCGTCCGACCACGCCTCCAGCGACCAGTCGGAATCGAAGTCGGGGATGCACATCCGGAGCAGGGCTTCCCGCTCCCACCCCAGGAACCGCGCCATGGCCTCGTTGCACCAGAGGATCCTTCCGTCGGGACCGGTGCAGGCCATGGGATCGGTGGCCCGGGTCAACAGGTGGTCCAGAAGGCGGTCCAGAAGGCGCGGACCCGGAACGTCCAGAGGTGCGGGGCCGGACGAGGCATCCATCGGCGTTGTCACTAGGATGGGCTGCGCGGTACTCTATCACGATTCCAAGACGTCGGGATTCCGGGTTTCCGGCTCGTGGCCTCAACTGCGCGCCGCCCACAGGCCCAGGCGCAACGCCAGCCGATGCAGATTTGCCCGATCCATGCCCAGTTCCCGGGCCGCCGCGGCACGGTTGCCGTGGTGGCGATCCAGGGCCTCGAGGATCAATCGACGCTGCAGGCTGGACACGACGTCGCGCATCGTTTCGGGCGGTGCCGTCAAGGGACCCCTGGGCCGGACCTCGCAGCCGGCGCACTTGCCCGATGGGACGCTGGACACCGCCCCTAGGCCCAGGTGGGCCGCCGCGATGCGAACGCCTTCGTGCCGGCGCCCCGCCGAGGCCCGCAGTGCCGCACGCAGCACGACGTGGTCCAGCTCGCGAACGTTGCCGGGCCAGTCGTACGCCACCAGCGCCTCGCGCGCCTCGGGTTCCAGCCGAACCGGCCCCAGCCCCAGGCGCGCACGAGCCCGATCCAGGAAGAAGCCCGCCAGCAGGGCAATATCCTCGACCCGCTCGCGCAGCGGAGGCACCCAGATCGGAAAGACCGCAAGCCGGTGGTAGAGATCGGAGCGGAAGCGGCCCGCCCGGACCTCCTCGCCCAGGTCCCGGTTCGTGGCGGCCAGGATGCGGACGTCCACTCGAATCGCCCGATCCGCACCGACGCGCTGAACCTCGCCGGACTGGATGGCGCGCAGCAACTTCGGCTGCACGGACAGCGGCAACTCGCCAACTTCGTCCAGGAACAGCGTCCCCCCGTTGGCCACCTCGAACTTGCCGGCCCGGTGGTCCGTCGCCCCGGTGAAGGACCCCTTGACGTGCCCGAACAACTCGCTCTCGGCAATCGACTCGGGCAGCGCGGCGCAGTTGACGTGCAGCATCGGCGCGTCGGCACGCAGCGAGCGGGCATGGATGGCCTGGGCGACCACGTCCTTGCCGACCCCCGTCTCCCCGGTGATCAGGGCCGGCAGATCCGATGTCGCGACCAGCCGGACCTCCTCTCGAACCCGGGCAATCGCGGCGCTGGTGCCCAGGATCTCGGCGGCCCCACCCTGGCGGCGGTCCAGCAGCAGTTGACGCGCCACCATCCCCTGATGGGCCGCGGCCCGTTCCAATGCCTCGATCAGGCCGGCGGTCCGCATCGCGGCCCCGGCCAACGCCGCCACGACGGCAAACGTCGGGTCGCCCACCTCGTCGAACGCCCCCGGGTCCACCGCATCGACGGTCAACACCCCCAGAACCCGCCCTTCGATACGCAGGGGACAGCCCATGCAGGCATGGGCGCGAGCCGCGATGTCGGACGGTTCGAGGAACAGGCCGTCGAACGGATCGGGCAGGGGCGACCCCGTGAACCGCACGGGACCCTCGGCCCCCAGCAGACGCAACAGGCGCGGATGCTCCGCGGGGTCGAAGCGTCGCCCGACAACCTCGGGCTGCAACCCGTCCACGACGACCGGCACCAGCACCCCGTCCCGAAGGGCCAGCAATGCGGCGGCGTCGCACGGCACCATGCGACGAACGGCGGCCAGCAGGCGGCGGAACCGGTCCTCGGTGGCCAGGCTTTCCGCCAGATCCAAGGCGATGTCGAGCAGCGGCGAACCGGGATCATGTGTTTCTGACAACATGTGTTGTCGATAGCACACGCATCCGTTGTTGTCAATCTATCAACACGGTCTTGCAAGTCGTTGATTCCTGGTGTTGGCACACCCCTTGCAATGTCCTCTGGGCGTCAGGAACGTGGAGGCCCCATGAGCCCTCTGGATCCCCGAACGCGCGTGGCGGACATCGCGACGACGCGCCCCCGATCCATCCCGTTGTTCCATCGCCTTGGCATCGATTTCTGCTGCGGCGGACAGGCATCCATCGAGGACGCCTGTCGCCTGGCGGGTCTGACGGTCCCCAGGTTCCAGCAGGAACTCGAAGGTGCCGAGACAGCCATCATCGAACAGGCCCCCCGCTGGGACCAGGCCTCGCTGGACGCGCTGGTCACGCACATCCTGGAACGCTACCACCGCCCCCTGGACGAGGCGCTGCCCA
>JARKOL010000406.1 GCA_029975745.1 Myxococcota bacterium | reverse complement strand
CGGCGCCGCCGGCCCTGGAGTGCGCCGGCCACGACGGCGCCCTTGCCCTCGGCGGCGCAGGCCCTGGAGTGCGCCGGCCACGACGGCGCCCTTGCCCTCGGCGGCGCAGGCCCTGGAGTGCGCCGGCCACGACGGCGCCCTTGCCCCTGCCCCCTGCCCCGCCCCCGTGTCGCACCCGACTGCTAGGCTTCACTCAGCTTGACGGAGGTCTGGGATGGACACCCTGCTCGCGGCTCCGATCCTGTTCGTGCTGGTTCCCCTGTGCCTGGGTTGCGCGGCGTTCGCGGCCTTCGGTTTCTGCTACATCCACATCGAGCGTCTGGTGCGACGCGTGCGAGGGGTCCTGGTCGGGCGGGCGGTGTCCCGTCGGGTCGCGGCATCCCATCCGACGACGGCCATCGCCACCGAGCGTCCGCGGTTCAGTCCGTCTCGTCCGGTCGTCGGGTCAGAACCTCTGCCGGCCCTTCCGTAATCAGCAGGGTGTGTTCCCAGTGGGCGGACGGCTTGCCGTCGGCGGTCACGACGGTCCACCCGTCCTTCAGCACCTTCACCTTCGGCACGCCCAGGTTCAGCATCGGCTCGACGGCCAGCGTCATCCCCGGGCGCAGCACCGGTCCGGTCCCCGGAGTCCCATAGTTGGGAATCGGCGGGTCCTCGTGCAGCGACCGGCCGACGCCGTGGCCACAGAATTCGCGCACGATCCCGAAACCTTCCGCAATTGCCCAGGACTGGATGGCGAACGACAGATCGTGCAGGTGCTTGCCCGATCGCGCCACCGCGATCGCCGCCAGCAGCGCCTGACGGGTGGTCTTGACCAGTCGCTCGACGTCGGGATGGGCCCGTCCCGCGATCACGCTGATCGCGGAATCGGCGATGTAGCCGCGCCAGGTCACGCCGCAATCGATGCTGACGATGTCGCCCTCACGCACCTTGCGGGAGGACGGGATGCCGTGGATCACCTGCTCGTTGATCGAGATGCACGTCGCGGCCGGGTATGGCGGCGCGTGATCGACCATGCCCGGCTGGCCGCGGAAGGTCGCGATGGCTCCGACCTCGCGAATGCGACGGTCGGCCTCGGCCTCGATCTCGGCGGTCGTCACCCCCGGAACCACCATCTTCTGGATGGCCGAGAGCACGCCGGCCAGGATCTGCCCGGCCTCGCGCATCACGGCCTGTTCGTGTTCGTTCTTCAATTGGATCATCGTGCGGCCTCGCCAGACGCGGCCGGAACCATAGCACCCGCCCCCGGGTGCCGCAAGGGCGGCCCGAGGCCAGCGTGGCGCATCGCGCTCATCCGTCCGCCCGGAGCATGGGTTGCACCCCACGACCGCCGGCAGGCCCTATAATCCTGCTCATGGACACCAAACCCGTCATCGCACGCTTCTGGGAGCCGTCGGGCGACGGCAGCGTGACGTGCCTGCTGTGCCCCCGGGCCTGCCGAATCGCCGACGGCCACGCCGGCTGGTGCGGCACGCGCTCCAACCGGGGCGGAACCCTGTTCACGGACGTGTACGGTCGGCCCGCCGCAATCCAGGTGGACCCCATCGAGAAGAAGCCGTTGTTCCACTTCCTGCCCGGCTCGCGCGTCCTGTCGATCGGGACCGTGGGATGCAACCTGGACTGCGCCTGGTGCCAGAACTGCGGTCTGTCGCGGACACGCCCGGGACGGATTCCCCAGCACGAACTTCCCCCCGACCAGGTCGCCACCCTGGCCCTGGCCCAGTCCTGCCAATCGATCGCCTTCACCTACAACGAACCCACCGTGTTCGCCGAGTACGCCGCCGATGCCGCCGATGCCGCGCACGCCACCGGCCTGGGGACCGTCGCGGTCACCAACGGCATCATCACTCCCGATGCGTGTCGTGACCTGTACGCCCGCATCGACGCGGCGAACGTGGACCTGAAGTCGTTTTCCGACGCCACCTATCGTCGGTTCACCGGCGGGGGCCTGGGCCCGGTGCTGGACACACTGACCTGCTTGAAGGCGCTTGGCGTGTGGATCGAGGTCACGACCCTGGTCGTGCCGGGCATCAACGACGATCCGGACGAGATCTCCGGCCTGGCCGCGTGGATCGAAGGCCACCTGGGTGCCGACACACCCTGGCACCTGTCCGCGTTCCATCCCGCCCACCGAATGCAGGACCGTCCCCGCACCCCCGCCACGACCCTGGAACGCGCCCGGGACATCGCCCGAAAGGCCGGACTGAGGTTCGTCTATCTGGGCAATCTGGCCATCCGGGACAACGACACGCACTGCCCGGCCTGTGGCCTGGTCGTGATCGAGCGCGCCGGCTTCCAGGCTCGGACCCGACTGGACCAGAACCACCGCTGCCCCTGCGGCCATCCCCTGCCGATGGGAGACATCGTCGCGTCCGTGGACAAGCGGCATCGCCCGTCCTGAAGCGGTTTGCCTTCCCTGTGCGGTTGTGGCAACCTAGATCGGTCTGGAGGTGTCCGATGGACGCAAGGGATCACCTGTACGCACTGCTGCTGGCGGGCGGCAAGGGCACCCGATTCTGGCCCCTGTCGCGTGAAGACCACCCGAAGCAGCTGCTGAAGCTGTTTTCGGACAATACGCTGGTCGAGGAAACCTACGAGCGGATCCTGCCGCTGGTGCCCAGCGAGCGCATCCTGATCGCGACGTCGAAGGGCCTGGCGCCCCGCCTGCGGGCCCTGTTTCCGGACCTGCCGGAACGCAACCTGATTGTCGAGCCGGTGGCGCGCAACACCGCCCCCTGCATCGCCGTGGCCGCCCGGCGCATCCTGACCCGCGACCCGAAGGCCATCATCGCGGTGCTGCCCTCGGATCACTTCGTGTCCGATCGCCAGGGCTTCCTGGACATCATGGAGGCCGCGGCCACGCACGCCGCCCGCGGCCGCGTCGTGACGCTGGGCATCACGCCGACGCATCCGGAAACCGGCTACGGCTACATTCGCTTCGGCGAGTTCGAGGCCGACCCGGACCATCCCGAAACGAAGCATCGGGCCCGGATGATCCAGGCGTTCGTCGAGAAGCCGGACCACCAGACCGCCGTGTCGTACCTGAAGGCCGGTCGCTACCTGTGGAACAGCGGCATCTTCATCATTCGCGCCGACACGATCCTGGAAAAGGTCCGCGCGCACCTGCCCGGCCTGGCGGACTGCGTGGAACGCCTGTCGAACATCGACGTGGGCGACGACGTGGACGTCGATGCGATCCGCGCCTGCTGGACGGACATGCCGGACATCTCGATCGACTACGGCGTGATGGAAAAGGCCGAGGGCCTGGTCGTCATTCCGTCATCCTTCGGCTGGAGCGACGTCGGGACCTGGCGCGCCCTGTCCGCCTTCCCGACCGACGAAGCCGAAAACTTCGTCTATGGCAAGGTCGTCGCCGTGGACTCGTCCGAAAGCGTCCTCTACTGCTCGCACGGCCTGCTGGCCACCCTGGGCCTGCGGAACATGGTCGTCGTCGTGACGCGTGGCGCCGTGCTGGTGTGTCCGGCCGACCGGACCCAGGACGTCAAGGCCGTCGTCGAGGAACTGAAGGCCCGCAACCAGACCGAGTACCTGTAGCCCCCGCACGCGGGGCCGCGAGGAAACCCCATGAAGGTCGCCCTGATCGGATTGCCCCAAAGCGGCAAGACCACGATGTTCCACGCACTGACCGGCCCCGGGTCGTCCCGCGAGCGCGGCGCGCTGAACCTGGGAACGGTCCGGGTCCCCGACGCCCGCGTGGACCGGCTGGCGGAAATCTACCAGCCGAAGCGGCGCATCTATGCCCAGATCGAGGTCGTCGAGGCCAACGCGCCCCACGCCGGCGAAAAGAAGCCCGGCCAGGGTTCGACGCTGGACGCCGCCTTCCTGAATCTGGTCAAGCCGATGGACGCCTTCCTGCTGGTGTCCCGGGCGTTCGACGAGGAAGGGCTGTGCGATCCGCGTGCCGACGTCGAGGCCATCGTGGACGAAATGGCGCTGGCCGACCTGATGGTGCTGGAGTCCCGGCTGGAACGCGACACGATGGACCGCAAGAAGGGCAAGCCCGGAATGCCCGCCGAGGAGCGCACCGCCCTGGAACAATGCCAGACGATGCTGAACGACGGCCGCCGGATAGCCGAGGACGCGGAACTGGCCGCCGTGCCGGCACTGCGCACCTACGCGTTCCTGACGGCGCGACCGATCCTGGTGGTCGCCAACGTGGCCGACCGCGAAGTCGGAGGCGACACGGCCGAGGTTCTGGCCCGCCACGGTCTGCCGGTGCGCGGCCTGCCGACGTTCGCCTGCTGCGCCCAGGTCGAGGCCGAGGTCCAGGAGCTGCCCGAGGAGGACCGCCCGGACTTCCTGGAGGCCATGGGCATTCGCGAGCCCGCGCTGGACGTGGTGATTCGCCAGGTCTACGACGCCCTGGGCCTGATGTCGTTCCTGACCGCCGGTGACGACGAGTGTCGCGCGTGGACGATCCGCAAGGGTACGCCCGCGCCGCGCGCTGCCGGAGCCGTCCACAGCGACATCGAGAAGGGCTTCATCCGGGCCGAAATCATCAATTACGACGAGTTCCTGACCCTGGGCTCCGAGGCCGCCGCCAAGAAGGCCGGCAAGTACCGCCTGGAAGGCCGCGACTACATCGTCCAGGACGGGGACATCGTCCACTTCCGGTTCAACCTGGGCTGATCCCAACGGTCCCTCGCGCAAACGTCCGCGCTTCGAGACCTTGACCCGGCGTTCTCCCGTCGATAGACTAGTCTTGGACTGGTCGTAATCGGGAGGACCCACATGACGGTCGGTGCCTACGAAGCCAAGACACACCTGTCAGACCTGCTTGACCGGGTCTCCAAGGGCGAGCGGGTGGTGATCACGAAGCACGGGGTGCCCGTCGCCGTGCTTCAGCCTCCCGACCCAGCTCCCCGCAAGGACGTGAGGCAGGTCATCGAGGAGATCGTCGCGTTCTCGAAGGAGCCTCGACATCGGGCGACTTCCGGGGAGATCCGGGAGTGGATCGAGGAGGGCCGCGATTGAGCGATGCCGTCTTCGTCCTCGACAACTCGGTGGTGATGGCCGGGGGGCTGCGCGAAGAGCGGACCGAAGAGGCACACAGCGTGAGCCGGTTGCTGGATCGGTACCCGGCCCGCGTCCCCGCCAGCTGGCCCCTGGAGGTCGCGAACGCGATGCTGTGCGCGGACCGGCGC
>JARKOL010000405.1 GCA_029975745.1 Myxococcota bacterium | reverse complement strand
CGATCACCTGGAACATCGCCGCGGGGTGCGCGATGGACACGCCCACGCCGCCACCGTCCAGGGTCCTGACCACCACGTTGCACGGCAGCAGCAGCCCCACCCAGGGCTCCGCCTGGATCGCCTCCAGGGCCAGGCCGGGGTTGCAGGCGCCCAGGATCGCGTACTCGGGAATCTCGGCACCGATCCGGGCCTTCAAGGTCTGGTGTACGTCAGTCCGCGTCAGGATCCCGAAGCCCTCGGTCTTCAGGGCCTCGGTGACGTGCTCGATGGCCTGTTCGAAACCGGAATCCGGCAGTTCCCTGGTCAGTCCGTAGCTTGGAGAGTCCATCGTTCGCCTCGCAACAATCGACGGAGGCCAACGTGGGTAGTCGGATGGATTTTGTCAACGTTCCGTCTGCGAGGGATCCTTCATGCCGAAGCGATGAAGCCACCGGTACACCTGCCGCCGCTCCTTGCCCAGACGTCGCGCGATCTCGGACACGTTGCCGCTGCACTCCCGCAACAGCGCCGCAAGTTCGGCCTGCGTCGGCGCCACCGAGTCCCCGGTGGTCGTGGCGACCAAGTCCCCGGCGGGGTTCCCGGTTCGCCCCACGGCCTGCGGCGGAACGATCGATGGCCGAGGCGTCCCGGTTCGCCCCATCACCCGGCTGCGCAACGCCGCGGGCAACGCCCCCAGGGCCAGCGGGGTGCCCGCCACGGCGACGGCCGCCGCGGCATCCAGAACGGACTGCAGCTCCCGCACGTTGAACGGCCAGTCGTGAAGCACCAGCGCCTCGGCCGCATCCGGGGTCAGCCCCGCGGGCACTCGACGCAACGCGATCTCGATGACGTCCTCGGGACGTTCGGCAAGGGCGGGAATCCGGATCTGCCGTCCGGCCAGCCGCGCGAACAGGTCGGGCCGGAACCTGCCTTCGGCCATCCGGGACTCCAGATCCTGGTTCGTTGCCGCGACAATCCGGACATCCACCTGCTGGGAGGCGGTCGCTCCCACCGGCGTGATCTCGCCCTGATCCAGGAACCGCAACAGTTTGGCCTGGACCTCGGGCGTCATCTCGGCGACCTCGTCCAGGAACAGCGTCCCCCGGGACGCGGCACGGGCAAAACCGGCGAAATCGTACGACGCGCCGGTGAAGGCGCCCTTGCGGTGGCCGAAGAACGCACTCTCGAAAAGCCCCTCCGAGACCGCCGCGCAGTTCACCGCGACAAAGGGACCCGCGCGTCCCGACGCCGCATGGACGTGGCGCGCGAATACCTCCTTGCCGCTTCCGGTAGGCCCGCGCAGCAGCAGCGCCGCGGACGTGGGAGCCGCCAGACGACACGCCTCCTCGACCCGACGCAGCGCCGGCGACGTCCCGAAGAAGGGCAACCCCCGGGGCATCGCGGGGGGCAGATCGACGGACAGCCAACGAAACACCAGGATCGAATTGCCGATCCGAATCCGGCAGCCCTCGGAGAGCGGGGCGCTCGCGCAGCGCACCCCGTCGACGAAGACGCCGTTCTTGCTGCCCAGATCCCGGATCTCCCACCCTCCGTCCCCGTCCGGGTCCAGTTGGGCATGCACCCGGGAAATGCGGTCATCATCCAGGGGGATCGTCGCTTGACCGCCTGTGGCCCGCCCCACGATGGCGCGCCGCTCCAGGCCGAACAGCGCCGGCAATGCCCCGGTTCGAGTCGGGAAGATGCCGCACAGGTACGGCAGCGAGGCACCCGCCTCGGCGGTCAGATCGATGGTGACCGTGGTATCGCGCGCCACATCCCCCCCCACGAGAGGTCCGAAGTCCGGGCCGGGGGGAGCATAACAAATCAGCGGGGAGCGCAACAACCCAGGCCGGCGCCCAATTCGCGTCCCTCGCATCGAAGATCGTCAGGCCAGCCGCAGGAAGTCCCTGTGCCGGGAGGATTCGACGTACAGTTCGAACCAGGCGACCAGAATCAGGATGCACCACAAGGCTCGGCCGTTGTCCCGCCGACGTTCGACGTGTTCACGCCACAGCCGGGTCACGACGGCGGGGTCCAACAATCCCAATGCCGAGACGCGTTCGGGGGCCAGCAGGCGTTCGGCCATCGGGCGCAACGGTCCCAGGAACCACACCGAATGGGGCATCTCCAACCCCATGTTCGCGCGGCGATAGATCGCGGGAGGAACCAGTCCCTGCATGGCCTGGCGTTGCAGGTAGCGCCGCTTCATGCCCCGCACCCGCAGGTTGACGGGCACCTTCGCGACGCTTTCCAGCAGCAGACGGTCCATGAACGGCAGACGCGCCTCGATCGAGTGCGCCATCAGCATCCGGTCGTTCTTGACCATCAGGTCCGCCTCGAAATAGTGGCGGATGTCCATGACCGACAGGCGATTCAGTTCGTCCTCGAACGACAGGGATTCGTACAGGCGACGGAACAGCGTGGCCGTGGGCGGCACGTGGTCGCACCCCGGCATCAGCAGCCGCTTGTCGGACTCGGGCAGGACGTGGCGCCAGTGCAGGTGCGACTCGGGCACGTCCATTTCGGCGCCCTCGGTGAACCGTTTCGACAGGAAGTCGAAGCTGAGCTTGCGGTAGTCGCAGGGCAGCGCGTGGGCGGCCCAGTAGGCGGCGCCGCGAACCGGCCGGGGAACGAACCGCCGATACAACCGCCGCATCCGATTGGCCATGTGGGTCTCGTAGGCGTTGAAGGTCTCGTCGCCCCCTTCGCCCGACAGCAACACCCGCACGTCCTTGGACGCCTCGCGGGCCAGCAGGTAGAACGGGATCGCCGCCCCGTCCCCCGTCGGCTCGTCCAGGTAGGCCAGGTGCTCGTACAGCGCTTCCTCGACGTCCCGGGGGCCCAAGCGAACCTCGTGGTGTGGGTGCCGCCCCGGCTCGATCATCATCCGCTGGTACCTCGACTCGTCGAACGAGGGCTCCAGCATCACCACGGAGTAGGTGTGGATCTCCTCGGCCGGACGCAGCGTGCGGGCAATCCCCAGGATGCTGCTGGTATCGAAGCCGCCCGAGAACGTCAGTCCCAGCGGCGCATCGGAAATCATGTTCCGGCGCACGCTGTCGATCATCGCGTCCCGAAGCGGACCCACCAGGTCCTGCTCGGTCAGCGTGGGGTCGGGGTCGTAGCGAATCTCGTAGTAGGGCCGCTGCTCGAACGCCCCAGTCCGAAGATAGACCTCCAGCAGGTTGGACCCGGTCAACTCGTGAACCCCGGCGAACGGCGTCAGCGTCTCGGGGATGTAGGCCAGCGAGAAGTAGTGGTAGATCGCCTCGGGATCCAGCGAGCGGTCCAGGCCCGGGACCTCGAGCAGCGCCTTGATCTCGGACGCCACGTGCAGCCGACCGCGCACCTGCGCCCAGAACATCGGCCGGATGCCGAAATGGTCCCGGACGACCCAGGCCCGCTGGATGCGTCGATCCACCAGGACGAACGCGAACTGGCCCGTCAGGTGCTGCAGGAACCCGATGCCCAGTTCCTGGTACAGGCGCAGGACCACCTCGGTGTCGGAACCCGTCCGGAAACGACCCGCCTGGCCGCCCAGGAAGCGATCCCGCAGTTCCAGGTAGTTCGTGACCTCGCCGTTGTACGCCAGGATGATCTGGCCGTCGTCGCTGACCATCGGCAGGTCGGCGCCCGCGCCCAGGTCCAGGATGCGAAGGCGCGTGTTGCCCAGAATGCACCGGGCGTCGGCGTAGTCCCCCGTTGCGTCCGGCCCGCGATGGCGCAGCGTGGCCGTCATCGCCCGGACCAGGGCCCGGTCGTCGTCGTGAAGCGGCGCTTCCGCCGCGAATAGGGCGGCAATCCCACACATCGCCCGTGGATGCTAGTGGAAGGTGTCCCCGGGGTCAATCGAGGGCTCGTCTTGTCGAATCCGGAACCGCGCCGTCCCTTCCCACGTCGGTCAGCAGCCCTTTCAGAACCTCCGCGAAGCCGTCGGGGGCCTCCAGGCAGGACAGATGCCCCGCCCCCGCCAGGAGGTGGAATGTCGCCCCGGGAATGCCGGCGGCCAGCGCCCGCATCTCGTCCGGCGGACTGAGCGCATCCTGGGCGCCGCACACCACGCGCACCGGCATCCGCAGTCCGGCGGCGACCTTGGACGAGTCGGGGCGATCCCGCATGGCCTCCAGGGCCCGCGCGACCCCCTCGGGACGGGCCTGAAGCATCATTCGAGTCACCGCCCGTTCGAGGTCCGGGTGGGTCGCCCGGGTGGTCGCTCCCAGCAGACCCGGGATCTGCGCCTCCGGCATCCAGGCCACGCCCTCCTGCCGAACGCGCTGCGCCATGGCGGTCCTTCGAGCCTGTACCTCCGGGCCATCGGCCGCAGCTCGCGTGTCCGCCAGCAGCAGGCCCCGGAACCGTTGCGGGGCCGCGGCCAGAAGGCGCAATGCCACGTAGCCGCCCATGGACAGCCCCACCAGCACCGGACGCCCCGCGTGCGACTGATCCCGTTGCGCCAGCAGGTCACGCGCCCACGTATCCAGGCTCGCGGCGCCCGGCGGCGAAGCGCCGAACCCCGGCAGGTCGGGAACCCGCGCCGTCCAGCCCGGAGGCAGCCGCGCCACCTGCGCGCGCCACAGGTCGGACGAGAACGGAAACGCGTGCAGGAACAGGACGACCCCTTCGACATCGGACATGCGCTCATCCCCAGGTGAAGACACGCAACCCTTGGCGGTGACGGCCCGATCGGACCGACGACTTCCCCCGAAATCATCAATGGACTATACTCGGATTCGAACACACGGGTTGGGCCGACATGCACGGGTCATGGCCCCGGTGCATTGTTGCGCTCCCTTGCCAAGGAGCATCCCATGAAGACGCATCTCGCCGGCGCGCTGCTGGCGGCGGCCGTCCTGGTCGCCTCCTTGCCGCCCCCGTCCCTGGCGCGAGACAACCCCCAGTTGAACACGAACTTCTTCCGTCCCTCGGTGCATCCCGGAGACATCCTGGCCATCCAGACGGCGACCCAGCCCGGCCATCTGAAGGTCGGCGGCGGCGCGTTCCTGACATGGAACCACAAGCCACAGGCGCTGTGGCCCAAGGACGATCCCTCGAACGTCCTTTGGGTGGTCCGAACCCAGGTCATCGCGGACCTGTACTTCAGCCTGGGACTGTCCGACTACATCGACGTCGGTCTGGATATCCCGGTCTTCCTCTACTCCGCGGGGGACAACCCGGGCGGGGCCTCGTCGCTGACCCAGGTGGACGGGACGTCCCTGGGGGACCTGCGACTGGCCGGAAAACTGTCGTTCTTCGGCAGGAACCGCAAGGCCGGGTTCGGCATGGCAATCGCCGGGGACCTGACCTTCCCCACCGCAAGGCCACGCGACTTCAACGGCGATCGGCTGGTCACCGCCACCATGACGCTGGTTCTGGACTATGCGAAGCGAGGCTGGAACGTCGCGCTGAACGCGGGCTACCGGCTGCGCCCGAACGTGAATATCCAGACAACGAACGGCTCGCTGGAGGTCGGGGACGAACTGCTGATCGGGGCGGGTCTGGTGATTCCCTTCCTGTGCGGCAAGGTCGAGGCCATCGGCACGATGGAATATCGCGCCGCCGTCGAGAAGAACCCGTTCGACAAGTACTCGCAGTCCTTGGACCTGCTGGGCGGCCTGCGGGGGCGGATCGGCGGTCTGGTGCTGATGGCGGCCGCCGGCGGCGGCACCTTGCGGGGCTACGGCAGCGCCGCCTACCGCGTGACCTTCCAGGTGGGCTATGAAACGCCGGCCATCGACCGGGGATGCATCACCGACCGGGACGGGGACGGCGTGCCGGATGCCTCGGACCACTGCCCGGACACCCCCGGCCTGATCCAGTTCGACGGCTGCCCGGACACCGACCGCGACGGCGTCCCCGACACGAAGGACCGTTGCCCGGACGAACCGGGCATGCCGGCGCTGGAGGGATGCCCCGACGCGGACCGCGACGGGATCCCGGACCGCGACGATGAGTGCCCCGGCGTGCCCGGCCCCAAGAAGTTCCGCGGATGTCCCGACACCGACGGCGACGGCATCCCGGACACCGAGGACCAGTGTCCCAAGGAGGCCGGGCCGAAGGCGCTGGGTGGCTGCCCCGACACGGACGGCGACGGCGTCATCGACAAGCTGGACAAGTGCCCCACGGTGCCCGGCCGCAAGGATCTGGACGGCTGCCCGCCGCCGG
The DNA here is from genome assembly GCA_029975745.1 of Myxococcota bacterium. GTDB lineage: Bacteria > Myxococcota_A > UBA9042 > DTJE01 > DTJE01 > DUVQ01. Next base: position 13,864 of record JARKOL010000405.1, on the reverse strand, counting down.
AGCCCAAGCGGGTCAAGGTCACCCAGGAGAAGATCGAGATCCTGGAGATTGTCTACTTCGAGACCGGGAAGTCGATCATCAAGCCGGTGTCCTTCCCGCTGCTGGACGACGTGGCCCAGGTGCTGCTGGATCGGCCCGACATCGCCAAGGTCCGGGTCGAGGGCCACACGGACAACGTGGGCAGCAAGAAGCGGAACATGGTGTTGTCCCAGGCCCGCGCCGAGTCCGTCCAGGACTATCTGGTGGCCAAGGGGGTGCCCCCGGAACGCCTGGTGGCCCAGGGATTCGGGGACACGCAGGCGGTGGCGGACAACCGCAAACCGGAAGGGCGAGCAAAGAACCGCCGCGTCGAGTTCATGATCGTGAAGTAGCCTCGGCCCGCCAGCCTCGGACCGCCCGCTTGCCCGCGGCCCCGGATCCATCTAACCTCGGGGCCGGGGCCAGGGACGGAAGACCACGAAATGGAATCGCCAGGGGATCCCGCGTCGCGGTCACCGGATCTGGTCGTCCTGGTGTGCGCGTGCGCATCCCTGGCAACGGCCCCACTGCTGCCGTTCCACACCGCGCACCTGTCGTCCCGACTGGGTCTGGCGAGCCCCATGACCCGGGATCCCCTCGGAGCGGGCCTGGCGGCCGTGTCGGTGCTGCTGATCCTGGCCCTCTTCCTGCTGGCCTTCCGGGCATCGCGACGCACCCGCGCCGTCCGTACCGCCCTGGTGGGCACACTGGCGCTGTTCCTGGTGGCGCTGCCGATGCTGGACGACATCGTTGCCCGACATGACCTGGGCTTACGTCAGGGCGATCGCCAGGTGTCCCTGGCCCACGACGGCGGGGTGCTTCAGACCGAGGCCGCCATGGCCATGCTGCTGGAGGGCCGTTCGCCCTACGGCGCGGACTTCGGCGATACGCTGATGGCCCAGGGCATCGACAGCCGACCCGAACTCTGGCACCCGCTGGGCCTGGAACGAAACCCGGCACTGTCCGCGTTTCCCTACCCCCCAGGCGTGTTGTGGGTGTCTCTTCCCGGCTTCGTCGTCACCACCCACCTGGTCGGGTTCTTCGACCAGCGGCTGGTGCATCTGCTGGCCCTGGTGCTGCTGGCGGTAGCCGCCTGGCACCTGCCGAGGGATCCCCAATGGCGGCTGCCGATGGTGGCCGCAACGGTCCTGAACCCCGTCAACACCCTCTTTCTTCAGCTTGGCATGAACGATGTCCTGGTCCTTGCGGCGCTGTTCGGATGCCTTTGGGCTGCGTCCCGAGGACGACTGAAGACCGCGTTCGTGGTGCTGGGTATCGCCTGTACCCTCAAGCCGTTCGCCTGGCCCCTGATCCCCCTGATGGTCGCCTGGGCGTGGACGCGCCTGCGGATGGGGTGCGGTCCCCGGCAGGCGGGCGGACGACTGGCCCGGCTCCTGCTGCCGATGGTCGCAATCGGGGTCGCGGCGTTCGGGCCGTTCCTGATCCAGACCCCCGGTGCCCTGCTGCACGACCTGTTCCTGTTCCAGGCACGCGACTTCCCGCTGCGTCCGCTGGGACTTGGCATCAGTGGCCTGGGAATCGCGACGGGGCTCCTGACCTCACCGAGGGACGCGCTGCCCACACTGCTGCTGCACCTGGGCATCGTCCTGCCGGCGTTGGGCATCGGGATCGTGCTGGCCGGACGCAGCGGCCGACTGACGACCACCATTGCCGCCTTCGCGGCGGTGCTGCTGCTGTGGATGTTCGTTTCCCGACAGTTCGCCCACAACTACCTGGGCGTCTTCCTGGCGATGGCGATGGCGGCGATGGTGCTGGGTGAACCCGCGGTTCACCGCGAAGGGGCGACGTCGGATTCCACGGGCACCGCCCGATCCACGGGCATGCCGCCGACTCGGGTCGGCTTGATCGGGGCGAATCCCGACGTTCCGGCGCGGTCCACGACGCCGACGGGCGGCCAGGAAGCCGCCACCGACGCACCGTAGCCCCCAGCCACGGCGGACACGACGACCTGGACGGGCGCCCGTGCATCGGCCACGACGAAGCGCCGGACCCGCGTGGCGTCCGTGCCGGACGCGGGCAGCGATTCCGCCGGTCTGCCGTCCAGAAGGCGGGCACCGTCGGGCAGTTCCACTCGCAGGATTGGCGGCTCGGCCAGGGTGCCGGAAACGGTCACCTCGGCCGTCAGCTCCCAGGTGCCGTCATCCCGCACGTGCCCATCGAGCGACAGCGCCAGGGGCGCCTGGCCCAGCAGGGAAACCCGGGATGCCGGCAACGACTCGCGATCCGGCACCGTCGGGCGAGGCCCCAGGCAGGCAGCGAACAGCAGGACCGGCACGAGCCACCCCCCGAACCGCATCACGCGCACCTCCCTAGGGACAGGTCACGGCCCCGTCGTACGGGAACCCCAGTTCATCACGAACCAGCGACAGGACCGGCGCCTGCCGTCCGGGCTCGTCGCACGCCAACGCGTCCAGGAAATCGACGAGGTCGGCCCCGGGAAAGCCGCGGTCCCCGCGCAGCATCCGGGCCGAGGCCAGCGTGCGGGTCATGACGGCCGTCCCCAGGGCACAGTCGTCGGCGATGCCCACATCGTCCACGTCGTCGCCGTCCCACAATTCCCACAGCGCCCGGGTGACCCATCGTTCATCCAGGAACTGCCCAAGGCCGCCCCGCAGGTCCGGCGGCGTGGTCGTCGCGGCGGCGCCAAGCCCCGCCGCGTAGTCCATCCAGAACGCGGTGCGCGCCCCCGACGCCCCGAAGACCACCGCCCACAGCCGCGCGTCCGGCGCCCCGAGCCAACGGCTGTGCATCGACACCCCGAAGAAACTGGTCCAGCCCTCGGCCCACGCGAACGTCGGTTCCAGCAGTTGTCCCACCACGTGGCTGCCCCCCGGAGAATCGCTGCGACTGTGGTTCCGCAGCACCGCGTGGCCGACCTCGTGCAGCACCGCCGCAACGGCCCAGGCCGAGGATCCGTCCGGATGGCCGTCCAGGAACACCGAATCGGGCAGGTGGACCCCGGGGACCGGCACCTGGGGCATGCGGGAGGCATAACAGTAGCCGCAATCCCAGGAAACCCCGGGCGCCCAGAGGACGGCCAGGGGCACGACCTGGGTCGCATCGCCACCGGCCAGATGCGCCACGACCGGATCCAGGGCCGACGCGACCAGGCGGAACACGTGCAGCGCCCCCGCCCCCTGGGCCAGAGTCACGCGGACCGTGCCGACCTCGTCCCCGTCCAGCGCCATCGACCAGGCCCATGTCGGCCACGTGCCCGAACGCGCCTTCCCCCCGGCATCGGGCCGCAGCACCGCGAACATCGGACCGGCGGGCCCCGCCTGGGCCGTCGCGAACACCAGCACGTCGTCCTGGGCCCGGGGCCGGGCCAACGGCACCAGGAAGGCACCATCCTGGCCGGTCACGGTCTGGCCGACCACCGCGCCCAGCGCGTCCGCGACGGTCACCGGAATGCCGGCCCCAGGCAGCACGACCGGAACCTCCTCCAGCGTCGGACCCGCCAGCGGATCGAACGCCGGAACCCGGGCTTCGTACTCCAGTCGCCCCTGAACCACGCCGCCGGGCGCCGGGACACAGGCACCGTCGTCATCGCACCATTCCCCGGGGGGACAGTCGCCGCAGCGGCCTCCGCAGCCATCGTCGCCGCACGCACGCGCCCCACCCCGCCCGTCATCGCAGTCGGGCTCGCAGGCCAGGCCGCAGGTCGCCGGGAACAGGCCCCGGGGGTCGTCCCCGGCCCCGCCGCAGTCGTAGCCCGTGAACGCGGGAACGTCCTTGAAGCCGCAGGCGCCCGAGGAACCGGCCGCCGTGCAGTCGATGCAGTACAGGGCGCCGCGCTCGCACCATACGACGCGTCCGGCCGCGTCGCAGCAGCCCTGGCGACGAATCGAGCCACACGCGGGCGCGCTGGGGCGCGAAAGGCCCAGGCAGACGTCCGGATAGACGGGATCCGGGGGCACGACCGCGTCCGCGTCGGGGCCGAACACGTCGGCTGCGACCTCGGGTCCGACATCGGTGGTCACGACGTCCCCGGAACCGTCCCCACTGCCGCAGGACGAGGCCAGGGCGGCCAGGACCGCCGTGAAACACAAGGCTTGCTTCCGCAGAATCATCCGGAATCCCGCCGGCCGGCCTCAGGTCAGCCCGCCATCGACGGCAATCACCTGGCCGGTCAGGTAGGTCACGTCGTCGCCGCACAGGAACGCGACAACCCGGGCCACCTCGTCCGGACGCCCGATCCGGCGCATGGGCACGCCCGCCAGCAGGCCCTCGGGGGCATCCTGGGACATGTCGGTGTCGATCAGGCCGGGGGCCACGCAGTTGACGATCACGTTACGGGTGGCCAGTTCCCGGGCCAGTGCCTTCGTGGCGCCGATCAGCCCGGCCTTGGCGGCCGAGTAGTTCACCTGGCCCGGATTCCCCCGGATCCCGGACACCGAGGACACGACCACGATGCGCCCCCACCGACGTCGGGCCATCGCCCGCGCCAGCGGACGGGCGACATGGAAGAAGCCGTCCAGACTGGTGGCCAGCACCCGGTGCCAGGCCTCGGGATCCATGCCGACGAACAGCCCGTCGGCGGTGATGCCGGCGTTGCTGACCAGGATGTCGATGCCTTCGGGCCCCTCGACCCAGGGGGCCAGCGCGGCCGCGACGGCCTGGGGATCCGCCACGTCGAACCCCAGCGGGATCGCCCGCCCTCCTCCGTCGATGATGTCCTGGCAGACCGCGGCGGCGGCATCGGCCCGTTCCCGGTAGTTGACCAGCACCTCGATGCCGCGCGACGCCAGTTCCAGCGCGACGGCGCGGCCGATGCCCCGGCTGGCGCCGGTGACCAGAGCCCGTCTCATGACGGCTCCTCCTGGACGCGAAACACCTTCAGGTTCCCTTGACAGACCACGGCCCCTTCCAGCGAAACCACGCCGTCAAAGGCCGCGAAGTCGCCCAGCACGGCCTCCTCGCGCACAATCGCCCGCAGTGTCTGCCCGGAACGCACCGGCACGGGCTGAAACACGACGTTCCGGGCGCCGACCAGGTATCCCATCTTCGGAACCGGGTCGCCGTGGCGCCAGGACACCAGCGCGGCCATGGCCTGGGCCATGTACTCGACCAGCGCCGCCGGCGCCAGCACGCCGTCCCGCAGGAACGGATTGTCCGCGCGCACCGCCCCTTCCGCGACCATCTCGCCCCCCGCGACGGACACCACGCGGTCCAGCAGGCACATCCGACCGCGGTGCGGGATCAGGTCGATGATGCGCGGCAGGGAATCAGTCATGGGCCTCCCGGGATGCGACGATGGCGATGCCCCCCGCCGGACCGTGACGGACCAGCAGCAGGGTGCCGGCGGGGCCCGGCGCACGCACGAAGCGCAGCAGGTGCCACAACCCCGCCATCGGGTGACGCCCCCCCAGCGGGGTCGGGTCATCGAAATCCGGGCCCCCCTCCAGGATCAGGTCGGGCGCGAACTCTGCGACCAGCGCGGCCTGGACCGCCCCCCGATCCAGAACCGGTTCGGCCGGCAGGAAGCGCACGTCCACCAGTCGTGCCGATGCGGTGGCGGAGGGCGCCGAGGACAGACGCAGCGTGCCGCAGAGGTCGTGCGTGCAGTGACCGGGATCGGCCCAGTCGGCATTCTCGATGGCCTCGTCCCCCCCGCACACCAGCACGTCGTCTTCGCCCGAGGCGAGGCGCGCCCAGGCGTCCAGCAGCGCGAACTCGAACGACAGCGACCCCTGGGAGATGGTCGAGGTCGCCGCGAAGCGCCTGGCCAGGATGGACCAGTAGCCCGGGGCCGCGTTGTGGACCGAGTTGTGGAACGACGTCGGCGACACCGAGGGCGCCTCGGAAAGCAGCGAGCGCAGGATCGCCCCGATCGTGTTGATCTCGCCGTTCGCCGACGCGAACAACAAGGGCGCGGCCTGCGGCGCATCCAGACCGCCGGCGTCCCGTGTGGCGTACAGCGCCATCGCGATCAATCGACTGATGCGCCGCCGCGTGTTGCGGGGCACGAACTCGTCGATCGGAGGCTCGTGCCGGACCGGCAGTTCGCCGGGGACCCGGACCGCGTTCCACGACGAGCGGTCCGCCAGGGTCGGGTCGCCGCACGCCACGCCGGTGGCCAGGATGGACACGCCTCTCATCGCCGCACCCCGAAGATCAGGCTGGTGTCGTTGCCGCCGAACGCGAACGAATTCGACAACGCGTACCGAATCCCGGGGGCCGGCGTCACCGCGTCCAGGATGTCGATCGGCACGTCCGGATCCTTGCGATTCAGGTTCAGGCTGGGCGGCAGGCGCTGGTCGCGAAGGGCTATCAGCGAGATCACCGCCTCGACGGCCGCGGCCGCCCCAAGCAGGTGGCCGGTGTAGCCCTTGGTGGACCCCGCCGCGACGTTCGTGCCGAACACCTTCGCCACTCCCCGGGCCTCGGCCGTGTCGTTCTGGGGCGTGGCCGTCCCGTGCAGATTCAGGTATCCGATGTCCGCCGGCGCCAGACCGGCGCACGCCAGCGCGGCCGCCATGGTCCGGGCCGACCCGTCGCCCTCGGGGTCCGGCTGGGTCATGTGATGGGCCTCGGACGTCGCCCCCCATCCGGCCAGGAACAGGTCCGGGCCCCCTCCCAGGCCGTCGGGACGCCGGCGTCCCAGCACCAGCACCGCCGCCCCCTCGCCCAGGTTCAGGCCACGTCGGTCGGCATCGAACGGACGACACAGGTCCGGATCGGTCACGCCCAGCGCCTGGAAGCCGAACACGGTGGTCCGGCAGATCGCGTCGGTCGCGCCGACGATCACGGCATCGCACAGGCCCGCCCGGATCAGGTGCGCGGCCGAAATCATCGCATTGGCCCCCGAGGAACAGGCCGTGGACACCGCGTACGCCGGGCCGCTGACGCCCGCCAGGCGCGCGGCCAGGGTCGCGCAGGCGCCGAAGGACTGGCGGTGATGGTAGTCATACCCCGTGGCGCCATCGATCGCATACGCCTGCTCCAGGTCCGTGTTCCCCGACGCGCTGGTGCCGATCACGACCCCGACCCGCCCCGGCCCGAACGCCTGGCGCACCTGGGCGAGCTCCGGCGCCACCTGGGCCATCGCCATCGCCAGCAGGCGATTCGCCCGGCAGTCCCAGACCGCCAGCCCGTCGGGAAGGGGTGGCAGGGGCCCGGAAACCTCCCCCAGCGGCGAGGGCGTGTCCGGAACGACCGCGGACCCGAACGCCAACCCGGTGCTGCCGTCAAACAGCCGCCGGGTGGTCGCTTCGAGGGTGCGCCCCAGGGCACTGACGGACGCGAACGCAAGAATGGGAATCGGCGTGTTGCTCACGAATGGCCGAACAGCAAGGGACGCCCGAGTATCGGGGACCGCCCCGGCCTTGTCAACGGCGCAGCCCGCGTTGTGGCTTGCCTTTTCATGCGAAACGGGTATCATCCCGCCGACTCGAACGGCCCCGTTTTCGGGCCGTCTCGCGGGTGGAACATGAACGCGACGACACGACGAAAAATCGCGGTCCGAGCCGAGTTGATCCGGCGCGTGAAGGACGATCTGATCGGCCGCCTGTCGCTGCCCTACCAGCCGGAGGATCTGCACGAGGACGTGTCCCTGCTGGGGTCCGGCCTGGGACTGGACTCGCTGGACGCGCTCGAGGTTGTCCTGGGGATCGAGCAGGAATTCGGCGTTCGGGTCGAGGAGGGCAACGTCAGCGTGCTTCGCTCGATCAACACCATCGTGGACTACCTGATGGCCCACGGCGCCGCGACGGCACAGGGAGGCGACGCATGAGCCGCCGCACCCCGCTGCATCCGCGATTGGCGCAGGCCGGCGCGGTGTTCGTCGATCGGGACGATTTCGAGGTCTGCGGGGCGCTGGCGGACCGTGAATCCGAGTACCGGACCGTCCGGGAGCACGCGGGCCTGGCGGATTTCTCGCACCTGTTGAAATTCCGAGGGCGCGTGGATGACGCGCTGTACCCGCTGGACGAGACGCTGACGGGCAACGTCGCGAACCTGCGGTTCGGGCGCGTGCTGCACACGCTGCTGACCGACGCCGAGGGCCGCATCCTGGCCGACTGCCTGGTGGCGTGCGACGACGAGGACCTGTTCGTGCTGGCGGAACCCTGCGCGCCCTCCGCGGCAGTTCACGAGCGGTTGTGCGGACCGGACAGCGGCCTGACGAACGTGACGGACGACCTGGTCGTGCTGTCCCTGGACGGACCGACGGCCTGGGGCGCCCCTCGGGACCTGTTCGGTCGCGACGTGCTGGGCATGCCCTACCTGTCCATCGAACCCCACGAACTGGACGGCCCCGTGCATCTGATTCGGGCGGGCAAGACGGCCGAGTTCGGATATCTGGTGATGGCGGACGCGGCCAGGGCGACGGGGCTCTGGGACCGGCTGCTGGACGCGGGCGCGCGCCACGGCACGGGTCCGGTGGGCCTGGACGTCCATGACGACCTGCGTCTGGACGGCCGCTTCTTCAACGTCCACCGCGAGGGACGCGTCGTCGGCGACCCGTTGGAACTGGGTCTCCAGTGGATGATCGACTTCGCCAAGGACACCTTCGTCGGACGGGACGCGATCCTCGGCCGACGCCTGGCGGGCGTGACCCACAAGCTGCTGGGCGTCGCACTGGCCGCCGGACAGGACGGCATGGCCCAGGACGACGACGTTCTGCTGGACGGCGAGTCGGTGGGCCGCATCGTCACGACGGGCTGGTCGTACACCATGGGACGCCGGATCGGTCTGGCGCGCGTGGTCTGCCAGGCGGCCTTCTCGGGCCTGGATCTGACCGTGCGCCACCAGGGCGGGGAGCGTGACGCCGTTTCGCTGTCGATGCCGCCGTTCGTCCCGAAGAGCCTGACGGTCCGGCTGGACGAGGTCTGATCCCCTGCCCGAACGCCGGATTCAACGAGTACCCGGATGCGTGGAGGTCGCTTGGCGAACATCCTTTCCGAACGCGTTGCGGTCGTCACCGGCGGCAGCCGAGGCATCGGCAACGCCATGGTTCGCCGATTCGCCGCCGAGGGCGCGCGCGTGGTCTTCACCTGGGTTCGGGACGACGAGGCCGCCGCCCGACTGTCCGCGGAGTGCCCCGAGGCGCGCGGCGTCCGTTGCGATGGACGGGATCGGGATGCGGTCGATGCCGCCGTGGCCGACATCCTGGCCCGCGAGGGCCGGATCGACATCCTGGTCAACAACGCCGGCGTATCGATCAGCCGCCTGTTCGCCATGACGCCGCCCGAGGACTGGGATCGCGTGATGCAGACCAATGTCCAGGGCACCTACCACTGGTGCCGTGCCGTCGTGCGCCCGATGCTGGCGCGTCGTGCCGGGGCGATCGTGAACGTCGCCTCGGTGTCGGGCATGACCGGGCTGGCGGGCCAGACCGCCTACGGCGCCTCGAAGGGGGCCGTGATCGCCTTCACGCGGGCGCTGGCCGCCGAACTGGGCCCCCGCGGCATCCGGGTGAACTGCCTGGTGCCGGGCTTCATCGACACGGACATGACCGCCGTCGTCCCGACGCCGATGCGCCGCCAGTACGTGGACCGGATTGCGCTGCAACGGTTCGGGCACGCGGACGAGGCCGCCGCGGCCGCCCTTTTCCTGGTGTCCGACCAGGCCAGCTATGTGACGGGCCAGACCCTGGTCGTCGATGGCGGACTGTCCGCCGCGGTATCGTGAGGCAACGCATGAGCGAACATCGGATCGCGTTCCTGTTCCCGGGCCAGGGTTCCCAGTCGGTGGGCATGGGACAGGAACTGTTCCGGACCGTCGATGCCGCACGCACCCTGCTGGCGACGGCCTCGCAGGCCGCGGACGCGGACCTGGAAACACTGGTGACGCGCGGGCCGTTCGACGCCCTGTCGCGCACGCGGGTGCTGCAACCGGCGATCACCGCCCTGAACCTGGCCTGCCTGGCCTGGCTGCGCGAACGCGGGGTCACGCCGTGGGCCGTCGCGGGCCACAGCCTGGGCGAGTACGCGGCACTGGCCGCGGCGGACGTGGTGTCCCCGGCGGACGCGGTCCGGTTGGCCGCGGTGCGGGGGCGGGCGATGGACGAGGCGGCCCAACAGACCCCCGGAGCCATGATTGCCGTGGTCGGACTGGACGTGGACACGGTGGTCGCGGCGATGGCCGACCTGATGCCCAGGTCCGAGGGGGGCGTCGCCAATCTGAACGCGCCGGATCAGGTCGTCGTGTCGGGAACGACGGGCGCCATGGACAAGGCCGCCGCGCACTTCGAGGCCCTGGGCGCCCGCTGCGTTCCCCTGGCGGTTTCCGGCGCCTGGCACAGCGAACTGATGCGCCCGGCCGAACCGATCCTGCGGGATGCCCTGGCCGGCCTCCCGATGGCCGCCCCCGCCCGGCGCCTGTACCTGAACGTCACCGGGGCGCCCGCGCCGGATGCCGACGCGGTTCGCGATGCCCTGGTGTCCCAGTTGCGCAGCCCCGTGCGGTGGGTCGATATCGTGCGCGGCCTGATGCACGACGGGGTCGATCGGTTCGTCGAGGTGGGGCCAGGCAAGGTACTGCGCGGTACGCTGCGCCGGATCTGGCCCGACGCCTCGGCCTACGAGGTGCATTCCGCCGGGGATGTCGCCTCGCTGCAGCGGGTGGTCGATGCACTGACCGCGTGACGGGCACGGCGCAAGCTCCAAGGCCGTTTCGGCCCGGGTGCCCACCCTGGATTGCACCGCCGAGCACGCGATTGCCGTGGACGGAACACCCCTCGGCACGCTTCAAGTCGTCAACTGCATCGACATCAAGAACAGGGGGCGGCGCACCAGGCGCCGGGCAGGACGGTGGCGCGACTCGGGTCGGGGGCTACTGGAGTCGGGGACTACTCGGGTCGCGGGGTGTCGCCGTCGCCGCCGTCGGCCGGGGGCTCTTCGGGGTCGGTCCGGTCGTCGGGCTCCGTGTAGCCGCACCATCCCCAGTCATAGACGGGGAAGGACGCGGGGTCCAGGAGCGTCAGTTCCGCCACGGGCCCGGCGGACAGGTCGCGGGTATCGTGGACCTGCATCCCGAGCTGGCTGAGGCTGTACACGTAGTCCTCGATGAAGAGGCCACGGTAGATCTGGGCCTGCCAGTATCCGCTGTAGTAGCGGCAGTGGTCGTTGCCGCCGAAGTCCTCGAAGAAGCCCATGTGGCTGATGCCGGGCAGTGCCTCGATGCTGTCGCGAGTCACCCGGAACAGGGCCAGCTCGGACTTGTACTCGCCCCACCAGCCCCCATCGCCAGAGGTCTCGACCCAGCCGCCCACGGGAATGGCCAGAAGATTCCGAGCCCGGAAGAAACTGAAGGCCTTGTGGTCCCACAGCACGTCGCTCCAGGTGTTCCAGCCGTCACCAATCACCGCCGTCTTCACGCTCTTCGGGTCCGTCGGGTCGGTTACGTCGAAGATCTCGATCTTGATGCCGCCCACGCGCCCCTCTTCGTCGCCGTCGCGGCCCGCCGTCAGCAGGTAGCCGGGCTCGAGGGGATGGATGTAGCTCGAGAAACCGGGAATCTTCAGCTCGCCGGCGACCTTGGGGGCGGTCGGATCCTGCAGGTCCAGGACGTACAGCGGGTCCACCTGCCGGAACGTCACCACGTAGCCCTGGTCCCCGATGAACCGCACGGCGAAGATCTGCTCGCCCAGGCCCAGCCCGGCCACGACCCCGACTTCCTCCAGGCGGTCCCCGGCCTCGCGCAGCACGGTCACCCGGCTCTCGGTCTCCTCGTTGTTCCACCAGCCGAAGCCGTCGGTCGTGGCGACGCGGAGGTGCCCCTCGTACTCGTCGAAGGCGAACTGGTTGATGGCGTAGCCCAGGACTTCGCCCGAGGCGCGATACCGGGCATTCCCGTCGTTGTCGAAAGCGAACTTGTGGATGTGGGTCTGGATGGAAGGGGCCTCCTCGTCGCCCCGCCACCACCAGTAGAAGCCCCAGTTGGTCGCTCCGACATAGACCGCGTCCAGGCTGGCGTAGACCGTTCCCCAGACCCCCTCGATGGTGGAGGTGGCGATGTCGCCGGAGACCACGTCGAGGGAAACCAGGCTGAGCAGCCCCTGGCCCGAAAAGACGCTGGGGGCATGCACGTCGGTGCATTCGCCAATCATCCGCCCGCTGGCGTAGGTCGCCTGGGCATCCCCGGTGGCGGTCCAGTACCGCGGCAGCCATTCCGCCAGGGTGCGCCCGCGGACCTTCTGGGTGTTGCGGTCGATCAGGGCGTCGAAGGCGGCGTTGATCTCTTCGGCCGACGGGCGGTCTTCCTCGCCATAGTAGCCGTACCAGTTCAGCTCCGAGGGCCAGTACTCCAGATCGTAGAACTGCTGGTAGTTGTTCAAGGCAAGGTAGACCTTGGCGGCGATGCGGCGGCTGTCGGCCGTGTAGCCGTCGAAGATGAACTCCTTCAGAATGCGGGGATTCGCCTTGTCCGCCAGGCTGACGATGGTCACGGTCGTGACCGGGCTGTACTCGTAGTACCAGCCAGGCATCTCGTCTCCGCTGGGATCGTCCGCCTCATCCGTCGCCGCCGAGCCGCCATCGATCCCTTCACCTTCCTCCGCCGGGACGGGCTTCGGAGTCCCACCGTCCCCACGGTCCGGACGGGGCACATCCTGAACCACCTCGTACAGATTGGCGTTGCCAAGCACGATGGCCTTGTCGCCGTCAAGGAAGAATCCCGACGCCCACGTGTTCAACACAACCCGACCCACCTCGTCGGTCTGGGCCGCCGGCCAGGACTTGACCACCACCAGGTCGCGATTGCTCAGGACGTAGACATACTGGCCGTCCGTCTTGACGCGATCGGCCTCGTCCACGCCCTCGACCTGGGTATTGGTTTCGCTGTACTCGTCGGGAGTCTGGTCATCCTCCGGACCGTTGGCCTCGGGAGGCGCCGCGCCGTCCATGGACCAGTCCTCGCCCCCCACGCCGCGATACCAGCCGCACTCCTCGGGAGTCAGGACGCAGCGGCGGTTCGCCTCGACGCTCAACCTCATCTGCGCAATGACCGAATCCTCGATCCAGGCCTCGGCCTCATCGCAGTCGGTGGCCGCGGTCAACGCCGCGGACTTCGTCCAGTCGAGGCTCAAGACCTCGCCGGATTCGGAGGGATTGTGGTTGGAAGCGCCCCCCGAACACCCAAGCATGGCCAAGGCAACGAATGGCACGACTGTCAGAAATTGATTCGTCCGTCTTTGCATGCTGCACCCCCTTTTCCAAAATGACCCACCCATGCGCATCGAGTGCATGCACCCATATTGTACGGGTGCTTCATCGTTGCGTCAAAAGGCTTGCAAGGGGTGTGCCAATATTGCACACCAGTATTATCGCGCAGTTACGGAACGACCACCCCGAAACCCGGGCCCGACCGCGACACCGTTGACAGGGTTGCGACCACCGTTCCCTGGGTTCCACCGGAATCTCCCTGGGCTCGTCCACGCCGGCGGGAGTGACCCGGAACCGGAAGGCCCTGGCCTGGACGCCCTGATCCAGCACGGTCCGCAGCGTCGTCGCGAACACCGGATCAATGGACTCGGCCGGCCGAAAGACCTGGGCGGCAGCGTGCTGGCAGACGAAGATCACCCTGGGTTCCCAACCTTCCCCGGCCAGGGCCGCCAGGCGCAGCAGGTGCCGGGATGCCCGCTCGCTGACCGCATCCGGAAACAGGGCCACGCCGTCCAGGACCAGGCTGGCGGACTTGACCTCGATCACGGACCGCCGATCGCCTTCCTCGGACCACCAGGCCAGGTCGAAGCGCTCGCGACCGAAGGGCACCTCGCTTCGCAGCGTCCCCCCGGACAGTTCGGGCAGCCGCCCTGCCTCGATCAGTCGCCGGGCCAGGACGTTGGCATCCGTGGGCCGCAGGCTGACCCACTCGTCCCTCACCC
>JARKOL010000401.1 GCA_029975745.1 Myxococcota bacterium | reverse complement strand
AAGGCGGCCGGTTTCGCGGTGCTGGCGCGGCTGCTGCTGACGGTGTGGGGCACGCCCCAGTTCTCGGTGGGCTGGGCGTCGCCGGGTGGGATCCTGCTGGCCCTGGCCATCCTGTCGATGGTCGTCGGCAACCTGCTGGGCATCGTGCAGACCAACGTCAAGCGCATCCTGGCGTATTCGTCCATCGCGCACGCCGGCTACATCCTGCTGGGCATGTACGCGGTGAAGACGGGGGCCGGCGGGGTCGAGCTGGGCAGCAGCGTGCCGTTCTACCTGGCGACCTACGTGGTCGCGACGGTCGGCGCGTTCGGCGTGCTGGCGCTGCTGGCGGCGAAGGGCCACGAGGACGCCAGCCTGGATTCGATTGCGGGCCTGGGGCGTCGCCATCCCCTGCTGGCCGTGCTGCTGACGGTGTGCGTGTTGTCGCTGGCGGGCATTCCTCCGCTGGCGGGCTTCATGGGCAAGTTCACCCTGTTCCAGCAGGTGCTGGCGGTCGATCCCACCGGCAACGTCGTGTGGGTGACGGTGGCCGTGCTGAACAGCCTGGTCGCGTTGTACTACTACCTGCGCATCGTGTTGTTCGCCTACTTCCGCGAACCCGAAGGCCAGCCGGCCCAGGCGATTCCCAGCACGCCCGGTTACGTCGCGGTGGTCGTGATGGCGGTCCTGGCCCTGGCGTTGGGCATCCTGCCCGGGCGGGCCATGGAGGCCTCGAAGGCCGCGGCCCAGGTGACCGTGCCTGCCCCGGCGGCGGCGCCCGCCCGTGCCGTGGTTGCGCCGGCTCGTGCCGTCGTTTCCCAGGTTGCCCCCGCGGTCACTCCGGACTCGCCCCGACGCCTGTTGAAGGGCACCCCCTACGACCCCGCCCAGTTCCCCGGCCTGCGCCACGCGATGCCCCACGTCGCGGCGGACTGAGGGTGGGGGATGGGCGGCTGCTTGCGGCGGCCCTTTCGCCTTCTTTGACTCCTCCCCAGGGGTGACGTCATGTTGTGGCCCTCGAAGGCATCGCACCCTCGACGGCTTCGCGATAGCGCACGTTGGCTGGTGATCCTGGGGGCGCTTTCATGGGGACCGTCGGCCGACGGCCTGGCGCGGGAGCCGGCGGAATCCGCGCGCACGATCCTCGCCAGACCCGTAACACAGGGGCCGCAACGCGAGGCCCTGGTCCAGGCCTACCTGCACGCGCATTGTCCACGGCAACTGGCTTCGGGAAGTCGGATCACCCCGCGCGTCGTCGTCATCCACTGGACTGGGGGGCG
Organism: Myxococcota bacterium; assembly: GCA_029975745.1. Lineage (GTDB taxonomy): Bacteria > Myxococcota_A > UBA9042 > DTJE01 > DTJE01 > DUVQ01. The sequence goes on along the minus strand of JARKOL010000401.1, from coordinate 5,548 downwards.
CAGTCTGGAAGGCGCCTGGCGGTACTTCAATCGCCTGGAGGCCGAGCCGGGGCGCGCCGAGCTGTTTCGCCAGGGGCGCCTGAACGTGGGAACCCACTTCCTGGTGGGGACGGACGGGGCCGTGGTGCAGCTGCTGCCCGAGGACGTGCTGGCCAGGCACGCCATCGGATTGAACACCTCGGCCATCGGGATCGACATGGTGGGCCGTCGTGCCCAGGATCTGACCGACGCCCAACTGGACAGCGTGACATGGCTGGTTCGGCAACTGGCGACACGGCATCCGATTCGCCAGGTGGTTGGCCACCACGAGACGCACCTTCTGGAGGGAAGCGACGCGTGGTGTGAGGACGTTCCGGGCTATCGATCCCGCAAGCCCGATCCGGGGCCGGACTTCATGAGACGGCTTCGGGCACGTCTGGCGGATTTGGCCCTCGACGGGGGGCCTGGGGGGCGTCGGTGATCAACGAATGGCCTTCAGCGCGGACATGAATCTTTGATCCCGCCCCGGCAACCTGCCGAATCCACTGATGGTGCCCAGGGCTCTGGTGCAGGACGGGGGAAGCCAACCGGAAGCGGATGGCGAATAGAAGAATTCGTTCAGGTGGACCAGTCGGGTGAACTGGTGGTTCCACCGGCTGCCGTAGCTGTTGAACAGCGTTTCGATGTCCTTTCGCACCAGCCTGCCGGACTGGAACAGCGCGCGCACGTCGGCAAGGTCCGCCTCGGTGAAGGTCGATGCGCACGCCCGCTCCAGGAAGGGGTACAGGGTCGGGTAGTGTGGCGGACATCCACCGCAGGCGCCCTGAACGATGGGTCGAGGAGGCGAGGGCGACGGCCCCGCGGCGGTGACCGCGGAAGCAGGTCGGCTCGACGGGACCTCGTGGGCCGGGGGCTGCGTCGGCTGGGGACCGACAGCGGGGGTCGTCGTGGTGGCGCCTACAGTGCCGGATTGCGGGAGCGGCTTCGGAGGGAGGGCCAACTCCCGCGATGCCTGCTCGATCAGCGCGGCCAACTCGCCCTCGTCACAGGCACCCGTGGCGGCAGCACTTCGCTCGGAGGTCGCTTCGCGCAACTCGAACAGGTCCAGCGCAACCGTGCATCGATTACCCAGCTTCAGAATCTGGGCCGACAGCCACTTCGAGGCGGCCAACTCGCGCCCCAACTCGATCTGGCACTGTGTGTCATAACAGTCCCGGTAGGACTCGGTCTTCTCGGCGGCGATGCGTTCGCGCAGCATGGACCGCGGCACGACCTTGAACTGGCCGGTGGCCGTGATGCGGTTGTTCAGGAAGTCGCTGAGGCGGTCCAGTGCCTGGGGGGCCAGGGCAATGCCCTTGGCCTCGATGTCAAAGACCGCCACGATGGGTTGCTGGCCGGGCGCGGCCTGGGCGGAAAGACCAACACAGAGGGCGAGTGTCGCCACGGCGGCAAGGCCGCACAGGGGCAGGGTCTGGCATCGCATCGGGAATCCTCCGCGGGCGATTCTAGCGTGAAACCCGCCGGTCAGTGGGCCATTTGTCCTTGCCCTGCACCCATGGCACGCCGTATGCTTCGGTCCACGGTGGGACCACGGGGGATGGTGATGCGGACATGCTGGGTTTTGCTGGGAATCCTGGCGGTCGGCTGCGGCGGTGCGGGCGCCCAGGCCACCCGCGGGTCCTTCGCCGCGACCACGCGCCAGGCGGATGCGCCCCGGGTGACGCGCCTGGCCCGACCCGGGTGGGTCGAGGTGGTCGCCCAGGTGATCGCGTCCAACGACGAATCGCCCGCATCCGCGCGCAACCGGGCCCTGATCGTGGCACGGCGCGCGGCGGTCCAGGAGGTCGCGGGCGTCGCGGTCACGTCGGGAACGGTGTCGTTCCTCAGTCTCCGGGCCGGAGAGACCTCCGAGCTGGCCCAGATGCTGGGCTTCACGCGATCCGAAGCGGTGATCGTCGATGAGCGTCCGGGGCCCGAGCGGATCGAGCCGATCCAGGGGGGCTACCGCCTGGAGGTGTCCTTGCAGGCGCGCGTCCTGGACCGGCGCGCCGAGGCGGATCCGGGCTTCCGGATCGAGATCGACCTGGGGGGGGAGCGGTTCCTTCACGGCGACCTGTTGACCCTGAGCGTGCGGTCCACGCGGGACGTGCGCCTGATCGCCGTCAACGTCACGGACGAGGGCGCCGTCGTCCTGTTGCCCAACCGCTTCCTGTCCGAGGTCGTGGTCGGCGCGGAACAGCGCCTGGTGTTCCCGGGGCCGGATCTGGCGGCGCGTGGCGTCGTGCTGCGCGCCCAGGTGCCGCCGGGCGAGCGGCGGGTCCTGGAAACGTTGCTGGTGATCGCGGTCCGGGCCGATCGCCGGGTGCGCGCGTGGGAATCCGCGGGCGTTTCCCAGGCGGACTTCCGGGTCGAGGAGGGCGGGGAGGCCGTGCGGATGCTGGGCGACATCCTGGCCCCGCTGGCGGACCTGCCGCCCAAGGACTGGACGATGGCCCAGGTGGCCTACGAGGTGACGGCGCGGTGAGTTTGTCTGGAATTCGAACGGTATCCCGGCTGGCATTCGTTGGAATGCTGTTGGCTTGCCTGGGCGCTTCGGCCCGGACGTCGCGGCCGATCCTGGCCGTCTTCGACCTGAAGGTGGACGGTGTCGCCCTGAGCGCGCCGGTGCGGGATCGCACGACCGACTACCTGGTGTCGCTGGTCGCCGCCCGCGGGTACCAGGTGGTGCCACGCTCCACGATCCGGATGCGACTGGTCGAGGAGAAGACCCGTTCGTACAAGGACTGCTTCGACGCGGCCTGCCAGATCGAACTGGGCAAGGAACTGGCCGCGAACAAGAGCCTTTCCGCGCACGTGTTTCGCCTGGCGAACGAGTGCAGGTTCTCGCTGACGCTGTTCGACCTGAGGACCGCGGCCAGCGAGGCCGCTGCGACGACTTCCGGACGGTGCGACGAGGCGGGAATCGTCGCGTCGCTGGAGGAGGCGGTCGAGCAGTTGTTCGGGGGCGGGACGCGTCCGGCCGGGAAGGCGGCGACTGTGCCGCCTACTCCAGCCGGCACTCGGGAGTACGAGCGTCTGCTGCACGAGGCTCGAGCCATCAAGGAGGCAGAGGAGGCCCATCAGCGGGCCAGGACGGCGGCATGGGAGGCCGTGGTCGAGGTTTGCGGATCCGATGTCATCCCGCCCGATGCGCGGGTTCGGGCGGTCGAGGCGTTCCTGCGGGACTACCCCGGGGACCACGAGCACAGCGCGGGTGCCGAGGCCTTGCGAATGCAGATGAAGTCGTTGGCGTGCGGCGAGGGACAGCGCTACGAGCCGGACAAGGGCTGCGTCCGGGATGCGTGCCTGGGCATGGAAGGGGTCTGGGACTACCTGCATTCGGGGAAGACGGCGCGAGTTGACCACGGCGAGACCCAGACAACCCTCGATTTCGAGTATCAGGAGTGCCGGTTTTCGGCGGATGAACAGGGGCGTTGCGTGTACCAGTCCCGGTCGAAGTGGACCTCACGTTGGATGAGTGGCGGGAAGGCCCAATCGACAACCCATCATACAAGTGCCCCGGACGGTACCTATACCTCCATCAGGACGGGCAACGGCATCGCGCAGCCGATCCAGTCGCGCGTCTGGAGCGAACACCGGGTCTTCCTGCGGCCCGATCTCGATGCGGTCGAGGTGGTCACGAAGGTTCGAACCGAGAGAGAAACGCAACCGAACGTAAGGGAACATCGGGTCCTGTACTTCCTGTCCCCGGGGCGGGACAAACTGCTGGGCTCTGACGAGAGCAAGGTCCGGGAGAGGCCGCGTGCCGAGTTGGTGAAGGAACTGGTGGATTCTCATCTGACGCGGCGTCCTCTCGAGAGTCATCCGGGATCTTGGGCGGAAAGTCACACCTACGCCGTGCGCAAGCCGCCGACCGCGAATGCGGCGGGTGCGACCTCGCCGTCGGGTTCCGGTGCCGGCCTCTTGCCCCCGCAGCCGGAGTAGAACGTCATGATCGTCGGCGGATGTCGTGGAGTCGTGGTTCGGCAGGGGCCTTCCCCGACTCGATTTCGTGGTAGCATTCGCACGCCATGAGTGAAACACAATCCACCCTGCTGCTGACGCGGAAGTTCTGCCCAAGGTGCGGCGGCCAGTTTCCCGCCGAGGCGATGCGGTGCGACGAGGACGACGCACCCTTGCTGCCCGTGGGCTCGGGCAAGGACCGCGCTGGCAGCGTGATGCGGGACAAGTACGTCCTGGTCAGGCTGCTGGGCGAAGGGTCCTTCGGCCAGGTCTATCAGGCGACCCACCGGCTGGCCAAGGCGGACATGGCGCTGAAGCTGCTGCGCGAGGAGCGCCGCGACGACCCGTCCGCCCGCAAGCAGTTCGTCAAGGAAGCTCGTGCCGTGATGCGCCTGCACACGCGACACGCCTGCGTGATCCATGACGTGGACGAGGACGCGGACGGCACGCTGTTCCTGGTGATGGAACTGCTGCGCGGCATCAATCTGGACGCGTATCGGCAGAAGGCCGCGGGCGGGCGGATGCGCCTGCCCTGGCAGGTCGCCGTCCGGTTCGCGCGCCAGATCTGCGAGGCCCTGGAAGAAGCGCACGACGCCGGCGTGGTCCATCGCGACCTGAAGCCGGCCAACGTGATGATCGAGCGGGCTCGGGACGGCGCGGAATACGCCAAGGTCGTCGATTTCGGCATCGCGCGCCTGGCGTCCCAGGCCGACCAGGAGGCCGCCACCACCGAGACGGCCGGCAAGATCATCGGCACGCCCGCCTACATGAGCCCCGAGCAGTGCCGAGGCGGCACCGTCGATGGGCGGACCGACCTGTACGCGCTGGGATGCATCCTGTACGAACTGCTGACCGGCGAGCGCCCATTCAAGTCGGGCACGTCGCAGGGCATGATCGTCGCGCACGTCGTCGAAACCCCCGTGCCGCCGTCCCGGGCGTTTCCGGACCTGGAGGTGCCGCCCGATCTGGAACGGATCGTGATGGCCCTGCTGGAAAAGGACGCGCGCAAGCGCCCCCAGACGGCGGCCGAGGTCAAGGCGTGGCTCGAGGCCCTGTCCTCGCGGGATGCTGCGCCCGCGGTGGCGCGTGTCGGTGGCGGGGGCGGGTTGTCCCGCAAATGGCTGTGGATCGGGGGGGCGGCGCTGCTGGCGGGCCTTGCGGCGGGTGCCGTGGCGGCGCTGCTGGCCGGCGGGGGGGCCGATGCCCCCACCGAAGCGGCGACCGTGGCCGGTGCGCCGACCGTCGAAACCGTTCCGGTGGCCCAGACGCCCTCCGAGGCCGTGCCGGCGCCGGGCGCCGCGGCCATCGAGGTCCAGGCCCAGCCCGCACCCGGAGACGAGGACCGCGCCCAGGCCCAGGAACCGGCCCAGGGCCAGGAAGTTGCGACGACTGCTCGCCGCATGGCGCCCGCGGCCATCGAGGTCCAGGCCCAGCCCGGGGAAGCTCCGGCCGCCGCTGCGACCGCCCTGGCGGGTGTGCCGGACGACTCGGCCGCCGATCTGGACGACGACCCGGAGCCGGCGCCCCAGGCGACCCCTGGCAAGGCCGTCGAATCGCCGACCAAGGC
>JARKOL010000393.1 GCA_029975745.1 Myxococcota bacterium | reverse complement strand
GTGATCCAGGTCGATGCAATCCGCTGGGCCAACGCCGACTTGTGGTGGCTGCTGCTGCTGCCGGTCGCGCTGGTGCCGCTGTGGGTGGCCTACGAGGCGTGGCGCCGTCGCGTGGCGCGCGGGTTTTCGGGGCGTTCCCTGCTGCCGGGAATGCTGGGAGGGGTGTCGGGCGGGCGGCGGGCCCTGGGCATGATCGCGGTGTTCTGCGCCCTGGAACTGGTGGCGGTGGCGGCGATGCGGCCGCGGTACGGGCTGAAGGAGGTGTCGGTCCGGGGCCTGGGGGTCGATATGGCGATCGTGCTGGATGCCAGCCGATCGATGAAGGCGGCCGACGTGGTTCCGGACCGTCTGGCGGCGGCCACGGTCGAGATCGGCCGGCTGCTGGAGCGGTCGCGGGGCAACCGGGTGGCCCTGGTGCCGTTCGCGGGGATCGCGTTCATCCAGAGTCCGCTGACCGTCGATTATGGCGTGATTCGCCAGTACCTCGCGGATCTGCATGTGCGCGACCTGCCGGTGCCGGGGACGGCGTTGGGGCGGGCGCTTCGGGTGGCGGGAACGGCGCTGGGCATCGACGAGGAGACGCCCCGGGGCAGCACTCACAAGGCGATCCTGCTGTTCACCGACGGCGAGAACCATGAAGGGGACCCCGAGGCGGTCGCCGCCGAGCTGGCGAAGAAGAACGTGCGGATCTTCACCGTTGGGGTCGGGACGCCGGCCGGGCGCCCCATCCCGATCCTGGACGAACGCGGCGCGGTGACCGGGACGGCGCGCGAGGCCGATGGCGTGACCCCGATCCTGTCGATGCTGAACGAGCCCTTGCTGAAGTCGCTGGCCGAGAAGACGGGCGGTTCCTACCACGCGCTGACGGCCAGTCAGGACGTCGCGACGGCGCTGGCGGGCCAGTTGGAAGCGCTCGAGAAGGCCGAGTACATGGCCCGGGTCGATCGCCTGCTGGAGGATCGCTTCCAGTATCCGCTGGCGGGGGCGGTGGCGATGATGATGCTGGCGTTCCTGGCGCTGGGAGGTGCGCGGGTCCGGCGGCGCGCGGTGGTGGCGGCGGGCCTCGTCGCCTTCCTGGGCCTGGGCGCGGCTCCGGCAAGGGCGCAGTCCCTGCTGGAGCGGGACCATCCGGCCGTGGCGGACGCGCTGGACCTGCTGGCCCAGGGGCGGTCGGGCGACGCGGCGAAGGCGCTGGGCGAACTGGTGGATGTCCTGCCGGCACGTCCGGACCTGTGGTACGACCTGGCGCTGGCGCGCCATGCGTCGGGCGACCACGCGGGTGCCCTGCAGGCGGCGGACCAGGCGCTGGCGACGCTGGAACGCGCCCGCCAGTCCCACCCGGCCTGGCCCAGCCGGGCGCGGATCCTGCACGCCAGAGGGACGATTCTGGCGCATCAGGCGCGCAAGGCATCGGTGGACGGCAAGCCGGCGCGCGAGGTGCGCGTGACCTGGCGGCAGGCGGTCGAGGCCCTGGCCCAGGCCCTGCTTGCGGATCCCTCGAACGAGGATACGCGGCGAAACCTGGAAATGGCGTCGCTGGCGGCCTACCCGTCCTGTCGTTCGCTGGACGATCGATATGAACCCAACAACACGATCGCGGATGCGAAGTTCCTGACGCCGGACCCGAACACCCTGGAGTTCCAGGAGGAACTGTTGCTGTGCCCCGGGGATCTGGATGTGTTCCGGCTGCCGCTGAACGCGGGCGAGACGCTGTTCGCCCAGGTCACGGCGCCGGTCGAGGGCGGTGACGCGGCGGGCGCGGCGCAGGGGGCGGGAGCCCCCGGGTCGGGCAAGCCGGCCGAGGTCGATGTGGCGCTGGACGGTGGCGGCCGGTTCGCCGGGCCGGCCAAGCAGGTGCGGCGCACGGCGTCCCAGGCGACCGACGTCTATCTGACCGTGACCGGGCCGGAACGCGAGGACGGCGTGCCCTACGTGTTGCAGGCGCGGGTCGTGCCTCCCTGTCCCGCGGGCGACGACGCCTACGAGGCGAACAACACCCCGGACGCGGCGAAGGTGGTCGAGGACGGCGACATCGCCGGCCGCATCTGCCCCGCGGACGACGACTGGTTCCGGTACGTCGAGAAGCAGGGCGAGCAGCGCCAGGTGGTGCTGGAGGTGCCTCACGGCGACGGGCCGCTGGAACTGGAGGTGTTCCACGCCGACGGGACGCCCATGGACGTGGCGCGGTCCGACGGCGAGGAGGCGCAGGTCCGGGTGGTGTCGCTGCCGAAGGCCGAGCAGGATGCGCCGTTCCTGATTCGCGTGTTCGGCGGTGGCCTGGAGGGGTTCTACAAGCTGTCGATCCGCAAGGGTCAGGGCCAGGACCAGAATCAGGACCAGAATCAGGACCAGGACAAGGAGAACGACCCGCAGCAGGAGCAGCCCCAGGACCAGCCCCAGGATTCCGGGTCGCGGACGATGCGGGAACTCCTTGATGCAATCGACCGCAACGAGGAGAATCTGGAGGCCCGGAAGGCGGCCAGGGATTCGCCCTACCGGGATCACGTGCCGGACAAGGACTGGTAAGGATGGCCTGCATGGGGAGCCGTCAGGGAAACATGCCGCGCGCGGTCCGGTCTTCGGGGGCGGGTTGGCTTGTGCTGGCGGCGCTGCTGGTGGTGCCGTGCGCCGCGACGGCCCAGTCCGTCGAGGTGACCGCCGATCGGACCCGCATCGCCGAGGACGAGACCGTCACCCTGAACATCGTGCTGGAGGGCAAGTTCGACGACACGACGGGGCCCGAGATGCCGGACTTCGAGGTCGTGGGGCGGTCCACCGGCAGTTCCATGTCGATCATCAACGGCGTGGTCACTCGACAGCAGCAGGTCGTGCTGCGCCTGGCGCCTCGTCGCGCCGGGGCGCTGACGATCGGTCCCATTGCGATGCGTCGGGACGGCAAGCCGGTGGCGACGTCCCGTGCCATCACCATCCAGGTGGGGGCCGCGACGCCCGCGCCCGTGCCGTCGCCGGATCCCGCGATGGCCCCCGAAGACGAGTCCACCGACCCGGTCCCGGCCGAGCCCGAACCCGAGCCCGCGGCCCCCGGCGCGACCGTGCCCGAGCGTCTGGCGGGGCGCCAGGCGTTCCTCATCGCGCGCACCCCCGACCGGACGCTGTATGCGGGCGAACCCTTCTACGTCGAGTACGTGCTGTACACCCGCAGTGATCTGCCGCTGACCGGCCTGCGGATGGAGGCGCCGCCGCGCTTGCAGCAGTTCGTGGTCCAGCAGGGCCCCGCCGACGCCGAGAAGGTGACGCGCGTGCGCATTCGTGGCCGCCAGTACGACTCGCGGGTGATCTGGCGCGGGGCGTTGTCCGCCCTGGCGCCCGGCCGGTCGGTCGTGGATCCGATCCGGCTGTCGCTGGTCGTGGGCGATTTCTTCGGGCGTCGGCAGCAGACGGTCGAAAGCGATTCGGTCGCCCTGGAGTTCCGGCTGCCGCCCGCCGAGGGGCGTCCCGCGGACTACGTCGAAGGGACTCTGGGAAGCTTCGTGCTGAAGGCGGCGCCCGATCGGACGGCGATTCGCGTCGGCGAGTCCGCCCTGCTGACGGTCGAGATCACGGGCACGGGCAACCTGCGCGGGATCCAGCCGCCCCGCGTCCCGGTGCCGGACGGGTTGCGGCTGGCCTCGATTCCGTCGTCCGACCTGGACGACGTGGTGTTCGACGTGGGCGGCGTGTCGGGGCGGCGCGTGTTCCAGTACCTGCTGACCGGCCAGCACGAAGGCGTGATGCCCGTCGGGCGGATCGAGTTGCCGTTCTTCAACAGCATCTCCGAGCGCTATGAGCGGGCGCGGACCGAACCGTTCGAGATCGTGGTCACCGGCCGGGATTCGGGGCCGATTCGCCAGGCGGGACCCGGCGGGAACGAGCCGGTCACGGCGATTGTCGCCGAGGTGCCCGATCTGGCCGCCCGCGGCGCCGAACCCATGAGGGTCTCGGGGTGGCGGACCTGGGTGCTTGCCGGGATGACCGTCCCGGTGGCGTTCTTCCTGGGGGCCGAACTGGCGGTGCGGTGGCGTCGGCGCCGGGCCGACCGGGCCGATGACCTCGTCCGGCGCCGGGCCCTGGGCCAGGCTCGCAAGACGCTGGACGCACTGGAACGCCGGGAACGACGGGCGCCTGCCGCGGACTTCTGGGACGTGCTGGACCGGACGGTTCGCGCGTTCCTGGAGTCGC
>JARKOL010000372.1 GCA_029975745.1 Myxococcota bacterium | reverse complement strand
GCGCCGTCGATGGCCATCCGCCCCTACCGGAACGAACTGGTCGTGGTCTATGGCAGCGGGGACATGGACGACCTGGGCGACACCGTCCGGAAGAACTTCGTCGTGTCCCTGACCGAAAGGGTCGATCCCTATCCCCTGCCCCCCGAGCAGACGGTCGATCGGACGTGTGCTCCGTGGGACGACTCGACCTGCTTCAGGGCGAATCCGTCCCGCGGCAAGCAGGTCGGTCCGATGGTCAATTTCAAGCACTTCTTCGGCTACGACGATCGGCTGGATCCCCTGCCGGGGGCCCTGCTGGGCGAACGGATGATGGGCCCCTCGGTCATCTACAGCAGCACCGCCTACTTCACCACGTTCGTTCCCGACCCGTCGCGTCCGTGCGAGCCGGGCATCGGCAAGATCTGGGGGGTCGCGTTCGCCGACCACGAGGGTGGCTGCGACACGTTCAAGTCGGCACTGCCCGACGGTTCGAATCCCGAGAATCTGGTGAACTACATCGTCATCGGCGACGGAAACGACGGCGCGATCCCCTACGGCCTGGCGGTGACGGCACGTCCGGTCTGCTACCAGGGCCAAAGCATCGCCGAGGCGGCCGGCGGCGGCCTGTTCGAGGGCGACCCCCTGGTCACCGGCAGCGGGGGCGGCTCGGGAGCGCAGATCGTGGTCCAGACCGGCATCGCCACCGGGGCACCGATGGAGGTGCCCGCCCAGGGCACCACCCAGCGGTTCATTCCCCAGGCGGTCACCAACATCATCACCGCCGTCGAGTCACTGTTCGTATCCTCCTGGGGCGCCCTGTTCGACTGATTCCGGAGCGCGGAGCCGCGCGCCGATCAGGCTTGCACGCGCGCGCCAAAGATGGTAGAAACCCGCGGCTGTCTTTGGGGATCTCCGGTCGTCTAATGGCAGGACACAGGATTTTGGTTCCTGGTATTGGGGTTCGACTCCCTACCGGAGAACTGGCGCCGGCAGCGACCGGCCAGAAGGAATGACGAGGACGAAATGGCGAAAAGACGTGCGACCCTGAAAGAGATCAAGGCCCCGGACGAGTTCCAGGAGGCGATGTCCAAGGTCGTCGAGTTCTTCCGGCTGTATGGCGGCTGGGTGGCGGCCGGTGGCGGCGTGATCGTCGTCGGCATCCTGCTGGGCGTGTTCCTGTCCCGCCACCAGGAAAGCGCGGCCATCGAGAAGGCTGTCGCGTTCGACAAGGCGGCGTCGATCGTCCTGAAGCCGTCGGACCCGACCGCGACGGCACCGGCGGCCGAGGCGCCGTCCTCCGAGGAGTTCGCCGGCGCCGCCACGGCGATCACGGCGTTCATCGAGGACAACAAGCGCTCGAAGCTGGCCCGGACGGCCCAGTTGGCGAAGGGCACCGCGGCGCTTCAGGCCGGCGACTTCGCGGCCGCGATGGCGGCCTTCAAGGCGTTCGCCGAGGCCTACCCCGACTCGAGCCTGGCGCTGACGGCATGGGCAGGGTACGGCGAGGCGGCGGACCGTGCGGGCAATCGCGCCGAGGCCGAGCAGGCGTTCGTCCGACTGATCGAGTCCAGCCAGACCCTGTTCCAGGTCAACGGCCACCTGCATCTGGGGGACCTGTACCATCCGACGATGTCGCCCACCGGCGCGGACGCCGCGAAGGCCCGCGACCACTACGAGAAGGGGCTTGCGGCCGTCGATGGCAACGAGGACGACATGCCGCCGGCGCACCTGATCGCGCGCAAGACCCTGCAAGCACGCCTGCGCAGCCTGCCCTGACCTGCCTTGGGAGGCGCCATGAACCGGATCGCATGGGTCCTGATGTTGTTCCTGCTGCCCGCGTTGGCGGCGGCCCAGCAGCCCGCGGTCCAGCGCTCCGCGCCCGCCGCCAACGGGATCCCGGGGCGTTTCGCGTCGGCCTGGGGACACAAGATCTACGATAACGAGGACTTCGCGCTGTCCCCTACCGACCCGGGCGAGTGCGTGGCGGACGCCGCCCGCGGCATCGTGGTCTGTGGCGTGAAGTCGGGTGCCGTCGTGGCCTTCGCCATCGACACCGGCGGGATTCTGTGGGAGTTCCAGACGCGGGGGGCCATCGCCGGTCGGCCCGCCGTCGGCCCCCGGGGGGTCTTCGCCGGCTCGTCCGACGGCTGCCTGTATCGGCTGGATCCAGGGACGGGACTGCCGATCTGGACTTCTCCCTACTGCACCGACACCCCGATCCGTGGGGATGTGACGCTGTCCGGGGATCTGGCCCTGTTCGCCGTGGCCGTGAACAAGGTGTACGCGGTCCGGATGGACGACGGAACCTTCGCCTGGGAGTACCACCGCGACCGCCCCGACGCGATGAGCGCGGACGGCGTGGCTTCGCCGGTGGTCGCCGGTGACCGCGTGCTGGCCGGGTTCTCGGACGGGTGGCTCGTGGCGCTGGACCTGGCCTCCGGCAAGGAGATCTGGGCCACCGAACTCGCGCGCGATCTGAGCGGTTCGATTGACGTCGATTCCACGCCGGTCGTCCTGGGCGATCGGGTCTTTGCCTCGGCCTTCGGGGCCGGCCCCACCTGCCTGCGCCTCTCGGACGGTTCGGTCGTGTGGACGCGCCGCCATTTCGGCGCCAGCCGCGTGCTGCCCGTGGGCGACCGGATCGTCTTCGGCACCGCGGACGGCGAGGTCGTGGCGCTGGGCGCCTTGGATGGACGCATCGCCTGGTCCGCCAAGCTCGAGACGGCGGCGGCCTTCGCGCCGGTGACCGTGGGCAACCACCTGTTCGTCGGCGGTGACCGGGGCATCTGGGCGCTGGATGCCCGCACCGGCAGCCCCCTGGTGGTGCTGTCCGTCCCGCTGGGCGTGCGGAATCGCCCCGAGGTCCTGCGAAATCGACTGTTCTTCGTCGGTGGCGGGGGAACAGTCAATGCGGTGGACTGGATGGATCGCTAGAATAGGGTTCGCGCGACGGCGGCCACGGCCGCGCTTCCCGTACTGATGGAGGCCAGCATGAAGAGTTTCGGCAGGTTCCTGGCGTTGGTGACGACGGTTCTGCTTGTCGCGGGCTGCGGGTCCTCGGGGTCCGGCACGGACGCGACCACCGGTGACACGGCCGTGGGCGTGGATCCGGGCACGGTCGGGGACAATGGCGGCACCGTGGACAACGGCATCGACGTCCCCGTGATCCCCAAGGAGTGTGAAGCGGACGAGGACTGCCTGGCCAAGGGCCCCCAGTACGCCTGCAATTGCGAGTTCAAGTGCATCGAGGTGCCGGACTTCGACAAGGACAACGGCTGCCGCGAGGACAAGAACTGCGGCTCGGAAATGTACTGCGACCCGTGCGGCAAGACCTGCCAGCCTCTGCTGCCTCCGTGCAGCCGCTGCGATACCGATCGCCAGTGCGACGGCATGATGTCCGCCTGCGTCGATACGGTCACCGTGGCGGGCGTCACGGTCACCCTGCCCTACGCGGTCTGCGCCCCCTGGTGCCCCCTCAGCACCCGCGTGTGCGTCGTGTCGGACGCCCCGGTCGGCGCGTACGTCTGCGCCGAGATCGGCGACCCGAACAACGGCGTCTGCATCCCGACGGACATGGACTGCGGCAAGCTGCCTGAAAGCTGCACGTCCGACCTGGACTGCCCCGCCGGCGAGAAGTGCTACACCGAACTGCGACGCTGCGGCTGCCGGGATGCCCTGTCCTGCGCGTTCGGCGAGGCGTGCCACCCGGTCACCCACTCGTGCATTCCCGGCTGCACGTCGGACAACGAGTGCGGCGGCGGCAAGGTCTGCAACGCCGGCATCTGCTCGGACGCCTGCACCGGCACCCTCGAGGACGGCAACATCGTGGGCTGCGACGACCCGGTGCCGCTGGAAGGCTACCAGTGGGACTGCATCGACGGACACTGCAAGGTACCCGGCATGTGCTTCTCGGCGCTGGATTGCATCGAAAAGGAGACCTACTGCGATGCCGGCACCAAGACCTGCCTGCCCGGCTGCCTGATCGACTACGACTGCAAGCAGGCCGCCAAGATCTGCGACACGGCGTCGAAGACCTGCGTGGACCGGGGCTGCACCGGGAACTGGATGTGCGCGTGCGGCCAGGTCTGCAACATGGAAACCCAGAAGTGCGAGACCGCCGAGGGCAAGTACTGCGACGTCTGCCAGCAGAAGCAGCAGGAAAGCGACCCCGAGCCGTGCGGTGACCCGGACGTCATGTGCATCGGGTTCGAGGACCCGGACACCGGCGAGGATCTGGGCTCGTACTGCATGCCCCCGTGCAGCGCGGATCCCGAGAACCCCTGCCCCCAGGGCTGGCAGTGCCAGGAGATCAAGGACAGCAACGGCAAGTCCTACGGCAAGAAGTGCATCCGCTTCTGCTACAAGAAGGTCCAGGGCGGCTGCGCGATGGGCGATGCGCCGGACCCCGAGATCCCCGAGGAATAGGCCGGGCCCCGGGTCCCCGCCCCCCGACCGCCCACGTCAATGACGGCCTTCCGCCAGACGCGTCGTTCGAACCCGCAGCGTCATGTCGCCACAAGCCAGTGAATGCTCGCCATCGGCGGGAGGCCAGGCCAGGGTCGCGGTGCAGAGGACGCCGCCATCGTTGGCCACGTGCGTGGACGGGCGTTCGTTGCGACGTTCCGGGATGTCCTGGGCGCTCCGGTTGCGGGCAATGGCTTCCAGTCGATCCCGGGCGTCGGGCAGGTCGAAGTCCCCGATCAGGTCGTCGAATCCCTCGGCCAGAATGCGATCCTGACGACGAACCTCGGGCTCGGGAAGCGCGGGGCGCGCGGACGCTGCCGGACGCCGCCGCGGCCGGGGCGCGGTCATGAACGCCGCGGCGTCGGGCTCCATTCGGATCACCCGGAACACCAGAGGATGATCATGGCGCGTGAAGACGCGAATCCGATGCTGCCAACGGGTGGCCTGAGGCGCCTTGCCCGCGGTGGTGAACAGGATGCGCCCGCCGCCGGACACCTGGATCGCCAGTGGTGCGCTGCCGGTCGCCCCTTCCAGCGTTCCCAGGGCGACACGAACGTTATGGACATGACCTTCCGGGGTGTCGGGCGCCTCGCGGGCGACAAGCGGCCCGGGCACGGCCCCGAACCCCAGAAGCATCGACACCAGGCAGGGCAACAGGAAGCGAACGCATCTCATGCCGATGTCCCAGGCAGGCCACCCGCACCCGGTCGCGCCTGGGCCGCCCCCGACCCGGCGGAACGGATTGGAAGCCGACCGCGTCCCGCTACCCCTGGCGGCGACGTCCCCTGCGCACGCGCAGTCCCGCCAGCGCGACCAGCGACGCACCCAGCGCCAGCAGGCCCGGCAGCGCCGGCGCCCCCGCCGCGCAGCCACCCGATCCTCCCTCGCCGCCGGCCCCGGCCAGATCGCGTGGAATGTAGCCGTCGTCGAAGGGAAATGCCCCCGAATCATGGCCCGGGACGTCGTTCCCCGACACCTCCTCGGCGGCATCCATCACGGCCGCATCGGGCATGGCCCCATCCGGCCCCACGGTCCCCGAGTCCTCGCCGGGCAGCGGGTCGTCCCCACGATAGTGCAGCACCATCATGTCGGTTCCGACGGCCCAGCACCGTTCGGGGCCCATGCAGTCCATCGCCATGAACCCGCCGACATGATTCGCCGGGCTGGGCAGCACCTCGACCAGCGTCGCGCCGTCACGCATTTCGAAGATCGTGTGGGCGTACGATTCCTGGCCGACCGGAACGCCGACAATCACGTACGCGGTGTCGCGATCGAAGGCTCGGTACACGTCCACCCCGGTCCAGTTCCGGGGTTCGGCGCCCGCCGGAATCGCCAGTTCGGTCCAGTTCCTGCCGCCGTCCTCGCTGCGCCGCAGGAAGGGACCGGAGGGCGTCCGCCCCGAAAGGAACAGCAGGTCGGGCGACAGCACCTGCAGATCGACCGGCAGTTCCTGGCGTTCCGAATACACCGCCTCCCAGGTCGCCCCGCCGTCCGTGGTCTTCAGAAGAGCCCCCAGGGCCTCGATGGTCGATGCGCCGCCCTGGCCTTCGACTTCCTTGCCGTTGACCGCGAAGCCGACGTTCGCGTCCAGGAAGTCGATGTCCAGGATGCTCTGGTACTGGGTGTCGCCGACCTTGGGCACCTTCCACAGGTATTCGTACTGGTGCGTGCTGTCGGAAGGACGCTTCACCGCCGCGACGTTGGGTCCGTTGCACAGCCAGATCACCGCGTCGGACACGAATTCGATGTTCGCGAAGGCCCAGAGCTTGTTCATCCACTGCTGGATCGGCGGCCAGGTGAAGGTCCGGCCGCCATCGACCGATCTCAGGACGGCATTGGTCATCGGCGGGGGAATCGCACCGCTCATGTCCACGCTGGTGGCCGTCGCCAGGCACAGCGACGGCCTGGGGCAGGTCATCATGCTGATCATCAGCAGTTCGCCGTCGGTCTTGCCCTGCGCGTTGGTCATCTTCCAGTTCGTGCCGTCGTTCGTGGACATCCACATGGGAACCGCATCGTCGCTGCCCGCCTGCTGGGCCAATCCATAGGCAACCACGCGATTCGCATCGACGACCGCCACGGCCGTCGCCCCGCCACCGCCCCCGCCATGCTGCAGGGACCAGGTCCCCGCCAATGCCGGAACCGACAACACCAGCACGCACAATCCCGACCATCCGGCCATCCAGTGCCGCATCATGGCTCGACCCCCTTCGCGCCTTCCTCTTCCTCGTCGAACGTCAGCAGTTCCCCGATGTCGGGCACCAGCACGATCTCGATCCGCCGGTTCTGCGCCATGCCCTCGGGATCGTCGTTCGACGCTACCGGCGCGAACTTGCCGTAGCCCGCGGCCGAAACGCGATCCGGCGGCATGCCCATCTGGACCATGTACAGGACCACCTCGCGAGCCCGATCCAGCGACAGCCGCCAGTTCATCTCGTCGCTGCCCGCGCTGTCGGTGTGCCCGGCGACCTGGAACTGACGCCCCTCCAGGGACTTCAGGATCCCGGTCAGTTGGCCCAGCGCCACCAGACCGTCCTCCTTCAGGCGGAACTTGCCCGTGTCGAACAGCACCTTTTCGGCCATCTCGACGATCATCCGGCCGCCATCCGTCCGGATGGTCAACTGGCCCGCCAGCACCATCGCCTGCAGCTTGTTGCGCAACTCCAGCAGCTTGGCCTTGCGCTGCTCGGCCTGCTGGCGCAGTTCCTCCATCTTGTCCAGGGCCTTCTTCAGATCCTTGGACAGCACGCCCTTCTCCTGGGCCAGCGCGGACAGCTCCTGGCTCAGTTGCGTCCGCTCGCCCACCAGCGACAGCTTCTGGTTTTCCAGCAAGGCAATCTGGTCCTTCAGACTGTTCAGGTCGCGTCGATAGACGTCCTCCTTGATGCCGCAACCGGTCGCGACGACCGCGAGGACTGCCACCCATACCCACCGTGTCATGACATCACCTCCGTTGGCCCTGGAACACGGACCATCCAAGCCCCATCAGGAAGCCCCACGCCAGCACCTCGGAAGCGACTCCCGCGACGATCCGCAGCGTCGAATCCGAGTCCAGCAACAGGACGCCCCCGAAGAAGAACACCGAAAACAGCACCCCGAACACCAGGCGATTCGTGCGCGCCGAGGCGGCCGCATCCCGCGCCTCGTGATCGGGCGACCGCAGCACCAGCCCCAGTTCGTTGCGGCGCAGCTTCCGCAACACCCGCCGCACGTCAAAGGGCGCGTCCTTCAGCAACGCCAGACCGTCCAGCACCGACCGCGCCACCGTCTGGGTGTGTCGCCTGGCGTCCAGCATCCGCTTGACGTAAACCTCGGTCAGGTAGGGCCGAATCGCCTCCAGAGGCTGGAACTCCGGGTACACCTCCTGACCCAGGCCCTCCATCGTGGCGATGGACTTGCCGACCAGAAGCAGGTCCGCCGGCAGCACCACGTGATGCCGAATCGTGACGTCGGCCAGTTCGTTCAGGAACCCCGCGACGTCCAGCCCCCCCAGGCGGACGTGACGATAGCGATCCAGGATGGTCTGCAACTCGCTGCGCAGGCTGCGCAGATCGGTTTCATCCCCGATCAGGTCCGCATCCAGCAACTGGTTGACCACCATATCGACGTCGGCGGTCAGCACCGCGACCATGAACGCCAGCATCTCGTCGATGCGCCGGGACTCGAGGGTGCCCATCATCCCGAAGTCCAGCAGCACGATGGACCCGTCGGGCCGCACGAAGAAGTTCCCGGGATGGGGGTCGGCGTGGAAGAAGCCGAACTCGAAGATGGACCGCAGGGTGATCCGCATGCCCGTCTCGACGATGGACGGCAGGTTGATGCCCGCGGCCTCCAGCGCCGCGCGGTCCGACACCTTGATGCCTTCGACCCGCTCCATCACCAGCACGCGGCGTCCCGAAAACTCGGGATACGGCTGCGGCACGTGCAGGCCGGGCTCGTCCTGGAACATCTCGCGATAGCGAACCATCGACGTCAGTTCGGTCGCGAAGTCCATTTCGCGATTCAGCGAGCGGCGGAACTCCTCGACGATGGCCGACGGCCGGAAGGTGCGAATCTCGGGAACGCGCTGTTCCAGCGTGCGCGCCAGCCCCGACAGGATCCGCAGGTCCGATCCGATCACCTCGGGCAGGTTGGGCCGCTGCACCTTGATGACGACCGGGGTGCCGTCCTTCAACAGCGCCCGGTGGACCTGGGCGATGGACGCGGCGGCGACGGGCTCGGACTCGACCTCGGCGAACACCTCGGCGACGGAACGTCCCAGGTCCGCCTCGACGATGGCACGCACCTGATCGAACGGGAAGGGCGGCACCTCGTCCTGCAGGTGGCGCAACTCCTGGACGACATCCATCGGGATCAGGTCGGGCCGCGTGGCCAGCATCTGGCCCAGTTTCACGAAGGTGGGGCCCAACTCCTCGGTCGCGGTGCGAATGCGGCGCCCGATGGGCACGGGTGTCCGGGGAGGTCGGCGAGTCAGCGCCGACAGCGTCGTCCGAAGCCACGACAGCGGGCCCAGGCGCGCGGCGACATCCTGGAACCCGTGGCGCGCCAGGACCCCGGCAATGCGCCGCACGCGCCCCAGGTCGCGCAACATCCAGGGCACGACCGCCATCAGCGAACCTCCGAAGCATCCGGACCGTCGGCGTCCTGGGACTGGGACTGGGAGCCGGACTGGGCGTCCCCCGGCGCGTCCTGGTCCCCCTGCCCCTTCGGCACCAGCCGGTCCAGCAGGGACTGGGCCAGGGAAGAAACCGCGCCTCCGACGGGCATCATGCCCAGGGCGGCATCCAGCACCCCGCGCACCGCGTCGCGATCACCGCGTCCCGATTCCTCGGCGTGCTTCAGGCGATCGACCACCTCGTGTCGCAAGGCCTCCAGCCGTTCGGGCGGCAGGCCCCTGCGCACCGCCTCGCGGGCAAAAACCGAATCCACGACGTGGACGCGCAGCATCTCGGCGATCAGCGACTCCAGGCCTTTGTCGAATGCGGGGCCGCTCATCCTGGCAGTTGCCTCCGTGCCGACCGTCGCCAGCGACGCGGCGTGACGCCCCCCGGCGTCCTGCCGAACCAAGGCGGCGATTCAACGGGACGAGCGTACCACGAGAGCCCAGCGCAGAGCCAGCATCTCGGCCACCACGTGGGCCACGCGTCTGGCCGAAAGCACCTTGCTTCGCCCGTGGGCGCGTTCCAGCGCCTGGATCGTCACGTGGGCCGGCACGACCCCGGCGCGCATCATCTTCAGGGGCAGTTCCACATTGACCAGGAAGCTTTCGCAGGTCAGCTCGATGCGCCCCAGCCAGGAACGCCGGAACACCATCGTCCCGGTGAAGGCACAGCGGTCGCCCAGCAGCAGCCGCGCCGTGGCCTGGTAGCCCGCCGTTACGACCTTTCGAGCCAGCCCGTCGTCGCGACGCGTGTACGTGGACAAGACCAGGTCGTGGCCGGCCAGATGCGGCAGGAAGCGCTCCAGGGTGTCCGGCACCACCTGGCCATCCCCGGGCAACTGGGACACGAACTCGCGGTTCGCGGCGGCGTATCCGCTGCGAATGGCGCGCCCCATGCCCAGGTTGGTCGGGTGGTGGACGACGGTAAAGATCGGATCCGCGGCCGCCAGCCGATCCGCGATGGCGCCCGTGCCGTCGGTCGAACCGTCATCGACGATCACGACCTGGCCGTCGGATCCGACGCGCCGCAGAAACGCGGCGGTCGCCTGGGCCTGGGCCTCGATCGAGCCCGATTCGTTGAAGGCCATGATCACGATCGAAAGGGACGGGGTCGGGTTCGCCAAGTTCCGCCTCCGGGTCACGACCGTTCGATTGTAGCGCCGGGCACGTGCGAATTGGGCACGGGCATGTCAGGACCGGGCGGCCCACTGGTCCAGGGCGGGCCCCAGGTCATCCAGCCGCTTGAATCGGCGCACGCGCGTCTTCGCGGCATGAATCGCGTGCCCTTCGGGGGCGCCGACCCACACGGGCACCATCGCCGCCAGCTGGTCCATCCTCCGGATCAACGCGCCCCGTTCGCGCGGGGACGCCTGGCGAATCAGGCTCAGCAGCACCAGGTCCGCCCGGGCCATTCGAGCCGCCAGCCCCAGTTCGTCCAGCGGGATGTCCGGACCGACGTACACGGTGTCCCACCCCCGGGCGGCAGCGAGCCAGGCCGCCGTCAGCGCCCCGATCTCGTGCAGGTGCCCCGGCGGCGTCGCGACCAGCACCCGGCCCGCACCCGGGGGAGGCGCCGGCGTCAACCGAAGCATCGTCAACAGGAAGCCCTTGATCTGCGCCGAGACCACGTGCTCCTGCGCCACGCCGAGGTCGGAACGGGACCATCGCTCGCCGACCTCGGCCAGGATCGGCAGCACCACCCCCGTCACGAAACGCTCGGGGGACATCATCGCCGCCGCCGCCCCCAGCACGTCCAGCGCCCGACGCATCTCGAACCGCGTCACGGCCCCCAGATACTCGGCCACGACACCCCCGCCGTCCGACGCGCCCGGCTCGGCTTCACCCGAGGCTTCCGATGAACCCGCGGGTCGGCGCAGCACGCTGGACTGTTCCAGCAGGGCCCGCAGCGCCGGGTCGTCCAGTCGCGCGACGTCGCCGATCGAGTGGCCTCGCCGCACGGCCTCGTGCAGCAGCAGCAGCCGACGAATGTCCTCCGCGCTGTAGCGGCGCGCCTTGCCCGCGGTCCGCGAGGGACGCACCGCCCCGTAGCGCCTTTCCCAGACGCGCACCACGTCGGGCGTCAGCCCGGTGAATCGCGCCACCGCGCGCATCGGGTACAGGCCGTCGGGGATCCCGGAGGTTCCTTCCTTCATGTCCGCCATCCTACGCAATCCGAATTGCCTGTCCATCATTTGTCTACCTGGAAGGAGGCTCCGGCCGGCCACAGCGGCCGACCGGAGCCCGGTTGGGGGGTTGGAAGGAGGGAGTTTCAAAGCCGGCCCCAGGGGCCAAAGCGCATCACATCGAGGGGTTCGGGTCGATGCGGGCGGTGGTGCCGTCCTGGAACTGGGCGTTCAGGAACAGGGCGTCCTCGCCGTCCTGCACCGCGAACAGGTTGATGATCAGGCCCTCGGGAAGCGACGGCGTCTGGAAGATCACGTCCGGGACCGCGTCCTCGTCCACGTCGAAGCCCAGCGTGTACGCACCCGCGGGCAGTTCCAGGTACTCGCCCACCGCGCCGAACGGCACGTCGTCATAGATCTTCGCAGGGCTGCCCTCGGCCGGGATGTTCCAGATGTCCACGCTGCCGACGTCCGGCGCCGCATGAATCGCCCGAACGCGCAGCTTGCCCATCATCGGAGTCGTCAGGTCGTCCTCCAGGGCCAGCGCCTTCAACGACGCCACCCGGTCATACGCCACGCCCGTGTACGCCTTGCTTTCCTCCAGGAGCAGGCCGGGAACCGTCAGCACCGCCTGCTCGATGGTGCCGCCCGCGGGAACAATCCCGATCTCGTAGGTCCCCGCCGGAACTTCCAGGTACCCGCTGCTGTTCGGGAACGACAGGTCATCCGCGCCCGCCAGCGCCGAGCCGCCCGCGAAAATGTCCACCGCGGGGGCATTCGGGGACAGGTGGATGAACCGGACCTGGGCCTTCTGGGGGGCCGTCGTGTCGGTGCCGGGGTCAGTTCCCGGATCGGTCCCTGGATCGGTTCCAGGGTCACTGCCTGGATCCTGGGTACCGTCGTCCGTCACGGCATCCGGCAGGTCCGGGGAACTCCCATCGTCACAGCCCGCCAACCCGGCGGAGCCCAGCAGCAATCCGAAAAGAATCGGAGTCAACTTCAGGGTCTTCATCATGGCCTCCCAAACTTCCAATCCAAACGTCCAACCTGGGGACGAATCGGAACCGTTTCCGCCGTCCACGCCTCAAATATTGGACACCCCCTGGACACTGTCAAGGGGTTGGACCCTTTCCTTTTCTTTTTTCGGGTATTTCCACGCGTCCCGCAACCTGGCAAATTCTGGACAGCGAGCAAATCCCCCGGACCACTCCCCGCCGAAGCCGCCGTCATGTCGAAGGCACCGCTCCCTGTCGAGTTCGGCACACGGGTTCGTCGATCCACTCCCGCCGGACCGCGTCGTGGTAGATTTGGTGCCTTGGGAGGGCGCGATGCAAACCTGGACCACCCGCAACGGTCACACCATCACCCAGGTGCTTTCCGGACGCTGCAACTGCTTTTTGGTCCGCCGTGGCAACGCCCGGTTGCTGGTCGATACGGGCAGGACGGCGGCGTGGGGGCGCTTGCGGACAGCGCTCGCCTTGGCGGGTGTCGCCCCGGGCCAGAACCTGGACGTGGTCCTGACCCACACACATTTCGACCACGCCGAAAACGTCGCCAGCCTGAAGCAGACCTTCCGAGTCACCCTGCTGGCCCACCGGCTGGAAGCCCCCCTGCTGGCCTCCGGCGCCGGCCCGATCCCCGCGGGGTCGGTGTTCCTGACCCACGCCCTGATGGCCGCCGCAGGGGATCGGGCCCGCAACTGGTTTCGCTACCGCCCCGCCACGGTCGATATCCCGGTGGACGGCCCGACGGACCTGGAGGATCGCGGGCTGGGCGTGCGCCTGGTCCACACGCCGGGACACACCGCGGGCTCGATCAGCGTGATTGTCGATGACGACGTGGCCCTGGTGGGCGACGCCATGGTCGGCGTCATGCCGGGCGCCATCTTCCCCCCATTCGGCGAGGACCGCGCGCGGATCGTGTCCAGTTGGGCCGTACTGCTGGAAACGGATTGCCGCCTGTTCCTGCCCGCCCACGGACGCGCCTGCACCCGACGGACCGTGGAACGACAGCACGCCCGCTACCGCGGACGGTTTGACTAGGACCCTTTCGAAGATGAGCCCAGACCTAAGATCGACGGGGTGTTGAGGCCGTTGTGGGCTCTCCTGCAGAGGAGCAGCCGAAGCGATGGCCACGCATTTCCTGTTGTACGATCTGAGGCTTCGGCGGCGTCCTGCGTGTCGAGCGCGGTGCCGGGTACGTCGCCCCACCCGGGGTCCCCGGCGACCGTCCCCGCATCGGCGCACGCGAGCAGGACCGCGGTCGCCATCGCACAGGCGGCCAGCGCGTACCGCTGCATGCCCTGACCAAACCCCTCATCATCGGGGCCTGGTCGCGTAAGGCTGGGGTACCGGGCATGCCGGCCTGGACTGTTGGGGCTTGCCCCAGCTCTCCAGCGGCCCACCCTGGACTGCTGCCGCTTGAGGCAGCTCTCCCGCCGCCGGCTTGACGGCGGCGACCCGCCCGCTGCGCCCCACGGCGTCCGCCG